>JAEEHP010000095.1 GCA_016280855.1 Bacteroidaceae bacterium
ATACATTATCCATTTCTAAGAAACTCCTCCAGCGTCTGGTTCTCGCGGGGACGGGTGTTGTACTTGCGCATCAGGGTGATGAGTTCCTCCCACGTGCCATCCTGCCGCGACTGTTCTCGATGGCGCATGCAATGTAGGAAGAGGGGTTGCATGCGAACGCGTTCTACGCGCTGACGGATAATGTCGCTGTCGGCCTGTCCGCGTGCCTCGTCAAGAATAGCGAAGGCTTGGCGCAAAAAGTCGTCGGTGTAAATCGCGTGGTTCTCGCGAATATAAATGCCGAAATGCAAGTCGGGCTTCACCAGCGACTGGCAGAGGCGATAGTAGTCCATTACGCGCGGAGCTGCCTTGCCGTAGAAACCATCGATAAAGATGGCAACCAACGAATCTGTGTCCTGCTCAGGATTCCAGAGCAGTTGGTTAACCACCCACGACTTCATCTCCTCAAACTCAGCGCCAAGAGACTGGTACTCAGCCTCCTCAAAGACACCGATGGCTTTATTGTCGCGGAAGGCACGAATATTGGGCGCAAGCACCTGGAAGTTAGGCCAAGGCGCTACGTACTGGGCATAATCGACGATATAATCCCAGATGAACAGGTGCGGAGCTATCTCGGCCCAGGTTTGCATATCATTCATGAACGCCTCGTTCTGCGGACAGCCCGCCGTCAACGGGTGAGCAAAGCAACATTCGATGCTGCAGAGGCGTATGACGACATTATCGCGCGGCACGATGCCTACGGGCGGTTTACGAGAATACTGATAGGCGAAGGTGCCGACGTATTTATCCGGAAACTCCTCGCGCACGGCATCAGCCACCTGATTCACGAACCATACGATGAGGCCGGAATGGCCGCCATACTGTGCTTCGATGGCTGCGCAATCGGGACATTGGCAGAAGTTGTAGTTGTCATTCTGCGAGAGGCTGTAGATGCGGTAGCCGGGATGCTTACGCATGACCGCCGCCAGCCGTTCCTTGCACAACGCGAGCACGTCGGGATTGGAGAGACAAAGCTGCTCGTTCCACGACAGACGCTTGCCATCGCGCAGGCTAAAGTACTCAGGGTGAGTAGCGTAGAACTCACGTGAAGGCACAAGTTGCCCCATAGTGTGACACCTCCAGTAGCCTTCCTGGTTGCCGTATTCGTTGGTCACAGGGCCTTGCATATTCTCCTTGACATGAGCGCTCCACACAGGTTGGTCTCGCGTGCAGCGATAGTTGTTGTATCGGTATCCTATGGCAGGCTGTTCGCTGTGGTCGAGTTTCGGCAGCCGCCATTGACGGCTCTGCGGCACTACGGTGCAGTCGGGGGTGAGCCAATGCACGCCCAGTTCACGCTCGAGGAAAGTGAAGACACCATACATCGTGCCTCGCTGTGAACCGCCCCAGATGAGCAAGTCGCGCCCAACGCTACGATAGGTGAAGCGCTCGTCGTCAGCCATCGGACGCGACTCACCCGTCAGCGCAGCAACCTGAGGCGAATAGCCCAAGAAGATGTGCTGACGGCGACGGTCGGGCTCGGAGGTGATGGGAAGCTGCACCCCGCCAATCTGCAAGAGATAATCCTGCAGCTCGAGGGCTGCCGTCCGCTCGGAAGGCGAAGCGTCAGCGGCAACGACAATCTGATAGTTGCTCTTGCCATTTCGGAAAAGCCAGTTGGCAGCACGGGCACCAACAACAGAAAACAGCAGTGCTGCCACGAACAGCGTGCGAACAATCCTTTGATTACTTTGTCTCATGATCTCGTTTTAGTTTTAGTTTTCGGCAGCAAAGTTACAGATTTATTTTGCAATTCAACACTTCATGCGGGGAAAAGCGTATAATTTCAACGTCTTTTTGAATAATAAGCCCTGCAACCATACGAAAAAATCTTAAAAGGAAGTTGCCGAGAAGTGAAATGCCGACGAAAAGATGTATCTTTGCACTGGATTTTCACGAACTTAACAACGATTGCCCACACCCGAGAAATCTTCATTGCGCGCTGAGATGAAGCGCCGCAAAGCACAGTACAGCTCGGAACAGCGTCAACAGCTGTCCACCGACATCATCCTCCAGCTCATGGCTCTGCCACAATGGCTGGAGGCTAAAACTGTACTCCTCTACCACTCGCTGCCCGACGAAGTCTGCACCCACGCGCTCATCGACAGCGCACTCCAGCAGCACAAGCGCGTGCTTCTGCCCGTAGTCGTTGGCGAAGAACTCGAACTGCATCAGTACACCGACCATGGTGCGCTCCAGGAAGGCGCGTTCCACATCCTCGAACCGCAAGGACCAACGTTCACCGACTACGCCGCCATCGACCTCGCCGTCATACCCGGCGTGGCCTTCACCACCGACGGCAAACGGCTGGGACGCGGCAAAGGGTACTACGACCGTTTGTTGACCACGCTCAACGCCCTGCCCCACCCCATACCCACCTTCGGTCTCGCCTGGCCCTGCCAGATGCTCACGCAGATTCCCACCGAGCCGCACGACATCGACGTTCAACAGGTCATCACCGCCACACCCGAGCCGTCGCGACTTGCGCGCTGGTGGTACCACACCTACAAACGTTACATCGCACTCATCAACAACCACTTGGCACTACGCCATCGCTACACCGTCGGCGCCGAAAACCTGCCCGGCGAGAACGACAGCTACATCATCGTCGCCAACCACCAGAACACGGCCAACGACCCCCTCAACATCATCTTCGGGCTGCCGCTCCACTGGCATATCCACGCCCTCGCTCGCGCCAATGTGTTCAGCGTACATCCTCTCATCACGCGCTTCCTCCGTTGGATCGGACTCATTCCGGCCTACCGCATCGGATGGGAAGGCGGCGGGGGACTGCAACATAATTTCCAGACTTTCGACGCCGTAGCCTATCATCTCAACAACGCCGAACCCGTCATCATCTTCCCGGAAGCCGGACACACGCAGGGGCACTACCTCGACCCCTTCACCACAGGCGCCGTGCGCATGGCCTTCCACACGGCCGGGCGCCAAGGCTTTCAGCGCGACATCAAGATAGTACCTACGGCTCACCACTACAGCGACTATTTCGACATGCGTGCCGACTTCCTGTGGATGGTCGGCAAACCCATTTCCCTGCAACCCTACTACGCCCAATTCCAGCAGCACCCCAACAGCGTGATGCGCGACATCACGCGGCAGCTGCGCGCCACCATTCAAGACATGATGCTCGACGAGGGCAAAGAGGATTACGCGGCAAAGGACTTCCTGCGGCGCTCTGCCATCAACCCGGCTACGCTGCAAGCCATGCCCCTGCCCGACCGGCTCCAAGCCGACAAACAGTTCGTGCAACGCATCATCAGCCATCCCCGCCGCGACGACATCCTCGCCGAGGCCAATGCCCTGAGGCAGATGCTCAACGACATAGGCATCGATGACACCACCGTGGCCCTCGCGCGCCATCCCCTGCGCGTCGGACTACGCTCGCTGATCCTGCTGCTCCTGCTGCCTCTATGGATAGTATGCCTGTGGCCTCACGTCCTCTGCTACACCCTCCCCACCCTACTCCTCCACACCGACAAGATGTTCACCAACTCCTACCGCGTCATCCTCTCCATCGTTGTCCTCTACCCCCTCTTCGCCATCCTCACCTTCGCCACGCTCACCCTCGCCTGGGGCGCCTGGTGGCAAGCTCTGCTCTGGATAGCCCTGTGGGTGCCCACGGGACAATTCGCCTGGACTTACTTCACCCACCTACGGCAGACCATCCGCGATGTCCGACGCCTCATGCACCCCGACGTCGTCGCACGCATCCGCCAAGCCCGCCACCACCTCACCTCATTAATCACATAACCTTGTGCCCCGTGCATCTCCACGAGGTTTTCAACTTTCAACTTTCAACTTTCAACTTCATAATGTCCCACAGAGTAGTCATCACAGGCATGGGTCTCTGGTCCTGCCTCGGCACCAGCCTCCAAGACGTTCGTGACGCCCTCTACACAGGGCGCAGCGGCATCATATATAGCCCCGAACGCAAGGAAGCCGGCTACCGCTCGGCACTCGTCGGCGATGTGCCGGCGGTTGACCTCAAGCCCCTGCTCCACCGCAAGTTGCGCAACTCCATGCCCGAGGCCGCACAATACGCCTATATGTCCACCTTACAGGCACTCGGGCAGGCTGGCCTCGACGAGGATTTCCTGCTCCGAAACGAAGTAGGCATCATCTTCGGCAACGATTCCGTCGTCCACGCCACCATGATCGGACTCGACAAGTTCCGTGCCGCACGCGACACCGTAGCTTGCGGCAGCGGAGCCATCTTCCAGACCATGGACTCCACCATCTCCATGAACCTCGCCTGCCTGTTCCACCTCCGTGGCATCAACCTCACCACAGCCGCCGCCTGCGCCAGCAGTTCCCAGAGCATCGGACTCGCCACCACCCTCATACGCCACGGCATGCAGGAGTGCATCATCTGCGGAGGAGCCGAGGAGAACAATCTCTACGGCATTGCAGCGTTCGACGGCATACAAGCCTTCTCCGTCCGCGAGGACGCTCCAGCTGAAGCCAGCCGACCCTTCGACCGCGACCGCGACGGACTCGTACCCTCCGGCGGAGCCGCTACCCTCGTACTCGAGAGCTACGAACACGCCGTGCGTCGCGGAGCAACCATACTCGCCGAAGTGCGCGGATGGGGATTCTCGGGCAACGGCGACCACCTCTCTACGCCCAGCGTCGAGGGACCAACACGATCACTCATCAACTGCCTCAACGACGCAGCACTCACACCCAAGGACATCGGATATATCAACGCACATGCCACCAGCACCGTCATCGGTGACCAACGCGAAGCCGAAGCCATCGCTCAGGTGTTTGGCGACCTACGACCGCCCGTCACCTCCACCAAGAGCCAGACAGGGCATGAGATGTGGATGGCAGGTGCCAGCGAAGTCATCTACTCCATCATCATGATGAACAACCATTTCGTCGCAGGAAACATCAACTTCCACAACCCCGACGACACCACCGCACGGCTCAACATCATCCCCGAGACACGCCCCCTGCACTTCGACACCTTTCTCTCCAACTCCTTCGGGTTCGGAGGAACCAACTCAACGCTCATCGTCAGCAAGGCGCCCTAACCATTAACGCCTCGTGCATCTTATTTTCAACTTTCAACTCTCAACTTTCAACTTTCAACTCCCAACTCCCCATGTTATCCCGCCAAGAAATCATCGACCTCACGAACGACCGCATCGCAGAAGTCTTCGAAATAGAGAAGGACACCATCCTACCCCAAGCCTCCATCGCCGAGACACTCGAGCTCGACAGCATCAGCCTCGTCGATCTCATCAGCATCATTCACGTCGATTTCCACATCCCCGTGACACCCGAGGAGCTCACCGACTTCAAAACTTTCAACGACATCTACGATTACATCGAGACACACCAAGCATGACCCTTCGACAACTACTCCTGCTGCCCCTCCTGTGCTTCGCCGTCTGTGCCCATGCCCAGACACCCGCCGACCGCATCCTCGGCTCCTACAAGGCACCCCTATCCAACAACGATGCCTACGTCCGCGTCTTTCGCTACGACGACGGCTACCGCATGCAGGTCTATGCCCTGCGAGACACCCACAATCCCGACGGCACACTCAAGACCGACGCCAAGAACCCCGATAAGAGCAAACGCAACACGCCGCTCACGCAAGTCGTACTCATCGACAAAGTAACCTACCACGATGGCATCTGGAAAGGAGGGCGCATCTATGACCCCACACACGGCAAGACCTACAAAGTGGAGCTGCGACTACAGCCCGACAACAACCTCGAAGTGCGAGGTATCGTCGGACCTTTCCACAAAAGCTTCTATTGGACGAAAGTCAAATAGACGGGACACCCTCTACTCACTCCCCACGCTTAACTGCGGTGGCCGCGCTTAGGCTTAGGCTCAGGCAGCGCCTTACACGTCTCGCGGACGAGCAGCGCTAGGTAGTCGCGGTCATCGACGTCGGCGATATAGAAATAGTCCTTCGCACCATCGTAAGGCGGACGCATATCGATGGTTCTCAACAGCGGACGCACGACCTCCGTAGGTTTGATGAAGAAATGGTCATCGCAGATGAGCCCGAAGATCTTGCCGTCGCAATAGATGCCGTAGTCACCAAACATCTTCTTCACCATGATTTCACCGGCTCCCGCGCATTGGTCGGCGATGAATTGCACAAAATCTGTACTGCTTGCCATAGTCGTTAGAACTTTGATATAGTTTTTACACGCGAAAAACGGACTGTTCTTTAATTAGGTGGTCAAAATTAGTCAATTTCCGTCGATTCTGCTTACATTTTATGTTAAACAACTTTAAATTCATGCCTTTTTCGCCTATTTCGTCACATCGTCACACCTTTGTCACATAGTTCGTCACAATGCGAATGATTGACAATCAGGTCATTAATAAGAGCCTGTGACGAAGTGACGGCGGTTTGCATCTTTCACGCGTACGCGCGAGAGGGTATATCTCCTCTCAACATACCTTTCACCTTCCCTCCTCCATCCCTTAACCTCTATTCATGGTCTTATCTCACACTGTTCGCTGCAGCCGACACGAATGGCCGTTCAGACTGTTCGACCCGGGTCAAACAGTCTGAACGGTCATGTGAGTTTTGCTTTGCAGCTGGGTGTAGTCTCATAAGCCATTGCCTTTTAGTCTTTGATCATTTCATTGTATTTATTCAACGAATGACCATCAATTACTCACAAATCGTAAAATGAAGGCAGAAGTTCAGTTGCCAGTCAGCAGGTCATAGGGAATGTCATCGCAGAGCATGGAACAACCTGGTGTTTCAGGTTCGGGCTTTGCCTGGGCAGTCATCACTTGCTGAACAGGCACTCGGACGATGCGCGTTTCATAGATGGTGTCGTGCACCACTTCGTGGATCACTTCGCGGATGATGGCAGGTTCAGGCTCACCCTCCCTTCCTGTGAGGGAGGGAGTAGTTATCTCTGAGGATTGAGCCTCAGCCAGTTCTTGAAGGTGACCACTCCCCTCTCCCATTGGAGAGGGGTTGGGGGTGAGGCCACCTCCTGCGACATATCCAATAATA
Organism: Bacteroidaceae bacterium; assembly: GCA_016280855.1. Classification (GTDB taxonomy): domain Bacteria; phylum Bacteroidota; class Bacteroidia; order Bacteroidales; family Bacteroidaceae; genus Physcousia. The sequence continues at coordinate 7,058 of JAEEHP010000095.1, forward strand.
AGTGCTGCAGCCGTTGCTGCCCACCAAAGCGGAGTGGGTTTGCGGCTGTTGCGCTTCATGGGATTAGGTGCCACATGAAGTCGTTCGTTCTGCTCGTCGCGAAGGTTGCGGGCAGCTGTGATGATATCGGAATCAGTGAGTTTCATATCTATCTGCATTAAACTTTAAACCTTAAACTTTAAACTGAGATAACTCCTGTCGGATAATCTGCATTGTCTTGTGCAGACGGCTCTTTACGGTGCCTTGAGGGATATCGAGCACAGAGGCTATCTGCGGCACGGTGAGTTCTTCCTCGTAGCGGAGGGAGAAGAGGAGGCGAAGCGGTGGCGGCAGGTTATCAAGAACGTTGGCCAAAGCCTGACGCAAGGTCTCGCGATCCATTTCTATTTCGATGTCCTCTGTGCTGACAGGCTCTGCATCGAGTGTGGCCAGGAAGTCGGCTTCGTATGCGTTGCGGCGATAGCGGTTGCGGCAGAGGTTGTAGGCAATGGTGAACAGCCACGTGGCAAAATCGCGTCCTTCGACGTAGCGGTCGCGTGCTTCGAAGAGCCGCAGGAAGGTGTCGTGAGTAGCATCCGCTGCCGCCTCCTCATCGCCACCAAGCTGACGGAAGAAGAAGCCTTGCAGCCGACGGGCATAGCGGCGGTACAGTTCCTCGAAGGCAGAATCGCTGCCAGTGCCGACGCGCAGCATCAGCTGCTCATCGGAAGAGACCCACACCCCGCCCTCCCTGTTAGGGAGGGAGCGGAATGTTTTAGAGATATTGAGTAGTTTCATCGTCATTGAGGTTATTTCGAGTCATAGGAAACTACTCCCTCCCTCTAAGGGAGGGTGAGGGGTGGGTCTCTGGTTCTGTCTTAATGATCACTCGCGTCTTCGCTTTCTGCTCGTCGCGTTTCCGCTGTTGCGTGGCCTCGTCGTCTTCAGGATTCTCAATGAGATAAGGCTCCTGCACAACCTCATAGTGCAACCCTCCTTCGGTCACGACATTAATATGGAACATATTGCCTCCGAAGCCATAGCCGCTAACATTGTTTCTCATTATTTGATCGAAGACATCCGTGAAAAGGCTGTTGAGCCATGCATGACGCTGAGGTGAATGAGCCTTGTAGTAGGGCATGAGGTCGTTAAGCACCAGCAGATAGTTAAAGGCAAGCATATCGTTTGGCTGTTTGAAGCGACGGCTGTCCTTTGAGTAATCATTAGGCATGAACGACAGCCGCAGGTACTCCAGGCGATAACGCTCTTCAACATTGCGACGCTTCACGGCTTGATTGTCGTAAGGCTTTGCAGAGTAGTGCATCGTCAGACCTTCGTTGTAGAAGCAGGATTTCAGGTCTTCGGGCAAGCCCTTGTCGAGAATCAGATTATTGATACAATTGGCGGAAGTGTAGACAGGGCGTGTGGAGTGTTCGCAGATATAACGGATAATGAGGCGATACTCTTCCTCCTGTTCTTCAGCCCTTGCCCACGCGCTATCAGGTTCAAAGAAATCCATAGAAAGACCTGCCTGCTGGAACACCGACTCGATGTAGGGACGATAATGAGCCGAGTTCTCGCAATAGAATATCTTGTCGCGATGCACTCCCAATACATACTGGAGGATTAGTTTGCCAATGATGTCGCCCTCCACATGTCCTATATAGATTGCACCTTCATCCATGCCCTGCAACTCGTTGAAGTGATACTGCAGCGCCTCTGCGGGATAGAGTCCGCTTTCGAAATAGCGAGTGAGCAGGTCGGTGAGCAGTCTGGAGTCTTGGCCCGCCTTTTCCCTGATCATGAAGATAATCCAGGTATCATAGTCGTTCGCCTGAGCATCTTTGGGCAGC
>JAEEHP010000096.1 GCA_016280855.1 Bacteroidaceae bacterium
AACGGCACCCACGACCTGGGCTTCATGATGTACAACTCCTTCGGCAAGGCCTATGAGCTCACCGGCGAACAGTCCTACCGCGACGTGGTCATACGCTCGGCCGAGACGCTGGCCACCCGCTTCAACGAGACCGTGGGATGCATCCGCTCCTGGAACTGGGGCACGCCCGACCGCTGGCAGTTTGCCGTCATCATCGACAACATGATGAACCTCGAGCTGCTCTTCGAAGCCTCCGGGCTCACCGGCGACAAGAAGTACTACAACATCGCCGTCAGCCATGCCAACACCACCCTGCAACATCACTTCCGCGATGACTACTCATCCTATCACGTCGTCGACTACAACCCTGCCGACGGCACCGTCATCAAGCGCATCACCCATCAGGGACTCTTCGACGAGTCGGTGTGGAGCCGCGGACAGGCATGGGGGCTCTACGGCTTCACCATGTGCTACCGCTATACCCACGACAAGGCTTATCTCCAGCAGGCGCAGAACATCGCACGCTTCTTCTTCTCGCAGAAAGACCTCCCTCGCGACATGATACCCTACTGGGACATGCGCGACCCCGCCATCCCTTCCGGTCAGGGACCGGCACGCGACGGAGGTGTGCCTCGCGATGCCTCGGCGGCAGCCATCTTCGCCTCCGGGCTCTACGAGCTGGCCACCTACTCCGACCAGGCCGCCGCCCATGAGTACCGGCGCATTGCCGACCGCATCGTGCAGTCGCTCGAGACCACCTATCAGTCCGAGCCCATGCAGAATCAGGGATTCCTCCTGCTCCACTCCACTGGCAACTATCCGTCGAAGGACGAGATCGACGTGCCCATCAACTACGCCGACTATTACTATCTGGAGGCCTTGCACCGCAGGGCGACGATGCGATGAGCAGTCCCCTCAGTCGTCTGTATCCAGTCCAGCCAGCTGCCTCCCGCCTTCCTTCGCATCTCTTTCTAGCTTTCGCGCCCGCCCTTTATTTACAGGCGAGCGCGACATCGTGACTTGACATCAAGATAACAAGACTTGACATCAAGACTACAAGACAATGGGAGCCCCACAACAAGACAACAAGACACGAAACCGGTCGCCTCGATGTCTTGTTGTCTTTGATGTCTTGCAGGTCAAGAGCAGCGACCTTTTTGAAGGAGCTATTCGCTGAAGGGAGGCAGTGTGCGGCTGCCGGTAAAGTCATAGCGATAGGTGATCCGCTCGTTGTTGATCATCACATACGACAGCGCATTGTCGATGTTGAAACCGTATTTGAACTCTCTGGCCGATGTACCGGTGTGCACCTTTCCGTCCTCGACCTCCTCCCATTCTCTCTGACATCCTGTAGGCAGGTATTTGGGACCTTTGCCGAGCTTCCCGACATGTGCCAAACCTCTCTCCAGCTCTCCGTCGCCGATGCACATGAAATCAATCAGCGAGGCAGCAAACTGAAGATGAGGATTCTCGATGAGCTCCTCGCCGTCGTAGTCATATACTATTTTGTAGGACTCGCCGTAGGACTCTTCGTCGTCATATTCCTCTGTCTGCCAAGCTATCATGCGCAACAGGTCGGTGCGCCAAGTCAGTGTAGCCGCGCTCCTGTAACTATCTTCAGGACCAGCGTACGAAACGGAGATTTTCGTCAGATGGCCATCGCTGTCGTAGGTAAAGATGGCCGAGATCTTGTAATGTTCGTCCGAGTAGCTCAGGCTCTTCAGGTAGCCTTGTGAGGTGTAGCTGGCATCAGCATAAGCAGGCCCGTCTTCAGGATCTCTTTCTTCGTTCTCTTCCCCAATCCATATCCTGTCAGGCTTGTAGGTGAACCTGAACGGCTCATCGCGATAGTAGATGGTCTCCAGTCGCCCGTCGTCGTAGTAGGTGTACTTATATCTATCGACGGACACGAGCCGCAGACCCACCTCGCTGTTAATCACTCCCGAGCTGTTCTCATCGTCGTCATCGTCGCTGCAAGCCGTGATGCCGAAAGCAAGACCTCCCCACATCAGTAGTGCCAGTCCCGCATAGAAGAATCGTTTCATAGTCATAATAATCATCTGTAGTCGTTTATGTATGTGAATTAAAGGCTGGGGGTTATTGATTCAAGATTATGTTCACGATAGCGAGCGCATCGGAGATGGTGATGGCATCGTCGTCGTCGACATAGGCGCCACGCTCGTTGAACTCATCCGACGACTGGCCGAGGAGGTAGTTCACCAGGGCTGCCACATCGGCAATGGTCACTAGGCCGTCGCCATTGACATCGCCCTTGAGAACGACCTTGCGGTAGATCTGAGGGAGTGAGCCTGTGGATGCCCCCGCCTCATAGCAGGAGAAGAGCGGGCCACCATAGTTGCCTGTATTGGGGTTGTAGTGCATCTCGTTGTGCGTATTCTTGCCTTGGAACGTGATGGTGGCATCGCCGCTGCTGATTGTGATAATGGCCTTTGCGTTGGCATCAGGCTTTTCCTCAGTTTGCAGAATGTTTTTACCACTGCTAGCCGCATAGAGATAGCCTGTACCTACATTGAAGAGGAAGTTTGTGCCGTCTTTCTCCAAGATGATGACCTGTGTGTCGCTACTGGGTGTCAGCGTTTCATCATCGTTCAACGTTACATCAACTGCCTCGCGGTTGTTGGTTTTCTGATTTGTGCCAAGAGCCTGGCAAGTTTCCTCATCAACGTATGCAATGAGCACCTCGTCGCCTTCTGCCAGCGTAGTGGCATCGATCACGAGCTCGTAACGAGCTTCAGCAACAGGTGTCGGAGCTGCGGTGGCTGTACCGGTAAGGGTGACAGTCACAGGCTCGGCTCCTTCGCTAGTGAGGGTGACGGTGGCAGTGTAGGATCCTGCAGCCGAGGGAGTGAAAGTGACACTCACGACTGCATATTCCTCAGTCTTGGGAATGGTGGTTGATTCGAGCGAAAAGACACCGTTGTCGTCATCAAGCGTGAGAGTGATATCCTCCGTCAACCCTTCGCTCAACACCTCGAACATATCGGTCACAGGAGTGCCGACGGTGGTCTCGAAAGCCAGTGTCTCGTCGGCTACAATCAGCGGGTCGGGCACGACGGGCGTAGTGCCATCACTATACTCCATGTAGAGGTTGGCCTGGATCATCGACACGTTAGGATCGCTAGTATAGATGTTGAAACGCGGATCTTTTGCATTGTAGAGCATGGTGCCATCTTCGTCAAACGACATAATCACTCCATTGGTGCCATCTTCCAGAGTCCATGCGGCATCGTCCAGGCTGGTATAGCCCAGTTTCTTCGCACCCTCCGAATAGAGATACTTATCGGTGGCCTCGTTTTGGAACGTCCATCCGTCGGAAGTTTCTTCAAGAACGAAGACGTCGACATTGTCATCGATGGTGATGATATCGTCATTGACAGTCACACTCTGGCTTTTCAGAAATTTTTTACTGCTATCATATCCTCCCGCAGCCACTTCCTTACTGCCACAAGCGATGATATAGCGCAGACCGTCTTCCAGTTCACTTGTCGAGGCAACTAGTTTGAACTGTTTCGTATTAGGATTGCTGACTGCGGCTCCTATCTTATAAACTGCCATAGCCACCTCACTCTCCTCATCTTCGAGCACGGCCACGGCCTTGAGGGTTGTGGTCTCGCTGATGGTGATGGGCTCAGAATAGGGGGTGCTGCTGGCAGAGGGCTTCGTGCCGTCGAGGGTGTAATAGATAGAAGCTCCCTCGGTGCTACAGCGGATGCTCACCGTCTGAGGCTCGATATAGCGACCAGCAGCCAGCGAGAACTTGGGCGCAGCCACATTGGTCTGTGACTTGAAGAGGAAGGAGATGGTGCTATCGGCATTCTGCGTGATGTTCTCGACGGAGGAGTCCATAAAGTAGGTGCCGTCGGAGTTCTCGTTGTAGAACTCGGCAGCAGGCGTGGTGTTCTTGTTGAAGGCATTGACTGAGCCATTGGGGAAGGGGTCGCCAGCATCGCCTATCAACGAATAACTGTTGTCGGCAGGAATCCACGTCATGCGCTGATGGTCGGGATCGTCGTTGGGTTCATTATCTGCCCACACTGTTGCATCATAGTCGACATGCAGTATGAGGAGTCCTTTGCCAGGAATGCTTGCATCCCAGCTCGTCTTCTGGCGGTTCTCCAAGAGGTAGTACTCATTGTTGTTTCCCTTATTGTATATAATGTAAGAATCACCACCATCGGTGAGTGCCTTCATGTTGGTAACGCTGAGCGTGGTCTCCAACTCGATGGGCACTTTCCACCCTGCCACCCAGCGCTCATAGCTGGTGTAGCCAGCTGGTCGGTAGCCATTGCCATTATAAGAGCCATAGTCCATCAAATCCCAGGCACCCATGCCCTGACCGCCGCTATCGTCTGTATCGTAAAAATCGGGATAGCCCAGACAATGACTGAACTCATGGCACATCGTGCCGATGCCGGCAATCTTACCATCTCCGTTGAGTTCACCACCACAGGCATAGGTATCAATAGTCACACCGTCGAGGGTCTGTGCACCTGCTCCATCACCATAATAATTGGCTGACGACAAATTCCACTCATGCGGCCAAATGGTGTTGGCAGCACCGCCGTCGGCCTCGCCCTTTCCAGCATAGACCACATACACCTGCTCAACCACTTTATCACCATCCCAGTCGTAATTGGCATAGTCGACAAGCGGGTCAGCTTTTTTCAAGGCCTCGATCACCATCTCTGCAGGATGCTCGTCGTTTCCTCTCACATTACCAATATTGGTACCATAATACGACTGATTCTGATTGACCGTCACTGGTCCGACGACATCGAACGTCAGTTCGAACTGACCATCGCTCTGATCATAGAAATAATCGTACATCGAGCCTTTGAAGTCGCCCTCATTGAAGCCCTTTTTGTTGGCGATGCGCTGAAAGAGGTCATTGTCGTTGGACTCTTTGAAGACGGTATCCTTGAAATTGACAAGGATGATCAGTCCTTTCTTCTCGCCTGTGATGCCACCCATTTCACCCACCTTTCTGCGAGCGAGGCGCTTGGAGCGATGCTGGTTGGCGGCCATGCGACGTGCACTGGCATGCTGCTTCACGGCCTGAAGATCGACGACGCTATACACTTCCTCTCCATTCAAGGCCTGATAGGCCCGGCCATCGGTGCCCAACCAGTAGTGGCCGAACTCATCGCCGACGAGCGTGGCGCTGACGGTGGTGCCATCAGTCAAAGTGATCAGTTTACTCTGTCCTGGTTTTGCAGGAACAGCAAATACGGCTGCCGTCACCAGCAGCATCACCAGCAGCGCAACTTCCCGTTTGGCTGTCTGCAATATCGAAAGTTTTTTCATAGTATATTGTTGAACTTATTTTTTCTTGATCTCCACTTTTCGCACATCGCTGGTGTCGGCATCACGGCCAAGGAGGAACTTGTCGATGAAGCCCTGTACCTCAGGGAACTGACTCTGGGGCAGCTGGCAGTGGCCATGGCCATCGACGATGCTCCACCCCATGCGGTCGGCAATGCCGAAGGACTCCCAAACCTTGCGGGCAGCCTCAGCAGAAGGAAGCATGGAGTCGTCGGCAAGCCATTCGTAGTCAGGGTTGCCCAGCAGAAGGAGGGCACGTGGACAGACGAGGGCACAGAGCTCGTGCTGGTCGTAGGGCAGACGATAGACGCTGTCGCCATGGAAATGCTCACGCTGACTCTCCATGAACCAGTGGTAGTCGGTCTTGTCGAGGTCTTCCAAGTTCCTTCCAGTCAAAGTCAGTTCATGGGACTTGCGCCAGGCAGCAGCACCGCCGCCACCAGGCTCCTGGGCGATGGTGAGCGCCACACGCTCGTCGAAGGCTCCGCAGTAGAGGGCCATCTTGCCGGCATAGGAACATCCAGTGACACCAATATGGTTCATGTCGATCTTGGTAACCTCAGGACCAAGCTGCTGGAGTCCGTCGAGGAGACGGCTGAAGCCCCATGCCCACTCGCTGTAGGCACCATTGTCCTTGAGGTTGGGATAGAGGCGGTCGAAATTGTGCTCGCCACGCTCATGATGACGGCCGAACTGCCCGTAGTCGTTGACCTGCTTCTCGTGGAATGTCATGAGGGCAATGGGACGGTCGGCAAAGAGCTGACGCGGCAGCGAGATGCCGCT
>JAEEHP010000097.1 GCA_016280855.1 Bacteroidaceae bacterium
CATGGACAGGGACTCAGCCATCGCTACACCACCATCGAACACTATGAGGACACCCGCGTCGGAGGCTACTGGGAGTGGACGGCCTCGGCCTACCGCGACTTCCACATCCGACGCCACACCATCGAAGCACGGGCCGAGCTACGCAATATTTTCGACCGTCAGTACGAGATCGTGCGCCTCTATCCCATGCCTGGCCGCAGCTTCTTGTTTACACTCAAATACACCTTTTGATAGCGCTGAACGTTACCATAAGTCCATAAAACTAAGATAATAGATCATCAACTAATCATCATTTTAAAACCCTACAACAATGAAAATGAAAAAGTATTTATTGGGTCTCAGCGTGCTCTTCGCTGCCACGACCTTGTTCACCGCTTGTAATAAAGAAGATAATATCTTCGATGGCAAGCCACACACCTACACCGTTGAGTTTTCCGATGACGTCTTTGTCGTCAACTCCGGCAATATGTATAATGGCATTAGCGGTAGCCTCACTTCCTACAGCCCGCTCACCGCATCCACTGAACAGGACGCCTTCTCCAAAGTCAACGGTCGTAGCCTCGGTGCCACGCCTAACAGCGGCGTCGTCTATGGATCAAAGCTTTACGTGGTGGTCGATGGCGAGAACCGCATCGAAGTGCTCGATGCCAATACGCTTAAGGCCGGCACGCCCATCAGCATGACAACACTCCTCGGCGAGGACGAAGGCAAGAGCCCGCGTCATATCCTCGCTCTTGACGGCAAGATCTACGTCACCACTTACGGAGGTGTCGTAGCGGCCATCGACACCACCAACTATCAGCTCGCCAAGAAGTACACCGTAGGCTCCTATCCCGAAGGCTTGGCTTATGCCGATGGCAAGATCTACGTGGCCAACAGCAGCTATGGCAACGGCACCGCACCCTCCATCAGCATCATCACGCTGGCTTCCGGTCAGGTGGATACATTCACCGACGAGGGAATCAAGAACCCTTCCACCGTGCTCGCCGTCAATGGCGCCGTTTATGTCATGGAAGGCGACCTCTACAACTCCACCGATTGGAGCCTCGTCAGCCAGGGAGGCCTGCGCAGAATCAAGAACAACACCGTAGAGAACCTCTACTTCAGCAGTATGGCAATGGGTGCCAACCAGATGGCGGTCTATAAGGACAAGATCTACATGATCAAGGATGCTTACACGGCACCCAAGTGTGTCGTTTGGGATACCACCACCGATTTAATCGAAGAAATCGAGCTCGAAGGTCTCGTTGCTGCCAACGCCATCAACGTCGATCCTTATATCGGCGAAATCTACGTGCTGTCCTACTCCAAGAACGCTGAGGTGACGGAATACACCGCGGCGGACTACAACGCTCCCGGCTTCTGCAACCGTTACAGCAACGACGGCAAGCTGATCAAATCCTTCGCAACCGGCGTTGGTCCCACTGCCGTTATCTTCAAGAAAGGCGAGATGGAAGTGACCGTCAATCCTGAGAACTAAGAACAAAGAATAAGAGACCGTGCGCAACCGTCCTTTCCCATCTTTCGGAATCCATCTTCCGCTCATCTCCTTCCTGCTCCTCGTCGCTTCCTGCGGCGGGGGCAAGAAGGTTTCTTCCCCGATGGAGCCCGAACCCCTGCGCTATGCCACCAACCTCACCTGTGAGCGCGGCGACGGTTTCAGCGTCTGGACATTGCGCGACCCGTGGGACACCACACAGGTGTTACATAGGTATATTCTCATACCCAACCAAGACCAAGACCAAGACCCACCCCCCGCCCTCCCTGTGAGGGAGGGAGCAGGATGTTCTGAGCAGGCATCCGCATCTCAAGCGTCACAGGTAATTGCTCCCTCCCTCACAGGGAGGGCGGGGAGTGGGTCCTCCGTTATTAAAGTTCCCGTTCGCACCGCTGGCGTAGCCACCGCCGTCCACTGTGGCCTCTTGGATGAGCTGGGCGTGGCTTCGGCCATTGCCGGCGTCTGCGAGAAGGAGTATATCGATCTGCCGGCCGTCACCGAGGGACTCGCCGCCGGGCGCATCGCCGACTTCGGCAACGGCATGAATCCCAACATCGAACGGATCATGGACGTGGCGCCCGACATTCTGATGCTCACACCCTTCGAGCACAGCGGCGGCTACGGTCGTGTGGAGCGTCTCGGCATTCCCATCATCGAGTGTGCCGAATACATGGAAGTCTCGCCACTCGCACGTGCCGAATGGATCCGCTTCTACGCCGAACTCTTCGGAGCCGAAGCCGTTGCCGACAGCATCTTCAGCGCCGTCGAATCCAATTACCTTGAGCTAAAAGAGAAGGTATCCGCAAAAACCTCATCGCTGCAAGGTGACGCTCGCCCCGCTGAGCACGTCCTTCCCACGCTTCTCACCGAGATGCTCTATGGCGGTCAGTGGTTCGTACCCTGTGGTCAGAGCACCATGGGCATGATGTTCGCCGATGCCGGCGCCGACTATCTCTTTGCCGACCGTCCGGGCAGTGGCAGCACCGCTCTCGCCTTCGAGACCGTGTTAGACTGTGCTGCAGACGCTGATGTGTGGCTCGTGAAGTACAATAGCGCCCAGCCGCTTACCTATCGCCAGCTTGCCGCCGACTACCAACCCTACACCCGTTTCCGCGCTTTCCGCGAGCGCCATATCTGGGGGTGCGACCTTGCACGTAACCATTTCTATGAGGAAACGCCCTTCCACCCCGACCGCCTCCTGCGCGATCTCATCATCATCACCCATCCCGAGCTGATGCCCGGCGACACCACAACCTATTACAAACCGCTGCAGGAATAGCCGCGCGCCTTTGTCCAATGTCAGAAAACTAATTTACGCCTATGCAAGTGCGCATTCTTGCATAGGCGTCAATTCATTCATGCCTAAGCGTGATATTACCGCAGTCTGAAGGAGATGGGGAGTGAGAAACGGACGTTGACGGGCTTGCCGTCCTTCTTGCCCGGTTTCCAACGAGGCATACAGCTGATCACACGGGCAGCTTCTTTCTTCAAGCTTTCAAGTGCATTGTTCTGAGCGTCAACGGCTTTGATTTTCTCATCGGTCATATCTTTCTTATACCTTATGATGGCTATTTCCGTTAGGCCGTTTGCCGAAAGGACTTTATCGGTTTGTACGTCAGCAATCTGGCCATCGGCCTGCACTACAAACTGAACGATCACTTTACCCTGTGCACCAATCTCCTGTGCAATGGCAGGATATTTAACGTGCTCTATGAGGAAACGATACAACGCTTCCTCTCCACCGGGAAATTCCGGCATCTCATCAACCTTGTCGTAAATCACA
>JAEEHP010000098.1 GCA_016280855.1 Bacteroidaceae bacterium
ACACATGTCGAACCACGACTGTCCCTTCTCGCCCGGCACCATCCACGGCGTTCTGAAGGACGCCATCCGCTGCATCCGCGAGCTCACCCTCGACGGCAACCAGGTCAAGCTCGACGAGCTGGCCATGTTCTCCATCGGTCTGATGACCAAGCCCGCCAACTCCGCCAAGGAATTCATGGCCTCGAAGAACATCGTCGGCTACCGACTCCGCGCCCGTGCCACCGGAGAGTTCACCAAGAAGGAACTCGCCCTCGCCGCAAAGGCACGTGAGGACAACGAGTACAACGTGGACAAGGAAGGGGATGGCAACGACGAGCCGTAAACTCCGCCCCCTAAAGCCCACCCCTTCCCTCCCGAAGGGAGGGTGCTTTGAATAGCATTTCTCGGTGGTACGGAGGTACGGGGGTACGAAGGTACGAGATTACCCTTTCCTTCTCCGCTCAGCCCTTTGGGACACGACCAAGTGTAGGGGCAGACCCCCGTGTCTGCCCGCCATCCCCAAGCAGGACTAGAACCACCGAAAACGGGCAGACACGGGGGTCTGCCCCTACAACTGGGAGCCACGACCACTGAAACACGGGCAGACACGGGAGTCTGCCCCTACGCGCAAAAAAGGCAGTGCTTTACAAGGCTAAAGCACTGCCTTTCCTCTCAAAAAACAGAATTCTAATCCGTGAAATCTGTGTAATCTGTGGGCAAAAAGAAATCGTAAATCGACAATTGTCCGTGACAACCGTGGTCGCAAAATCGTAAATCGTAAATCCGTAAATCGTAAATCTGTAAATCGTAAATGAATCAGCACCGATATCCGAGGATTGAGAAACTATTGGCCGTCGCGTCGTTCCTTTCGGCCGACGGCATGGGCTTTTTAGCCTTCCTGCTTTCGGAGAATCACGACATCGAGACGGGGCCGCTGTGGTTCATTGCACAGATGCTGCTGCTCTGCGCCACGTTGCTCGGGATAGACCTAAAAGCCCACCCCATCCCTCCCAAAGGGAGGGGGATTTGAATAGCATTTTACTTTTTTACCTTTTTACTTTTTTACCTTTCAATGAAACTATCGCCTAACTTCACGCTAGAAGAGCTGACTCGCACCAGCTACCCTCGCTTGCAGGACACGCCTACGGAACTGCAAGTGATGAACATGGTCTATCTCTGCGCTGCCGTGCTGCAGCCGCTCAGGGATGCCATCGGGAAGCCCGTGCAAGTGACCAGCGGCTATCGCTCGGCACGCCTCAATGCCCATGTGGGCGGCGTGCCGAACAGTGCTCACTTGAACGGCCTTGCTGCCGACATCCACGTAGACAGCGAGGAGGATGCACGACAGAAATTCGAAATACTGAAAGCGCTTCCTGCGGTCGACAGCGTATTGTTCGAGCACGCCAAGAACGGCTCACGTTGGCTGCACGTGCAGACGAAGCGCATCAGCCAGCCACGACGGCTGGCCAACTTCAACTATAAGGTTTGATGTAGATAAGGGGATATATGGCACAAGAGGAAATTGCGCCCTGCAGGGGCAGAATCATAAAACGTGTCCTAAAGGTGCTACCCTTACAAAAACAATGAATCAGGACCATAAAAACGTTGCTCCATGGACTACAAAGCGATGCCTTGTAAGCCATGGAGCAATGATGTTGAGGAAAGGAATCAGTGCTCTCAGCAGAGATTCCTATTTTCGGAAGTTAAGGAAGGACTTCAGGTCGTCAGCGGATGACCACCTTGCGTCCGTTCACGATATAGACACCAGCGGGCAGGTTCTTCATCTGCGAACCGATGCGGCGTCCCTGCAGGTCGAAGATGGTTACGGGCTGCTGAGCATCGGATGTCGAGAGGTTGATGCTGCTGGGATCGGCCATTTCGATGGGCGTGAAATGGATCGGCTCGGTGTTGGCCACCTGTACGAAGTAGCTGCTGTAGAGTGCTCCAGCACTGCAGGTGAAGGTGATGTAACCCTCGTCGACGTACTCGCCGACGGTCCACACGGTTCCCTCATCGGTCATGTTGACGTAGTTATCGACAACATCCATGAACTTGCCGTTGCCCTTGTTCAGCATCTTATAGCCGTCGTCGGTGGGTATGAAGGCCCACTCCAGCACGTCGGGATTGGCGACGTTATCGGGATTGAAGCCTTCGAGCCAAGTATAGATGGCGCCCCAGTCTTGCCAACCGAGATAATCGTTGCCACGCTTGAGCTGATACCAGATGGGATTCTCGACCGTGGAGGGCTTGAAGAGACCTGTCTGTGCGGGCTGAATCTCAGCCTGCTCGGCATTGACAATCTCGCCTGTTTCGGTGTTGATGAGCAGTACGGCCACCTTCAGGCGACTCTTGTCCTGCACCAGCTCGTTAGCATCCACGTCGTAAGTGATGGTGTGGCGCTGGGGAGTTCCTTCGACGATGACTGGCGAGAGCGATCCTTCGAGGCCACGGCCGATTCCCATGGCTGCGATGGCCACATCGTCGTAGAGGACACCGCTGACGCTAGGACGCTTCGACGTCCATGGAATGAGCCAGTCGGAGCTGTCGAGCCACGTGTTGCCCGAATAGATGTTCTCTTGGTTCCACTCCTCGGTATCGCCGGTCATTCCGTCTTCGGTCAGCACATAGGCCAGGGCGTACTTAGCCTCGTCGTCGCTGTAGAAGAACGACACGTCGGTGTTGATGGTGATGACGGACTCGTCGGAATTCCATGTCGGTGTGAGCGTCAGCTGTGCAGGAGCCAGTTCCTTGACGGCCTCGTTGAGGTCGAGACGGATGGCATTGTTCTTGCCGGGAGTGCTGCCGAAGTAGGAATCGACCACCTTGACGCGGTTGATGGCTGTCTGTGGAACGAAGTCAACGGGATCGACGCCGCCCATAGCCTGCTCAAAGTAGAAGTCGAGTGCCATCGGGTCGGTCTTTGTCGGGCTGTTCACGTGGTTGGCAATGATGACGAGCTGGTCGGGGAAGTTGACCTTCATTCGCTCGCGGGCCACGATGCCACGCGGACCCTCGCCGCTCCAAGTGGCCGTGAACTCCTCGACGGCGGGCTTACGGGTGACGCGTTCGGAGAGCGTGACGACGTTGCCCGTGGCAGTATTGAGTTCCGACTCGTTGGGCTGTCCGTTGACCTTTGTCACGGTGATGGTCTTCACCTGACGGCCTACGGTCGACTCGGCGGGCAGCGTCAGCTTGACTTCGGCACGTGCTCCGAACGAGATGGTATTCGGCAGGTCGTAGTGGACAGGCTCCGACTGCGTGCCATCGGCATTGGTCACCACGAAGTCGATATTGCTGGCACCAGCCGTGCCAAGAGCCGACAGGGTGATGGGCAGCTGCGGCTCCTCGCCCTTGACGTTATAGACAGTTCCGAAACCCTCGACGTTGAGGGCATTCTCCTTGCCCGAACCGCTGATGAGTGCACCCATCAGATACTGCGCGCCACTCGTCTCGCCCCAGTTGGACCA
>JAEEHP010000099.1 GCA_016280855.1 Bacteroidaceae bacterium
CGCTCGCGTCAGTTGCGGCGACAGCGAGGAAGTCACTAAAACCCAAAAACTCATTATCAACCGAAGACAATAAATCGGCAATAATCACGTTATATTATAGGACTCCTTTATATCTCACATTTCCCAACTGCATACATAATTGCTTATCTCATCCTGTTCATAACTGTTTAATCGCAAATTCTCATTCTTAATAGATGAAACTCAAACGCACATATCGTCCCGTTCTTTTAGTTGCGATTCTATCGCAACTCTTCTTCCTCCATCCAGCCTCCGCTCAGGACAAGAAGGATATGTTCAACCCCGTGACCACCAGCGTTACCTCCCTCTCCATTGCCCCCGATGCTCGCGGCGGCGGTATGGGCGATGTGGGTGCAGCCACCGAGGCCGACGTCAACTCCCAGTACTGGAACCCCGCCAAGTATCCTTTCTGCGTAGGACGTGCCGGCGTATCCATCAGCTACACGCCGTGGCTCCGCAAGTTGGTTAGCGACATCAATCTCGCCAACGTTGCCGGTTTCTACCGCATCGGCGACTATTCGGCCATCAGCGCCTCTCTGCGCTATTTCTCGCTTGGTGAGGTCGGCCTTGGCGAATGGGATGAGATCAGTTCGGGTGCTACCGAAGGCATGACCATCAACCCCTATGAGTTCGCTGTCGATGCTGCCTATTCGCGTATGCTCTCCGATTACTTCTCAATGGGTGTAGGCATGCGTTTCATCTTCTCCGACATCACTTACGACTACGAGGACGGTAGCTCACCTGGTAAGGCTTTTGCTGCCGACATTGCGATGTATTATAACAACTACTTCGTGATGGCGAACCGCGAGTGCGGTATCGGCGTAGGTTTGAACATCAACAACATCGGTTCCAAAATCAATTATGGTGCCGACGACCGTAGCGAGTTTATACCCACGAATCTGCGCTTGGGTCTTAACCTCACCATCCCCTTCGACGATTACAACCGCTTCTCCATCGCAGCTGATGCCAACAAGCTTCTCGTGCCGACCTTCCCCGTCGATGAGAATGGTAAGCCATATACAGACAGCGACCCCGAGCTGTACAAACGCTACTACGATATCTCGCCTATTGCCGGTATTTTCAAGAGCTTCTATGATGCTCCCAACGGTTTCAAGGAAGAGCTGCAGGAAATCCAATGGAGCGTGGGTGCTGAGTACTCCTATAATGACCGCTTCTTCCTTCGTCTTGGCTATCACGACGAGCATGCGAACAAAGGTAATCGTAAGTACATCACCGCAGGTGCTGGTTTCAAGATGAGCGTCTTCTCCATTGATGCCTCTTACGTGTTCTCCACGTCGCAGACCAATCCTTTGGATCAAACCATGCGTTTCACCCTCGGCTTCGATCTCGATGGCATGAAGGATTTGTTTGGGAGGAAAAGAAGATGAGAATAGGTTTCGGTTACGATGTTCACAAGCTTGTCCCTGGCCGCGCATTGTGGCTTGGTGGCATCAAGATAGATCATGAACTCGGCTTGCTGGGTCACTCAGATGCCGACGTGCTCATCCACGCCATTTGTGATGCCTTGCTCGGTGCCGCAAATATGCGCGATATCGGATACCATTTCCCTGACACGGGATCTGAGTTCAAGGACATCGACAGCAAGATTCTGTTGCGCAAAACGATAGCGCTGATAGCCACGAAAGACTATCGTGTAGGCAACATCGATGCCACGGTTTGTGCCGAGCGTCCAAAGCTTAACCCCCATATCCCTGCGATGCAACAATGTCTCGCTGAGGTCATGGGCGTTGACCCTGATGTTGTTAGCATTAAGGCCACCACCACCGAACGCCTCGGCTTCACGGGTCGCGAGGAAGGGATTAGCGCTTATGCCGTATGCCTGATTGAAAAAGCGTGAACGAACTCATCTCCCATATCAATGACGCCCTTTGGGGTTACGTGCTTATCGGAGCGCTCATTGCTTGTGGGCTATGGTTTACGTGGCGTACACGTTTCGTCCAGTTTCGCATGGTCGGCGAGATGATTCGCTTGCTTGCAGATAGCTCGCAGCCCTCCGAGCGACACCATAAGCACGTCTCATCATTCCAAGCTTTTGCTGTCTCCGTTGCTACGCGCGTTGGCACGGGCAATCTTGCCGGTGTCGCCACAGCCATAGCCATAGGCGGTCCAGGTGCCGTGTTCTGGATGTGGCTCATCGCGCTTATCGGCTCTGCGACAGCCTTTGTCGAGTCAACCCTCGGCCAACTGTTCAAGCAACGCCACGAGACTTCTTTCATCGGTGGTCCCGCTTATTATATCCGCCAAGGCTTGCCCCTTAGTTCACGCCCTTGGCTCCGCAAGGCCGGTGGGTGGATGTCGGCTCTCTTTGCTGTCCTCATCACCATCACCTTCGGCCTGTCCTATAACTCTATTCAGTCCAACACTATTTGTGGTGCGATGCAAGAGGCTTTTGGGTGGTCTCCATTGTGGGTTGGCTTGGCGTTGATGACCGTCGCTCTGGTCATCGTGTTCGGTGGCATCCATCGTATAGCCCGTGTCAGCGCCGTCCTTGTGCCATTGATGGCCATCGGCTATTTCATTCTTGCTGTGGTCGTCATCGCGATGAACATAAGTCTGCTGCCTGATGTGTTTAAGGTTATCTTCCTCGATGCCTTCGGCTTGGACAAAGTCGTTGGCGGCGGTCTCGGAGCTACAATGATGACAGGTATCAAGCGAGGACTTTTCTCCAACGAGGCTGGGGAGGGTAGTGCGCCCAACGTAGCCGCCACAGCAGCCGTCACTCATCCCGTCAAGCAGGGGCTCATTCAAGCTCTTGGCGTATTCACGGACACGCTTATTGTTTGTTCCTGCACAGCCTTCATCATCTTGCTTAGCGGTCTGTATGAAACACCCGAGCTCAATGGTATTGCGCTCACGCAGGCAGCCCTCAAGAGCGAAGTGGGTTCGGCGGGTCCTGTCTTCGTAGCGGTCGCCATACTCCTTTTTGCCTTCTCCAGCATCATTGGCAATTATTATTATGGTGAAGCTAACGTTCGTTTTCTACTCAATCATCACTCTTCCCGTTTATCTTCCCATTCCTCTCTCATCCTAACCCTCTACCGTCTTTTCTCAGGTGGCGTTTTTGTGCTCATCGGTGCTCTTGCTACGCTCGACTTCGTATGGAACCTTGGCGACCTCTGCATGGCATTGCTCACCGCCTGCAACCTCGTCGCTATCGCCGTGTTGGGCAAGTATGCCTTCCGACTTCTTGACGACTATCGCACACAAAAAAAGAAAGGCATCAACGATCCCGTGTTCCATCGCAGTCAGATGCCGGAAATCGCTGATGCCGTAGCCTGTTGGGAATAGGCTGACGTCTCACTCATCTTCAATCGGAGTTACCCCCATTGGTACGAGAATGGCAGCATGTGCAGCCCGTTGTGCCAAGTTAGCCTGTTCGCGTGTGATTGCTTTCGGGCGCGTTTTCAGTCCTACGGGGCTGATGCCTGTGAGCGCTTCCAGCCACGTGCATGCCGCGGTATAGCGACCAATGGTGTAGTTGAGATGGTAGCCGTCGCGCGTCAGTTCGCGGTTCACGGCACCTCCCTCGGACGACGATTCGTTGAGGGCAGAAGTACGGGCATTCTGTATGGCCGTGCCGGAAGGAATATAGAATGAGAGGTCGCCGCGATGGTATTCCATCTCTTCCTCCACAGCTGTCGTGATATGAGCGTACATGAGGAATTGATTGCGGTCGTAGTTCGCGAAACCCCGATGTTCAGAATCCTGAGCATAGGCCCAAGTCTGATGGAATCCCAGACGTACGGAGTCCACTAAAGCCAAAGCCCTTACGTAGCCGATCATCAGGCTCAGCCCCGGTTCGTAGCTTGCCTCGCGCCCAGCTTCCTGACTCACCTGCTGAAAGGTGATCACGTCCCAAGGTTCGTCCGTGATGATTTCGCGCAACGTATGTTTACCCAGGTTCTCACGTTTGCCGCCGACGACCTTGCGGTACTCCGTATCTGCCGCTCCCGAACGCGCGTCGTTCCAATGGGCTGCCAGACTCCAGCCGCCACGGTAGGCGTTGCCGATAATCATCTCGATGCCAACCTCATGACCGAGGTCCCATAGATACTGCTCCACCGCATCCTCTGAGAATGAGTTGCCGATGGCCAGTACGCGCAACGTGCGCTGCTCTTGTGCCTCCATGACACCTGCTGTCATGAACAAGGTAATCCACAATACGATTCTTCTCATGATGCATTCTTTTCTGATTTTCAGCATAGGACTGAATGTTTACGTTATTTCACTTAATGCCCCGTTCGTTCAGCGCCCGCTGATAGCGACGCGCGTTGATGAGATGTTCGGCGTAGGTAGCGGCGAAATTGTGTGTGCCGCTGAAGTCCTCCTTGGCGCACATATAAAGGTAATTGTGGCGTTCGGCGTTGAGCACGGCATCAATGCCGGCAACCGTAGGGATGCGTATGGGGCCGGGGGGCAGTCCGCGATGGACATACGTGTTGTAGGGGTTGTCCGTCGTGAGATGTTTGTTGAGGATCCTGCGCAAGGAGGCGTCGCCCATCGCGAACTTAACCGTGGGATCGGCCTGCAGGGGAATGCCCTGGTGGAGGCGGTTGAGATAGAGTCCTGCCACGCGAGGCTTCTCGGCGTTGTTGGCCGTCTCTTCATCGACGATGCTTGCCAGCGTGATGACTTCCTCATGCGTCATCTCGAGTGCCTTGGCTTTAGCCTCGCGGTTGGCATCGCCCCAGAACCGCGCATTCTCCTTTGCCATACGTTCCATCAGGTGCTCAAACGTCACGTCCCAATAGACTTCGTAGGTGTTGGGGATGAACAGGGCGGGAAGGGTGGCGGCGGAGTAGCCGTAGCGCGCAGCAAACGTACTATCGGTGAAATACCAGATGACCTCTGCGGAGTCGAGCATGAGCTTGTTGCTCAGCAATCCTGCCAGCCGGTCCATGCCTCTGAGTGAGGGGATGGTCAGCCGAACTGGTGTCTGCTGGCCGGAACGCATGCGGCGGAGCACGTTCAGGATGCCGTCGCCGGGCTCTATGGCATAGCGGCCTGTGTGAGGCTTGAAGTCCATCGCCATGCGTGCCAACTTCCAACCTGTTAGAGTGTTGGCATGTGCTGATTCGCGCAGTTGTTGGAGTATGTCATCCTCCGTGTCGTCAGGCCGGACGTACACGTAAGTCGTCTCGGAAATTTCAAAAGGAGAGTGGCTCCAATAATGCCAAACAACAAGGAATGACACCGCCACGATGACGGTCAGGGCCAAAAGGCCTCCGACTATGATACGTTTCATCTTCATACCGTTCGTTGAATAAAAAAAACGCAGACCCTCATTTCCTGAAGTATCTGCGGTTGCCTATGGAGCCGACACGGGGACTCGAACCCCGGACCCACGCATTACGAATGCGTTGCTCTACCAACTGAGCCATGTCGGCAGGTCTTTCTTTCAAAACCGGGCGCAAAGGTAGCGCTTTTTCTCGAACTGACCAACAAAGAATCGATTTTTTTTGCTTTTATGCACTATTTTCCGTTAAAAAGTAGTACTTTTGCCGCATGAAAATGAAACGTTATCTCTCCTTCTTCCTTTTCATGGCCGTCGGCACGATGGCTATGGCGCAGCGTTGGCAATATGAATTCGTGCCATCCTCGAAGCAAAAAACTCGTTCTACAGCCGTTCTGGTCAATCGTTCCGACCGTTATTCCTTAGAGCGCGATTACGGCTACGATTTTATCCCCTCGCCCGAACGACCGGATCGTCAGACCCCGTTCTATTTCAGCGTGCGAGTGCCGGACGGGAACTACCGTGTTACCGTCACTTTGGGCTCGCGCAAGCATGCGGCGGTGACCACGGTGCGCGCCGAAAGTCGCCGTCTCTTCGTCGAGAACCTGGCGACACGCAAAGGTGAACTGAGGCAGGAATCTTTCATCGTGCATAAGCACTCGCCGCAGATCGACGAGCGGCGCGTGATAAAGTTGAAACCGCGCGAGCTCACTAAGCTCAATTTCGACGACCGTCTCACCATCGAGATCAACGGAGATGCGCCAGCATGTGCCGCCATCACGATTGAACGTGCCGACAGCGTGCCCACCGTGTTCCTCTGCGGCAATTCTACCGTGGTCGATCAGGACAATGAGCCGTGGGCGTCTTGGGGACAGATGATCACCCGTTGGTTCGGCGACCAGGTGGCATTTGCCAATTTTGCCGAGAGCGGTGAGACAGCCTCGACATTCATCGGTGCAGGACGTCTGGCCAAGGTGCTTTCCATGATGAAAGCTGGCGACTACCTCATTGCGGAGTTTGGACATAACGACCAGAAGCAGCGTTTCCCCGGTGCCGGAGCCTACTACAACTTCGCCACGTCGTTGAAGACCTTTATAGATGAAACGCGCGCGCGAGGAGCGACACCTCTCTTCGTGACCCCTACGCAACGTCGCTCTTTCAAGGACGGCCGTATTCAGGAGACCCACGCCGACTATCCCGAGGCCATGGCATGGCTGGCAGGGCGCGAGCAGGTACCCCTGATAGACTTGCACGCTATGACTCGCACGTTCTATGAGGCGATGGGCGAGGAACAGAGTAAGCACGCCTTTGTGCACTATCCCGCAGGCAGCTATCCTGGTCAGACGACTGATTTCAAGGACAATACTCATTTCAATCCCTACGGCGCTTACGAGATAGCCAAGTGCGTCATCGAAGGGATGCGCCAGCTGCAGCTGCCTTTCATTAGCGCTTTGCGACCTGAGTACAAACCTTTCGATCCGGCTTGTCCCGATGATTTCACCACCTTCCATTGGAACGACTCGCCCTTCTTCGAGGCTGAGAAGCCGGATGGCAATTGATTATTGACGGCGAATCATGATTAAGAATGTAGTATTTGATTTTGGCGGCGTCCTCTTCGACTTGGATTACGACGGCGCAGTAGAAGCGTTCCGGAAAATAGGCCTCGTGGATGCCGATCAGCGTCTCGACCGTTATCATCAACGTGGTATGTTCGAGGATCTTGAGAGCGGACGGATCACCCGTGATGTCTTCCGAGCACAACTCTCGCAAATGCTGACGCCAGCACGTGAGCTTACCGAAGATGAGGTGTTGGAGGCATGGCTTGGATATGTGGGTGCGCCCATTGACCAGCACAAGCTCGACTATCTTGATGAGTTGAGGCGTCGCGGCTATCACACTTACTTGCTTTCCAATACCAATCCCTATGTCCAACAATGGGCGGAGAGTACGCAGTTCAGTCGTGACGGCCGTCCGTTGAGCAGCTATCTCGACCATTGCTACTGTTCGTATGAGGTCGGATTGATGAAGCCCGATCCCGCCATCTTCCGATATATGCTCAATGATGCCAAACTCGTAGCCGGTGAGACAGTATTCCTGGATGACAGCCCGGCCAATATCGCTGTAGCTCAAGATCTGGGCATTCAGACGTTACTTGTTGAGAAAAATGCCGACTGGCGTCCTTCCCTCGATGGCATTCTTTATCGCGTATAGACGTGTAGGTTTATACGTATAGACGTGTAGGCGTTCACGTATAGACGTGTGAGCTTATACGTATAGACGTGTTTATTTGCAGACGAGTATGCGTGCATCGACAGCGATAATCTCATCGCCGTCTGCGAGTAGGGGGTTGATATCCATTTCCTTGATTTCCGTGGCGAATCGGAGGAGGGTGGAGAGGCGCACGATGATTTCGGCGTACTTCCGCTCATTGATGCCTTGCTGTCCGCGAGTGCCCTTCAGAATCTTATAAGCCCGTAGGCTGTGGATCATGGAATTGGCTTCCTCATAGGAGAGAGGGGCGAGTCCGCTGGAGACGTCGCGCAGCACTTCCACGAAGATACCTCCGAGGCCGCAGAGAACGACGTGACCGAAGCGTTGTTCGTACTTGGCACCTACGAACAGCTCTGTGCCTTTCAGCATCTTTTGTACCATGACGGCTGTGGCACCTTCGATGTTCATCATGCGATTGAACTCTGCTTCGAGCACTTCGCGGCTGCGAATGTTGAGCGCCACGCCGCCAACGTCGCTCTTGTGTACGGGACCAACAACCTTAGCCACAACAGGATAACCGCAGCGGTTGGCAAAAGTGAAGAGCTCATCCTTATCGGCGCTGACGAATTCGGGAACGGTGGCGATGCCGGCAGCCGAGAGTAGGTCGTGGACGAGGGCTGGGGGAAGGAAACCCTCCTCGGCGATGCTGTCGATGATGCGACGTATGCGGGGAACATCGACACCGTTGATGACGACGTTTTGGTCGGCAGGGGCTGGCGTCTTCATGACTTGCGTGAGCGCTGTGGCGAGCGTTACTTCGTCGGAGAAGTTGACGTGGCCTTTCTTGAGGAACTCGTGAACTTCGGGGCCAGCGGTGTTCACGCTTGGCAGTATGGGAAAGATGGGTTTCTGACATTCCTGAATCTTACGATGCAGGACGTCATAGGTCTCGTAAAGTTGTACGAGACCGGGCGTGCCGAAGATGACCATGATGGCATCGATGTCATCAAAACGGTGTTCGCAATAGTCAATGGCAATGGCAAGGTGCTCGGGCGTCCCTGTAGCTAAGATGTCAATGGGATTAGCCACCGATGAACCGGGTAGCAGTTTGGATTTCAACTCTTCGGCAGCCGTTCCGCTGAGGGCTGGCACGTTCATGCCGCCTTTGGAGAGGGCATCGGTGAGCATGACGCCAGGGCCTCCGGCATGAGTGACGATGGCGAAGTTCTTGCCTGTGAAGCGGGGTAGGGTGAAGATGCACCCCACGGTGGTCAGTTCCTCGCGCGAGAAACAACGGACGATGCCGGCTTTGCGGAAGAGGGCTTCGACGGCAGAGTCGCTGGAAGCTATGGCGCCGGTGTGGCTGCTGGCAGCCCGGCTGCCACTCTCGCTGCTGCCCGCCTTGATGGCGGCTATGCGACAGCCCTTGCGGATGAGCGATGTTGCATGGAAGAGGAGCTTGTCGGGGTCGGCTATGTTTTCGATGTAGAGCAACTTGATGAGCGAATCGCGTTCTGCGTCGAAATGTTCATCCATGTATTCGAGCACGTCTTCGATGCCTATTTGATGACCGTTGCCTACTGACCATACGGAGTTGAAAGGCAATCCCTTGCTGACGGCACTCTCAAGGACATAGACGGCTGTGGCACCAGAACCTGAGATGAAATCCACGCCTTTGGGCGTCAGACGCGGAATAGGTTTAGTGAACACAGAATGGTGGCAGCGGGTGAGCAGACCAATGCAGTTGGGACCTATGAGCGCACAACCGTATTGACGGCAAGTGTCGAGGATGCGCTGTTCGAGCGCGGCTCCCTCTGGTGTCTCCTCGCTGAAGCCGGCAGAGATAATAATGAACGCGCGTACCTGTTTCTCCTTGGCCAGGTAATCGACATAGTCGGGGCAGAAGCGGGCGGCGACGACGAGGATGGCAAGGTCGGTGGGCGGTAGTTCCTTGACATCGTGGAAGGCGCGTATGCCCTGAACTTCGTCCTCCTTGGGGTTGACAATGCGTAGCGTGCCTTCGAAGTTTCCGTTGATGAGGTTGCGCGTGATGGCGCCACCGGGCTTGTGGGTATTGTTGGAGCCGCCGATGATGACGATGCTCGTGGGGTGCAGAAGTTGTGCGTTTATCATACCTTATTGATGTCTAAATGGTCTTTGATTGCACAAAAATAGTATAAAAATGCGAGTCAAACACATACTTTTTACAATAATTTGATAGAAATTGTGGATTTTGTTGTATTTTTGCGCGGGATTAACCCATTAGCAACACAAAAAGCATGATTTGGAATCCGAACAAAGAATGTATGAGTCGCGACGAGATGAGCGCGCTCCAAGGTAAGCGACTTCACAAAATCGTGGAGTACGTGTATCACAATGTCCCGTTCTACCGCAATAAGTTGCAGGAGATGGACATTCGTCCCGATGACATCCAGACCATCGAGGACATTAAGAAACTGCCCTTCACGACAAAGAAGGACCTTCGTGACAACTATCCCTTTGGCTTGCAGGCCGCACCGCAGAGCGAGATCATACGCGTGCATGCCTCCAGTGGTACGACAGGTAATCCCACTATTGTGGGCTACACACGAAAAGACATTGGCGTCTGGAGCGAGTGCATGGCACGCTGCCTGACGGCTTATGGTGTGACGCGCGATGACATTTTTTCTGTAGCCTACGGTTATGGCCTGTTCACGGGCGGACTGGGTGCGCACTATGGTGTAGAGCATCTTGGTGCTTCTGTCATACCGGCCGGTACGGGCAATACAGAGAAGCATCTGAAACTCATCCGCGACCTTGGCATAACGGGTATCGCTTGCACGCCCTCCTATGCGCTGTATCTTGCCGAGACAATGGACAAACTGGGCATCCGAAAGGAGGATATCAAACTGCGAGTTGGAGCATTCGGCGCAGAGCCTTGGACCGAGAATATGCGCCAGGAGATACAGGAACGCTTAGGGCTCAAAGGCTTTAACCTCTACGGCTTGTCGGAAGTTATGGGACCCAGTGTGAGCTACGAATGTCAGATGCAGAACGGCTCACACATCTGTGAGGATCATTTCTATCCCGAGATCATTAACCCTGTAACACTCGAGTCTTTGCCCGCCGGACAAACTGGTGAACTGGTGTTTACGACGCTGACGAAGGAAGGTATGCCCGTACTGCGCTATCGCACTCGCGACTTGTGTTCGCTGCTACCTGGCACCTGTGACTGCGGTCGCACCAGCGTGCGTATGGGCCGCATCGAAGGCCGTTCTGATGATATGCTCATCATTCGCGGCATCAACGTGTTTCCCTCACAGGTGGAAAGCGTCGTGCTGTCGATGCCCGAGTTCGCTCCGAGGTATATGCTCGTTGTGGACCGTGTCAACAACCTCGATACGTTGCAGGTGCAGGTGGAAATCCGCCAGGAGTTCTTCACGGGCGTCTTCGACACACCTGCTGCCATCGATGCGCTCGAAAAGAAGTTGGCTTCGAAGCTCAAGAGTGTGCTCAGCATTGCTGCTAAGGTGCAGCTTAAGGCACCGAACACCATTGAACGCAGCCAAGGCAAGAGCGCTCATGTGATTGATAAACGTAAATTATAATATAATGAGTAACTATTTCAACCCGGAATTTGAAACCCTATCACGCGCTGAAATCGAGGCGCTGCAGTTGGAACGTCTGCAGAAGACTGTGCGCCACTGCATGAACAACGAGTTCTATCGCAAGAAATTCGATGAACTTGGTCTTACGCCCGATGACATCAAGTCGCTGGACGACGTCCGTAAGTTGCCGTTCACGACGAAGCAGGATCTTCGCGACACCTATCCTTTCGGTATGTCGTGCGTTCCTCTTCGCGATTGTGTGCGCCTCCATTCCTCGAGCGGGACGACTGGCAACCCCACTGTTATCCTTCACACGCAGAAGGACTTGGACGAGTGGGCTAATCAGGTGGCCCGTAACCTGTGGATGGTGGGCCTGCGTCCTGACGATGTTTTCCAGAACTCCAGCGGCTATGGCATGTTCACCGGCGGTCTCGGCTTCCAATACGGCGCCGAGCGTCTGGGGATGCTCACCGTGCCTGCTGCAGCTGGTAACTCCCTGCGACAGATCAAGTTCATCAAGGACTTCGGCACCACCGCTATCCACGCCATCCCGAGCTATGTCACACGCCTCTATGAGGTGATGAAGCAGGAGGGCGTAGATCCGCGGCGCGACACGAAGCTGAAGGTGTTGGCCATCGGTGCAGAACCCCACAGCGAGGAACAGCGCAAACGCATCGAGGAGATGATGGGCGTGAAGGCCTATAACTCCTTTGGCATGAGCGAGATGTGTGGACCTGGCGTAGGCTTTGAGTGTCCAGAGCAGAACGGTCTGCACTTCTGGGAAGACTACTACATCGTGGAGATTGTCAATCCCGATACGCTGGAACCCGTGCCCGACGGCGAGATTGGCGAGTTGGTGCTCACCACCCTCTGTCGCGAGGCGATGCCGCTGCTGCGCTATCGCACAAGAGACCTCACTCGCGTGCTGGGACGCAGTTGTCCCTGCGGCCGCAACCATATCCGTCTCGACCGCATGCGCGGACGTTCCGACGATATGATCGTGCTGCGTGGCGTGAACATCTTCCCCATCCAGATTGAGAAGATTCTCATGAAGTTCCCCGAGCTGGGAACGAACTATCTCATCACGCTCGTTACTGAGGACAACAATGACCAGATGATTGTCGAAGTGGAACTCAACGAACCCACCGATGACTACAATGCTATGCTGCAGCTGTCCAAGGAGATCCGCCGTCAGCTGGGTGATGAAATCCTGCTGAAGCCCATCGTGCGCATTGTACCGAAAGGCACGCTGCCCGTCAGCGAAGGCAAGGCCGTACGCGTGGTCGATAAGCGCAAGGTGTTTCAGTGATTTAGTTTATCAACTTTCAACTCTCAACTTTCAACTCTCAACTTTCAACTCTCAATACCCTATGACCATTCATCAACTCTCCATTTTTATTGAGAACCGTTCGGGCACACTCATCAAGGTGCTTGATGCTCTGAAAGAGGCTAACATCCAGATTATTGCCTCAACGATTGCCGACACCGCCGAGTACGGCATCTATCGTCTCATTTGTAGCGAACCAATGCGCGCCTGTAATGAATTGAAGAAGGCGGGCGTAGCCGTGGCGCTGAGCGATGTCTTTGCCTTAGAAATCGACGATCAGCCAGGTCGAGCTGCTGATGCCGTGAAGATATTCAGCGAGGCGGGAATCAGCATCGCCTATATGTATTCCTTCCTGCTTCGTGGCAAGGGTATTCTCATCTTCCGTACGGACGATAACGAGAAAGCCATTCAAGTCATCGAATCCAACCAGCTGAACAGCATCAACGAGAGTCATCTTACGGCTCTGGTGTAGAATGCGACGTGTATGCGTTTTGGCACTCATCGCTCCGTTGTTACTGAGCACTCTCGGTGCTCATGAGGACAACGGAAGCGAAGATGTGCTGCGCATCATGGAATGGAACGTTGAGAACTTGTTTGATACCATTGATGATGAAGGCTTTCGTGATGAGGAGTTCCTGCCTCAAGGCGAACGCCGCTGGACGTCCTATCGATATTGGAAAAAGCTATCCGATATCTCTAAAGTTATTGTTGCTACAGCCGATGATGGCCCCCTGCCGGCCATCATCGGTTTGTGTGAAGTAGAGAATGACTCCGTGCTCACGGCGCTCACCCGTCGAAGCATCCTGCGTTCGCTGGGCTATGACTACGTAATGACACATAGCAATGACGCGCGTGGCGTAGATGTTGCAATGCTTTATCTGCCAACATGTTTCCGCCCTTTGGAACAGCGTGATGTGCGAATTCCCTCAGCAGACCATGATTTGCCATCGACACGTGATATCCTTTATGTGAAAGGGCTTGTGCGTAGCCACTCGCAGCCAGCGGGCGTGGATACGCTTCATGTCGTAGTCGTTCATCTACCCAGCCGTCTTGGCGGACAGCAGGGCAATCGGAATAGGGCGTTGGCAGCAAAGACCCTATGGTCGCTGGTGGACTCTATCACTGCAACGAGTGTGCAAACCGTTCCTGCAATAGTGCTGATGGGAGACTTCAATGCTGGCGGCAAAGATCGAATCTTCAAGCAGTCGTCTTTGCTGTTGACCGACCACCCACAGGCTTTAGGTACGTATTGCTATAGAGGCGTTTGGCAGTGGATAGACCATATCCTGATATCCTCATCTGTAATCAGTTCGTCCCCAGCTCTGCCATTAAGCCTGCCGTGGCTGTTGGAAGCACCGAACAGTTCAGGCGTTCAGATGCCTCGACGCACCTTCCGTGGCGATACTTATCATGGCGGCATCAGCGATCACCTTCCTCTGGTGCTCGACCTGCGCTTGAAGTAACCTCATTTAAATACGAAGTACACGGCCAATACGAGGCATACGAAGGCAGCCACGTGGTTCCAATGCAGACTCTGTCCGTGAAACATAAAGCCGACGATGGCCGTGAAGATGGTGAGTGAGATGACTTCCTGAATGACTTTCAACTGCACGAGCGTGAACGGACCTCCGTTGCCCTCGAAGCCGATGCGGTTGGCGGGTACGGCGAAACAGTACTCGATGAATGCGATGCCCCATGAGAAGGCAATCACACCGATGAGTGGCCAGTTGCTACTGATGCCTGCCTGCTGCAGTCGGAGGTGTCCGTACCAGGCTAAAGTCATGAAAATGTTGCTCGTGAGAAGCAAAAGAATGGTTTGAAGAGCTGGCATATTACTTTTTTATTGTAAAATCGGGCGCAAAGTTACTGCTTTTTCGTGAAAAGATACTATCTTTGCACCGATAAAAAGCAAAAGATATCGCTTAATATATAAATAAGGTACGCGCGTACAAGAAAAATGAGTGCTAAATGGAATGAACAGCAGGTGGTGACGCAGCTGCGTGATACGAGTCAACGTGAGCAAGCCTTTACGCTGATGGTAGAGCACTTCAAGGAACAACTCTACTGGCAGATACGTCGAATGGTGCTTTCGCACGACGATGCCGACGACGTGTTACAGAATACGTTCATCAAGGCTTGGACAGGTTTGGACGGCTTTCGCGGCGATGCGAAGTTGTCCACGTGGCTGTTCAGGATTGCCAACAACGAGACCCTGAATTTCCTAGAACGTAAGCGTCAGACGCTCAGCCTGGATGACGATGCGGCAGTCGGTGTTGCGGTGCGGTTGGAGAGTGACCCCTATTTCGATGGTGATGAGACAGCGCGTCAGCTACAGGAGGCTGTGGCTTCGCTGCCCGACAAGCAACGTCAGGTGTTCAATCTCAAGTATTACGATGAGATGAAATACGAGGATATGAGTGAGATGCTGGGAACCAGTGTCGGTGCACTGAAAGCATCATATCATCACGCAGTAAAAAAAATATCTGACTTTTTTCATGCTCGCGATTAAACCATTCCTGAATCCAATTGTCGAAGAATCAGATAAAACATAAAATCCTATGATAGACGAAAACTTCATACGACAGCACGACACGGGAGAGAATCCCTTCCGAACGCCAGACGGTTATTTCGACGACTTCACAGCTCGTCTTCATTCGCGTATGGTGAGCGAAGGGCTGCTCACCGATGCACCGACGACAGAAACGAAGGCCAAGGTCGTGAAGATGAATCCTTTCAAACGCATGGTGCGCTACGCAGCGGCTGCAGTCGTTGCTGGCATTTGCGTGGGAGTTGGAACTTATCTCTATACGCATCGCAATATGCCGGATCAGATGGTGACTGGCGACTCGTATGAGTTGGCCATCTCCGACGAGACGCTCGATGATGCTTTAGACTACGAAATGGAATATGGGATGGTTGACAACAACCAGATTGCCTATTACTTGACAGAAGCTTATTGATATCATTAAACACGAACGACTATGAAAAAGACAATTGTATATTTATTGATGTTCATGTGCTCGATGACTTCTTGGGCACAGGGGGCACCTCAAAAGGGACAGCCTCGTTTCGACCCTCAGAAATTCCAGCAGATGGTTGAGGAGTCCTTGACGAAAACGGCCGGTCTGACTCCTGAGGAAGCGCGCGCATTCTTCCCGCCATACAATGAGATGCGTGCTAAACAGCGGGAAATGGGCAAACAGATTCACGATCTGAAGAAGAATGTTAAAGATGATCCGAAGGCTTATGCCGAAACCATAAAGAAAATCAATCAATTGAAAGTTGATATGGCTGAGATAGAACAGTCTTTTTACCAACGAATCCTGAAGGTTGTTCCTGCTGATAAAGTCTTCAAGATCATTAAGGCTGAAGATGATTTCTACCGTCACATGGTTCAGCGTCAGCGTGGCGACCGCCCCCGCGGATCCCGAGATGCACGAACGCCGCATCAACATCGTCCCAATTGAGGATTTCCAATATACGAAAAGAGGCTGTGTCAGTAATGAACGACACAGCCTCTTTTCATATATATATCAGCGTAGCAGCTAATCAGCCATCAAATCCTTGAGGAAGTCATCGAGCTCCTGGTCTAAACCTTTGAGCAATTCGCTGTCCAGGATGAGCGTTTCGTCATCAACAACATAGATGTCTGACATCGTTTCGCCATCCTCGCCCATCATGACAAACGAGAAGGGGTGAAGGATGCTCATTCCTTCGATGAGATCGCGCAGGCCATTGATGCTTTGTTTGATAGCGACGGCGGCGGCATCATACAGATCTTCTTCCGTGGGCTCTAACCATTGATCCACCACGATACGTGTGAGTTCATTCATCTCGTCGTCGTATGCGAGCAGCTCGCCGCTCTCTGGCTTCACCTGAAGATGAATGTCAGTGAGCACCGGGTCAGCCGTCGGTTGGAATTTGTCAGCCACTTTGCGGATAGCTCTCTGGATTTGCTGGATGGTCAGTTGTGTCGCTTTCATTGCCTTAAGTTTCTTTTCAAAAAAGGTCGGCTTTGATGTCCGACCTTTTTGATTCCTTTGTTTGCAAGATGTGAGGAATGGATTTGATTATAGTTAGTTAGCTTAAATTATCGTATGGATATTTTCCTTACTACTTTACCGACCTTCACCATGTAGCAACCTTTCTTGAGATTGAGGTTCATGGTCTTGTCTTCAGCATCGATGCGGACATTCGTCACACGCACACCAGCAAGATTATAGATTTCGAGCATCTGTCCGGAAGCACCGGTGACGCGCAGCTGTGAGCCATTAACGCTGATGGTGATGCCCGTTATTTCATCCTCGATACCTTCGTGTTCGTCCGTGAACATCAAGTCAGCAGGCGATTCCATTTCGGGTTCAGCGTAAACCTCCGGCTCCAAATCAGCAGCACTCACATTTGTAGTGAATGAGCATGCAACGAGTGCAAAAAGAAGGTAGATATGCTTCATTTATGCGTTCTTTTTGGTTTATTCGAGTGCAAATATAGGCTTTTTTGAGATACGCTGCAAATTTTTTCGGAGAAAAACACAATAAAAATGCATTTATAGTGTTATTTTTAACTGTTCGTTGGCCAAAATGGTGTTCTCGAAGACTTTTCTTGCCTCTTCAAGCAGTTCGTTCTCGTCTTCGTAGCGCGAAGAGAAATGTCCGATCATCAGTTTGCCCACTTCGGCAGCCTTGGCGACCTCGGCTGCTTGTCTTGCTGTGGAGTGACCATAGCGCAGAGCATGGTCCAGTTCACTCTCGGCGTATGTGGCTTCGTGGTACATCAGGTCAACGCCGCGGCACCAGTCTGCAACACCAGGAACAGGCATAGTATCCGAACAGTAAGCATAGCTGCGCACGGGATCGGGTGGGGTGGTGAGGCGGCTGTTGGGAATGACTTCGCCCGTTGCCGTTGTCCAGTCCTGACCGGCTTTAATGTTGTTGATTGCCCAAACGGGAATCTCGTAGAAGTCAATCATCTCGCGTCGGATGTGTGCTAAGCCTGGCTTTTCCTTGATGAGATAGCCGCAACAGGGCAGGCGATGCTGCAGGGGCAGCGACCACACTTCCATCGAACGGTCTTCGAAGACGAGGGCGTGAACGGTGGTATCAACGGCTTCGTATCTGACGTCATAGCTGAGGTCGGGGAAGAAGTGGGCCTTCATGAACTCTACGTAGGTCTGCAGCGACGAAGGGCCGTGGATGTAGAGTGGGGCGGTGCGTCCCAGCAAGCCCATCGTCGAGAGGAAGCCGGGAAGACCAAAGACATGGTCGCCATGCGCGTGGGTGAGAAAGATATGTGTGATACGTTGCCAGTTCAAGCCGGTGAAACGCCATGCGAGCTGTGCACCCTCGCCGCAGTCGAGAAGCAGCAGTTTGTCGCGAAGATCCACGACTTGACACGAAGGCAGATGCTTGCGTGTAGGTAGCGCCGACCCGCATCCGAGAATGTATATGTCAAATTTCTGAGCCATTTTATTCCTTGAATGCTCAATGTGCAGTTATTGTTTGCGCTTCTGTGCGAGGTATTCTTCCAATCCAGCACGTCTTAGTTTGCAGGCAGGGCACTCGCCACAACCGTCACCGGGAATGCCGTTGTAGCAGGTCAGCGTCTCGTTGCGCACGAGATCCAGGACGTGCATCTTATCGGCCTTAGCCCACGTCTGGGCCTTGTCGATCCACATCAAAGGGGTGTGAATGACGAATTGCTCGTCCATACCAAGGTTCAGGCTGACGTTCAACGCCTTGATGAACGCATCGCGGCAGTCGGGGTAACCGCTGTAGTCGGTCTGCGAGACGCCCGTCACGAGGTGATTGATGCCACGCTCACGGGCAAAGACGGCTGCCACAGAAATGAAGAAGAGGTTGCGACCCGGTACGAACGTGTTGGGAGGCCCGTCGGCCGGTTTCTCCTGATCCATCTTGATGCTGCTGTCTGTGAGCGAGTTGTGTGAGAGCTGGCTGATGAACGACACGTCCATCTTATACCATTCCACGTCGCCTCCGCCTTCGTTCAGTCCGTTGCGTCGTGCCACTTCACCAGCTTTTGCGGCTATCTTCTCGGCCATATCCACCTCCGCGACGTGCTTTTGCCCGTAGATGAAGGTGAGGGCAACAACCTTCTTGAAATGCTTCAAAGCCCAAAACAGGCAAGTTGTTGAATCCTGACCGCCGCTGAAGATGACGAGAGCGGTCTCTTTGTTCATTGGTTTCATAAGCTTAAATCACGCTATAGCTGACGCCGTCATCATAAACATCCATGCCTTCTGTGCGTTTCAGCCAGGCTACGATTCTAATGGTGATGGGTAATATGACGATTTCATATAATGTCTTGATGACTATTTGACTGACCATCATCAGCGCAAGGTTTTCTTTAGGTACGATGCCGCCTAATGCGATGGGGAAGAAGACGAGCGAATCGGCCAGCTCACCGACAATGGTTGAGATGATGGCTCGCAAAGAGAACCGCTTTCCTTTGTCGTGAATCTTCATTCTGCTCATGACGTAGGCATTCAGGAAAGAGCCGGCGAGGAAAGCGGCGAAGGAAGCCAAAGCTACGCGCGGTGCAAGGCCGAACAAAGCGTGAAAGCCTTCCTGGTTCGTCCAGTAGGGAGCGCCGGGGATGAGGTCAGCCAGCCAGGCCAGAAGCACGAAGGCGAAGTTCATGACGAAGCCCGTCCAGATGATGAGTTTGGCGCGACGATAGCCCCAGACCTCGGTGATGCAGTC
The DNA here is from genome assembly GCA_016280855.1 of Bacteroidaceae bacterium. Classification (GTDB taxonomy): domain Bacteria; phylum Bacteroidota; class Bacteroidia; order Bacteroidales; family Bacteroidaceae; genus Physcousia. Next base: position 19,117 of record JAEEHP010000099.1, read on the forward strand.
GTTGACGACATACGAGATGGGAAAGACCAACACACCAGCCGTCAGGTTGAGGAAGCCGAGCTGAAATTGTTTCGTTGCTAACAGGTTTGCCAGAATCAGGCAAACACAGAACGTGACGCCGAGCAACATGAACGTCACGCTGACAGGTTCTTGTTTTTTCATTTCCTTGTTTTTTTATAGGGGGTGGTCTAGGATACCCCTGCGATTGATTAAAGCGGCTGCAAAGGTACGCTTTTCTGATGACTTTGCCAAATTTGTAGATGAAATCTTTCTTTTTTACACTTTCAGCCCTTTAAATTTGGTGCATTCACTCATTCTCCTTATCTTTGCAACGTCTTCACGACAATAATGCAGTTTTCTTAACCCCTAACTAACTCATACAATGGAAAAAATCAAAGGGCTGATTGACGCCCCGTTCACCCCGATGCATGCCGACGGCAGCATCAACCTCAGTATCATTCCCGATTACGCAGCTTTGCTCTATCGCAATGGGCTTAAAGGCGTGTTCATCAATGGTTCCAGCGGCGAGGGCTATATGCTCACCGAGGACGAGCGCAAGCAGATTGCCGAGGCTTGGATGGCCGCGGTGAAAGGCTTCGAAGATTTCAAGGTTATCGTTCACGTGGGCAGCACTTGTGTGCGTTCTTCAAAGAAGCTTGCCGAGCATGCCCAGGCTATCGGCGCCTTCGGTATCGGCGCTATGGCACCTCCCTTCCCCAAGGTCGGCCGCATAGAGGAACTGGTCAAGTACTGCGAGGAGATTGCTTGCGGTGCTCCCGAGCTGCCGTTCTATTTCTACCACATTCCCGCCTTCAATGGTGCCTTCCTCTCGATGCTCGACTTCCTGCAGGCTGTAGATGGCCGTATTCCTAATTTCGCCGGCATCAAATACACGTTCGAGAGCCTCTACGAGTACAACCGCTGCCGTCGCTACAAGGATGGCAAGTTCGACATGCTCCACGGTCAGGACGAGACTATTCTTCCATGCCTGGCCATGGGCGGCGCACAGGGCGGAATCGGTGGCACGACCAACTACAATGGCCGTTGTCTCGTGGGCATCATCGATGCTTGGAAGGCTGGCGACCTCGAGAAGGCGCGTGCCTTGCAGAACTATGCTCAGGACGTCATCGATGTCATCTGCCACTTCCGTGGAAACATCGTCGGCGGCAAACGTATCATGAAGCTCATCGGCCTCGACCTCGGTCCCAACCGCACGCCATTCCAGAACGTCACCGACGAAGAAGAAGTGCAGCTGCGCAAGGAACTCGAAGCCATCGACTTCTTCAATCATTGCAATAAGTAATAACCCCTTTTTATTAACCCTTTAAATGTTTTTATTATGAAAAGAATCGTTTTAGTGTTGCTTGTTTTAGCGGGCTTCTGTGTGAATGCAAATGCTCAGTTCTTTGCTACTGGAACGCTTGGTTTCAACTACCGCAATGATGCTTTCAGCATGAAAGTGTTGCCTGGTGCTGGTTATGAGTTTAATGACCGTTGGGCCGTTGGCGCCGAGATTGGAGTAAAATATGCTGCCAAGCATGCGAGAGGTCTTATCAACCCATACTTGCGTTTCAACTTCTGGAACAATGAGAAGGTATTCCTTGATTTGAAGGCTGCTTCGGATATCGATTTCGGCAAGCACTATACAAACGTCTTCGCAGGATTGAAGCCTTCCTTGCGTTATGCTGTCAACGACCAACTGCAGCTGGCTGTCGATATGGGTGCTCTGGGCGTCGATATCAATGACGGCGATGTCTCACCAGCGCTTGGCCTATTTATTAACGGTGTTGACCTCACCCTCATCTACAAGTTCTAATATTCATTTATTTAATTCATTTTTGGCTGTATGAAAAAGCTGCTCTCCTTGCTGGGCGTTTTCGTTTGTCTGGCTCATTTCTCAATAGCTCAAGATACTATTCCGTCCCTTTCAGGGATGGCGGTTGGTGGGTCTTCCCATCGCTTCAATACAGCTACATTTACATCCGTTCCCGCCCTCTCCGCCTTTGGCGGTCAGGGCGTGAGCGGCGCCTTTGCAGGCATAGTCCGCTATCCTAGTTTCGATAATAAAAAGCCGTTTTTGGTCGTGGCAGGTGGCTGCAATTTCCCCGACACGCCGGCGGCTGAGGGTGGGCAGAAGGTCTTCTATACTGACATTTACGTCATCGGCCTCGAAGAGTCCACTTATTTCAACGCTGAGACTTTAAAGGCCGGATGGCCGGCAGATAGTCCTCGCAAGGCTGATTCCGCTCCCGCCTGGTCACGCGACGGCGCATTCTCATGCGGTCTGGCCTATGGCGCCAGCGTCACGGTGCCAGAGGGTGTCGTCTGCCTCGGTGGCACAGCCGACGGACAGAAGAGCGAGGATTTTGCCGTGCTGCTCTCCATGGGCACAAGCTTTGAGATACAGAAACAGGACATTCCCCTGCTGCCCACGGCTCTCGATAACTTTGCTGCGGCCTACGGCGATGGCTATATCTATGTTGCAGGCGGTCAGCATAATGGTATTCCCAATCGCAAGGCCTACCGTTTGAAGTGGCCGCTGCCCTCGTCGTGGTTTGACGCTCAGACGGGCGCAGCTTGGGAACAACTTCCCGATATGCCCGGTCCTGTTCGTGTGCAGCCTGCTGCCGCCGTCCAGAAAGGTGCTCTTGCCTCCAACTTCTATCTCCTTGGCGGCTTTGATCCTCGCTACGGCAAAGCCGTTGCCAATGGTGTTTATTATGATACGAGAAAGCGTGAGTGGCTGGCTACTTCCTTGATGGAGGGGGCTCTTGTCGGCGCTTCCGCCATCCCCTCCGGCGCAGCCCATATTCTCTGCTTCGGCGGTGTCAACAAGGACATCTTCGAAGCTGCCCTTGCGCGTAATATCCTTATAGCTGATACCGCTACAACAGCGAATCAGCTGGCCGCTCTTCGTGAGGAAGCCCACGCTTATATGACGCAGGATCCCGCCTGGTACAAGTTCCGCCGTTCCATCCTTGTCTATCATACCGTCACCGACTCATGGGCAGAGGTTTTCGATAGCCCTCTTATAGCCCGCGCCGGAGCGGCTGTAGTGCCCGTGCCGTCGTCGGCCTTGGGTTCAGTGGGCGGTGGTTCCTCCGCTGTCGCTGCCCTCGTCATAGGCGGCGAGGAGAAGCCCGGCGTACGCTCGTCCGATGTCACCCGTGTGGACATCGGTTATACTGCCCATTTCGGTTGGCTCAACTGGACCGTGCTCATCCTCTACCTCTTGGGCATGGTCTATCTGGGTTACTACTTCATGAAGCGCGCCTCGAACTCCAGCGACGATTTCTTCAAAGGCGGCGGCCGCATACCCTGGTGGGCGGCAGGCATCAGCATCTTCGCTACGATGCTCAGCGCCATCACCTACATGAGCATTCCTGCCAAGGCTTACGCCACCGACTGGACCTACTATCCCATGCAGATTTGCATCCTGCTGGTGTCGTTCCCCGTCATTAGATACTACTTGCCGTTCTTCCGTCGTCTTAACGTCACCACGGCTTACGAATACCTTGAGCGCCGCTTCAATTCGGCTACGCGCCTCATGGCCAGCATCCTGTTCATCGTCTTCATGGTGGCCAGAACGGCCCTTGTCTTGTTCTTGCCGTCCCTGGCCATGACTGCCGTCACGGGCATTAATATATATATATGTATAGCGCTTATGGCGCTCATCACCATCCTCTACTGCACGATGGGCGGTGTTGAGGCCGTGGTCTGGGGCGATGTCATCCAAGGCATCATTCTCGTTGGTGGAGCCATTCTCGCTGCCGTTTATCTTATCGTCAACACAGGCGACAACGGTGCTTCGGATTTCTGGCATATTGCCACCGACAACGACAAGTTCCGCCTCTTCCTCTTCGACCCCGAACATCCGTTCGACTTCGTGAATGCCACCTGGTGGGTGGTCATCCTCGGCGGCTTGGCCAACAACCTCATCTCCTACACCAGCGACCAGACCGTCATTCAGCGTTACCTGACCACCAGCGACGAGAAGAGCGCAGCACGCGGTATCCTCACCAACGGCCTCATGTCCGTCGTGGTGACCATCGCCTTCTTCACCATCGGCACAGGCCTTTACACCTTCTTCAAGACGCATCCTGCCGAGCTCGACATCACCATGGCCAAGGGCGATGCCATCTTCCCCTTCTTCATGATGAGTCAGTTGCCCGCCGGCCTCGCCGGCCTCCTCATCGCCGCCGTCTTCGCTGCCACCATGTCCACTATCGCCTCCAATATCAATAGTATCTCTACAGCGTTTACGGTAGATTTGTGGTCGAAAGCTCATCGCCAACAGGCACAGCCCAAGGGAGGGGAGGTTAAGGTTGCCCGTATCGCAGGCATCTGCGCCGGCATGCTCGGTATGGCTATTGCCTGGTTGATGGCAACCGTTGATATCCAGTCGTTGCTTGACTACTTCAACACCATCCTCGGCCTCTTGAGCGGCGCCATCGGCGGCCTGTTCCTCATGGGTATCTTCTTCCCGCGCATCGGTTCCAAGGCTGCCATCATCGGTTTCATCTGCGGCACAGCCACCGTTCTTTACATGAACTTCTACACCAACGCCAACTTCCTCCTCTTCGGTTTC
>JAEEHP010000100.1 GCA_016280855.1 Bacteroidaceae bacterium
CAACACATCGTGGACATCAACGCTCAACTTTCAACGTTCAATTCTCAACTTTCAACTATGATTGAGTTCATGGAACCGCTGGAACTGATGGAATACATCGAGGAACCTGCATTCGCCGCCTTGCTGCACGAAGCCAAGGTCTATGGCTTCTCCGATTTCCAGATTGCCCGTGCCTTAGGACTTGAGAACTGCATGAACACAGAACAGGCAGCCCTCACCGTCCGTCAATGGCGCAAGGAACTGGGCATCGTCCCGAAGGTCAAGCAAATAGACACGCTTGCTGCCGAATACCCAGCCCAAACCAACTATCTATATCTCTCGTATCTCTAAACATCAATCATCATTCATCAATAACATCATGTGTGGAATAGTAGGTTATATCGGCACGAAGCGTGCCTACCCCATTTTAATCAAAGGCCTGAAGCGCCTGGAATATCGTGGCTACGACAGCGCCGGTGTGGCAATGATCAGCGACAGCGGCGAACTCAATGTGTATAAAGCCAAGGGCAAGGTGGACAACCTGACGGAGTATTGCAGCGACAAAGACGTGTCGGGATGCGTAGGCATCGCCCATACCCGTTGGGCCACTCATGGCGAGCCGTCGGCACGCAATGCCCACCCCCATTATTCGCGGAGCCATAATCTGGCCATCATTCACAACGGCATCATCGAGAACTATGCCGACATCAAGACGAAGCTGCAGGACAAGGGCGTGGAGTTCAAGAGCGACACCGACACCGAAGTGCTCGTGCAGCTCGTGGAATACGTCATGGTCAAGAAGAACCTGTCGCTGCTCGAAGCCGTGCAGGTGGCGCTGCATCAGGTCATCGGAGCTTACGCCATCGCCATCGTCGATAAGCGTGACCCGCGACAGATCATAGCGGCGCGCAAACAGAGTCCTCTGGTGGTGGGCATCGGCCAGGATGAGTTTTTCTTAGGTTCTGATGCCAGCCCAATCATCGATTACACGGACAAAGTGGTGTATCTCGAGGACGGCAACATCGCCGTCATCCGACTCGGCGAGGAGATGCGCGTCATGAGCATCCTCGGCGAAGAACAGGAGCTGCAGGTGAAGACCGTAGATATCGACCTCGGACAGATAGAGAAAGGCGGCTACGAACACTTCATGCTCAAGGAGATCTTCGAGCAGCCCGAGTGCCTCATGAACTGTATGCGAGGACGCATCAACGTCGAGGGCACTCACGTGACGCTGTCAGCCATGATCGACTACCGCCAGCAACTGCTCGGTGCCAAGCGCATCGTCATCGTGGCCTGCGGCACGAGCTGGCATGCCGGTCTCATCGGCAAACAGCTCATCGAGAGCCTGTGCCGCATACCCTGCGAGGTGGAATACGCATCGGAGTTCCGCTATCGCAATCCCGTAGTGACGAAGGATGACGTGGTGATCGCCATCTCGCAGAGCGGCGAAACTGCCGACACGCTGGCGGCCATACAATTAGCCAAGCAGCAGGGCGCTTTCATCTTCGGCATCTGCAACGCCATCGGCTCCAGCATTCCACGTGCCACAGATACTGGCACGTATATCCATGTGGGACCCGAGATCGGCGTCGCCTCGACGAAAGCCTTCACGGGACAGGTGACGGTGCTCTCCATGCTGGCGCTATGTCTGGCCAAAGAACGGCAGACGGTGGACGACGCGCTGTATCAGCAGATGGTCGTCGAGCTGACGCGCATCCCTGAGAAGATGCAGCAAGCCCTCAAGACCAACGAGCAGATTGAACGCCTGGCGCCCATCTTCACTTACGCCCGGAACTGCCTCTACCTTGGACGAGGCTACAACTACCCCGTAGCGCTCGAGGGAGCCCTGAAGCTGAAGGAGATCTCCTACATCCACGCCGAAGGCTATCCCGCGGCCGAGATGAAGCACGGCCCCATCGCACTCATCGACTCTGAGATGCCCGTCTTCGTCATCGCCACCCGCGACCGCCTCTACGAGAAAGTCATATCGAACATTCAGGAGGTGAGGGCACGCGGAGGACGTGTGACGGCGATTGTCACCGAAGGCGACACGCAGATCCAGAAGTTTGCCGACCACATCATCACCCTGCCCGACACGCTCGAATGCTTCCAGCCCCTCATCGCCAGCATTCCCCTGCAACTGCTGGCCTACCACATCGCCGTGTGCAAAGGCAAGGATGTCGATCGCCCAAGGAACCTCGCCAAGAGCGTGACGGTGGAGTGAAAGCCCCCTATAACCCCCCGACGGGGGATGTAAAAAATCGTAAATCGTAAATCGTTAAATAGTAAATATCATTATGTGTGGAATCGTATCAATCTTCAACATTAAGCAGCAGACGTCAGAGTTACGTCAGAAAGCGCTGCGCATGAGTCAGAAACTCCGTCATCGCGGCCCCGACTGGAGCGGCATATATGTTGGCGGATCTGCCATCCTTGCCCACGAGCGACTCAGCATCGTGGATCCCGAGAGCGGTGGGCAGCCCTTGTTCTCGCCCGACAGAAAACAGGTGCTGGCCGTCAACGGCGAGATATA
>JAEEHP010000101.1 GCA_016280855.1 Bacteroidaceae bacterium
ACAGAGGGTGTGCAGCGCTCGACGCTGAAGAAGGGAGTATACATCGAGAACGGACAGAAGAGAGTGAAATAACCATAAAAGCAAGCAATATGAAAAGAACAATGAAATGGAGTATGATGCTGCTGGCAGGCCTGATGCTATGGCCTGCCGGCATCACCGCGCAAACCAGTGAGGAGCACAACGCAGATGTGGATCCCGACAAGATTTTCGACTTCCTGGATTTTGGCTCTCACAGCGGCAACATGACCGTTACCGCACAGGTCAGGCTGGATGGCGTTGTACTGGACAACAAGGCACTGGTGGCAGTCTATGCCGGTGATGAGATCAGGGGAAAGGACCGCCCGGTGTATGACGAGATATATGGCAACATCTTGTGGCTGACCATCATAGGGACGGGCAGCGAACCACTGGTGTTCAAGGTGTATACCGAAGGGAACATCATTGAGGTGGACCAGGGGCTGGTGTTCAAGAATGATGGTAGCGTGGGTGATATCGATGCCCCATACTACATCGACCTGCCCGCACCCATCACCAGCAACCTGACGAAGGAAGGCTATGCCACAACCTGCCTGCCCTTCAACGCCAGGATTCCCGACGGCGTCACGGCATTCTGCGCCAAGGACCTCTCAGACGGCAAGTTAGCCCTGGAGAAGATCACGGGCAGCGTGCTCCCTAAGGAGACAGGCCTATTGGTGAAGGCTAAAGCCGGGACGGAGAGCATCGCATGGTGCGCTACAGTGACAGAGCCGACCGCAGCAATCACGGAAAACAAGTTCGTGGGAACACTCGAGCCAAAAGATGTAGAAGCCAAAAGCGTGCTCACCCTGGGATACACCACCAAGGATGGCGAGCAGAAGCTGGGGTTCTGGTGCTACACGGGTACCGCCATCGCCGCCAACAGGGCATACATTGCCGAATTCACGGCCGGATCGCGTGGCGTGAGCTTCGATGACCTTACACTGACGGCCATCGCCGAGGTGCCCTTCACGGATGCCACAGACACCTCCGTCTACGACCTTCAGGGCCGTCGCGTGAGCGTCCAGGGGCCTGGCCTGTACATCCGTAACGGCAGGAAATACATAGTCAGATGATGTCGAACCCATTAAACACTGAAACGTCATGAAAAAGAACTATATCACGCCTGCAGTGCTCATCACTGACTTGCGCACCAGTGGCAGCGTACTCTATTCGATGAGTGCAGACCCGACACTGACCACAGAGGACAACTTCAGCCGTTATCGCAACCGCAGAATCTGGGATGACGAAGAAGAAGACGAGAATGAGTGGTACTAGATCGGTCATGCCAGACTGACAGTCCAAATCGCCCAAGCCGTGTCATCTGCGTTCTTCCGTGCCAAATCTTTCAGGCACGGATGACGCGGATGACATGTTTTTTCGTTTCTTGACCTGTATTCGAAGTTATTTCATTAGGAAAAATTCAAATTTATTTGGTTTTTCCTTTACTTATTCGTACCTTTGCAGCCAGAAAACCTACTACCGATGATAAGAAACTTACTCATTATAGTTACAGTCATGTTGTTGTTGACCGCCTGCTCGGGCAATCAGCAGGAAAAGGTCGACGGACAAGGTGCTGACACCATCTATACCGAGAAACTGGTCATGAGCCTCTTTCGGGCCAATCCTGACCGGGCGCTCGTGGTCATCGACTCAGCCGTCAGCATTGGCAATGTCACACAAGAACGCGGACAGTATCTGAAGGCACTCACCTATTACAACGGTGTGGGAGATATGGCCACAGCACGCCAGCTATGCAAGGATATGATAGCATCGCCTGCCGTAGCCCGCGACACAGCGATGCTCGAGTCCGTCTACGCGATGATGGTCGCCATCAGCAGCTCTACGGGCAATGAGGTCGAGCTCATGCACTATGCGACGGAAGCCTCGAAATTGGCCCACGCGTTGAATAACCCTAATGAGGTGGCCACCATGGCATGTGATATCGCCTCTGTGCTCGAACATCGAGGACAGAAAGCCGAGGCGGAAGTCCTCTACAAGAAAACCATCGACGAGCTGCGGGAGGTGGACTCTTTCTACGGTGTGAATGCCTATCACACATGCAGCAAGAGACTACTCCATTTCCTGCTCGACGAAGCCCGCTATGACGAGATGCCACCCGTGTGTCAGGCTATGCTCGACCGGTTGAACGAGCTGGCCGACCATCCTGAGCACTTTGAGATACCCGAGAATCTCGACCTCAACGACTACGTTGATTTCGCTCTTGGGCAGACATACGCATTTTTCTGCGCTGCCTATGCCACGATGGGTAGCAAGGACGAGGTGCGACGCTACGAGGCAGAGATGCGGCGCACAGAGTGGAGCCACACCCTCGACTGCGATCGCATGATGGTGACCACCTATCTGGCGATTGGCGACTGGGATGAGTTGGATAAAGTTTTTGCTAGGTCGGAAGCTTCCTTCAAGGACACCCTTTCTCATGCTTTTTTGGTTAATCTCATCAACAAGAGCTTGGCCTCGAAGCGGCGCGGACGCACCATCGAGGCTCTCGACCTCATGGAGCGTGCCTATACCATCAAAGACTCGCTCGATAATCGACAGATGCAAGAGCAGCTAGCCGAGCTCGCCACTGTCTATCACCTGCAGGAAGAGCAGGTTGCCCGTCAGGAAGCCGAGGCCAATGCCCGCTTTTTCCGCCTGCTGACTATAGCCATCATCGTAGGTCTACTGGCCGCTATCGCCTTCGCTGTGTATTTTTTCTACAAGCGGCGCGAGACCAACAAGAAGAACCATGTGCTTGCACGCGAGATAGCTGAGGCCATCAAATATAAGGAGATGTGGGAGAATAGTCAGGCCTACAGTTCCACTTTAGCAGGAGAAGACTCCCTTCCTGGAGAAATAGAGGAAACGGGAGAGTCGGGAATATCTGTAGACAACGAAGAGACGGAAGAAGTTTCCCTCTTCCAGCAACTACGCGAAGTCATCCTGCGCGACCAGCTCTATCTCGATCCCCAGCTCGACCGCCAGGCACTTGTCGAACGCTTCAACCTGCCCAAGGAGCGCATCGGCGCCGCCTTCAGCAAGGGCAGTCCATTCAAGTCGCTCATCGACTTCCTCACCGACTGTCGACTGCCTTACGCAGCCAAGCTGCTCACCGAACGCCCCGATCTCTCCGTCGCCGACATTGCCCGCCAGAGTGGATTCTCCAGTGCTGACACTTTCAGCCGTAACTTCCGGCAGAAATATGCCATCACGCCTACTCAGTTTAGAGAGCAGCAAGAGCAAAGCTAATTGTAAAGTCTACTAGAAAAGGTTGGCAGCGACCGCTGCCAATAAGTTTCCCGCCCGCCGCCATTATTGGCAGCGGGTGCTGCCATTATTATCAGCGGAAGCTGCATATCTGGTTGCTACGTTCTCTCACCTCTTCAGCTACGTTCTCTCTCACCTTCAGCTACGTTCTCTCTTCCCTTCAGCTGCGTTCTCTCTTCCAAAGAGCTTTGGGCAGCTCCTACTTTTCTATATGTCTCAAAGTTTTGACCATTTTTTCATACGTTTCAAAGCATATCATCTTCCTTGAATCTGTCTGAACCATCCGTGAATTCGTCTTTTCATCCGTGAATTCGTCTGAAAACGTCCGTGAATTCGTCTGAACTATTGTGCGTACGAAAAAAAACACCTATCTTTGCACCATCATTTTACGTACGTATGCAATCTGAAACAAACATCCTTCTCATCGGCATCATCGCCATGCTCGTTGTCATCATCAGCGTGCTGCTGTGGCGCAATCTGCGCAACCAACGTGAGCTGCGTGAGAAGAACGATGCCATCATCCGCGAGATCCAGGAGAACGTCAAGCTCCGCGAGGAGCTGCGGCGCAGGATCTCGCGTGCTGCCGTGTTCTGAAACCAAAACATCATTATATTATCCTCCTTATTTATAAATAATTATTAACTTTAAATATTTAGCGATATGGAAAGAAAATTACGAAAAACGAAGCATTGGTGGCGGGTGCCGCTACTGCTTCTCATGTGCCTCATTGGAGGCATCAGTCCGGCGTGGGCAACCACGGAGAACTTTGCGACATCGAGCTACACGAAGGTCGTCAGCGGCCCCACGTTGGCTCGTCCTTGCTTCACTGTACAAATTTTGTTCTACGATGCCGACAGCCACGACTCTTTCTTCTGTCACAACAAGACCGAAGGCAACAACAAGGGTCCGGCCGTCTATGTCGATGGCAACTACATCTGCTCGCCCGACTACGAGTTAGCCTGGCCTGATTCTAGCAGTGACGATGGCGGTGACGGCAGCGGCAAGGCATGCTGGGAGGACTGTAACACTTACGACAAGTGGTGGGGCGACGGCTACTCAAAGACCGTCAACGGCATCACCTATACAGTGAAATTCTGGAATCCCAAATGTAACGACAACTCTGACAAGACCAGTGGCCAACGTACTGTACAGATGCTTGTATTCATCAGTAAGATGCAGGTAAACTCTGATCATAACATTCGTGTGAAGGGACGCTGGAAGACTAACTCCGGCAGTATTGACTGGAGAGAGGTGACATTCTCTACTACGGCCACCGATACCAGGTTGAAGTTGTCAAAATTGGGTTCACTCGGAGTCAGCAGCCCTTCGGCTGTGATGACAGCCTACGACAAGATGGAGATCAGCGGCAACCTGAAGGCCGACTATGGCCCAACGACCGTAGGAACTTACAGCGGAGCCACCAGCTCCGGACTGGGCTGGACTGACAACCTGACCAGCTATTGCGGCCCGTTTAACAAAGGCCTTGCCACTTTCACCGGCGAAGTGAAATTCGACGAGCGTACCAATTTCTGGAACAGTGAGACGAAGTATGTGGAGTATATTGTCACTGACAAAGCAACGATTGAAAACACGACGATGCCCGAGGTGAAAATCTATCAGTGGTACCCGGTGACGGCTGCGGGCTTCGTACGTGCTAAGAGCATCAGCTACATCAGATACTTCTATGACAAGTATATCCACCTCGAATGGACAGCCGACGAATCGGGCGGCAGAAGCAAGGCAGGCACCTGGAGTATCTATAGGGGCTCGACGCTGCTCAAAAGCGGCATTACCTATAATGAACCCTGGTCGTATGACGACAAATCCAGCGACCTTGCCTACGACACGAAATACACTTACAAGGTGGTATTCGTGCCCACGGGATCACCAGCAGGCACCACGCGTAAGGAGCTGACGTGTGAGCAGGAAGTCGACTTCACCCGACCGCAATCATTCTTCTCCAACTTGTCGGCCTCCAACTCCTACGAAGACAAGATTATCTTCTCATGGTCGCATAGTGGAATCGAGAATGCCAGCGGCACACAGCCCATCAACTTGACCGTCGAACGTTCCAGCGACAACAAGCAAACCTGGACGACCATGAAAACCATTCCCATCGACGACCCGAACACTACCGGCGGCAGCTTCGAGGACAGACAAGACCTACAGTTGTTCGTCACCTACTTTTATCGCTTGCGCATCAACGTGATGGGAAAGACCTACGAGACGGAACCCATCACCGGACAGCTCGAAGGCATGTCGAAGGTGACCGAGTTCACCGCCACCCGAGGCACCTACAGCAATATGGTGAAGCTAAGGTGGATGGTTAAGCAGGTGGGCACCAACACAACCTATTTCACCCTCTACCGTCGTCCCTTGGGCAGCACCAATGAACGCGATTGGGCTGAGGTCTACTCCACCTCGGGCACTGCTGCCAGCTACAGTTACGACGACGTGACGGCCTTGCCCGGCAGCTTTAACGAATACAAGGTGGCTGTCTGGATGATGAACGGCGAGACGCAAGTGCCAGGCTTAGAGGAGACTGTCGATGGATTTAGCGTCGCCACAGGTATCATCAGCGGACGCGTCACCTACGGCACAGGGGCTGCCGTCAACGATGCCAAAGTGACGCTGAAGCAGCAGGCCGCTGATGGTAAACTGACTACGGGCATGCATGCCCTGCGGCTCACTGGTGCAGGAGCAGGTCTTAAGTATCAGACCGACACCGCTACCATCAGGCAACTCTACAACGACGACTTCACCGTTCAGATGTACCTCAACCCTGCCTCTGAGGAAATGAAAGAGAACAACAAAAGTTATCTCGTTTTCGACAGCTACAATGTTTTCAGCCTGCGTCTGATAGCTGATACCAATAATAAACGTTTCGAGCTTCAACCCTGGTTGCAGGACTACTTGTCATCGGGAATCTATATCCCGGGCAACCAGTGGAGCCATGTCACCCTCGTACTCAAACGTTCAGCTGACAGTCAGCAGAATGACAGTCTGAAGGTCGTAGTCCATACGCCCGACACAACGATGACAAAACTCATAAGCGCAAAATTTGCTTGGACCGCCAAAGCCAAGCAAGCTACCAACATCGTCGTCGGAAATTCAGCGGGAATGGACGATTCCCATAATTATCGTGGTTTCGTCGACGAGGTACGCTTCTTCACTAAAGCCCTGAGCGACAAGGAAATTGCCCAGAACTACAACCACCCGCTGGCAGGCAACGAGCCCAATCTGGCCATCTACTACCCACTGGATGAAGGCATTGCATCGCAGACGCTGGCCTACGACTTCTCGAAGACCAACGGTGCTGCCAACGGCCGCCACGCATTGGCGAAGGTGCCAGCTACCAGCGTCGACCAGACTCCCTCTGACAACCAGTTGAGCCTGATGGCCTACACCGACTCCATCGGCAACTACACCGTACGTGGCGTGCCCTTCTCGGGCGAAGGCACCAGCTACACCATCATCCCTACGCTGGGTATCCACGAGTTCTCGCCCTCGGCACAGTCACGCTTCGTCAGCATGTCGTCGCTGAACCACAGCGGTGTCGACTTCGAGGACGTCTCGTCGTTCCCCGTCAGCGGAAAGGTGTACTACGCAGGCACTGACTATCCCGTTGAGGGAGCCTTCTTCTACGTCGACGGCACCATTTGCGCCAAGGACGGCGAGGTGATCCAGACAGGCGAGGACGGCTCTTACACCATCAGTGTACCCATCGGCGACCACTTCATCCGCGTTGAGAAGAGCGGCCATGTGTTTGCGGATGGCGGACGCTATCCTGCCGATCCCAACAACACGGGCAAGAAAGTGACCTTCGACGACGAGAAGAAGAACATGGACTTCTTTGACGAGACATTGGTCAACTTCACCGGTCGCATCGTGGGTGGCAGCATACAGGGCGACAAACCCGTTGGCTTCGGCTTGAGCAATAACAATCTCGGTGTCAGCAGAATCGTGCTCTCGCCACAGGACGACACCTACCGCCTGAACGTCGTCAAGAAAGACACCTTGGGCACTTTCAGGTATGTCAACAACGAGAAGGATGTCGATATTGCCTCCTCAACGGAGCGAATCGCCAGCACGTCCTATCGAAATGGCGGAAAGACGATTCCCGACTGCCAGAAGATTATCATCGAGACCGACCCTGAGACGGGTGAATTCTCGGCTATGTTGCCTCCGCTGAAGTATAGTATCGATAGCTTGAAGGTGAAGAAGAGCAACATGAAGGTGGGCGACCCCATGACAATCGACCTGACAAATCCGAACTACATCCTCAGCGACACCCTCTACAACGACGACCGCTCGAGCTATGAGCTCTACGAGTACAACACCAAAGTCAATCAAGTCTACCACGCTGATGCCACGTTCACCGTCAAGCAGCAAGGTCGCGACGACGGTTCGTTCGGTATCGACAGCTACACGCTGACCGACGAACAGGGCGAGCTCAAAATCGACAATGTGTACAGCGTAAAGAACGGTACGCTCAGCTACAACTACGGTGTCACCGGCCACAAAGCCCCGCTGTTCGTGCAGGGCGACCCCTACACCTTCCTCATCGAAGGATACGAGGAATACATCAATGCTGACAACAATGTGGCTGACCACGTGCCCTTGGTTGGCAATGTCGTCACTATCAGCAACGCGCTCTCTTCCGAGCAGAAAGTATACTTCGAGAAAATCGACGAACACAAACCTGGCGACACTGCCGGCTTGGAGGAAAACCAGCTGGTACTCGACAGCCTTGGCCAAGCCGTCTACAAGTGGAAGGCCGGCCTGCCCAATATCTCTGAACCCTACACGCGTACAATATCTATCAATTACGACATCGACGGACGCCTCTACCCCTGGAGTGGCAACGGTATGGAAGGCATTATCCTGGGCAGCCTGCCGACAGGCAACAACTTCGTTACCGCAGGTCCTGAGAAGGTGACCATGGTCCTGCGTGACCCGCCGGGCACCAACTCGTTTGCTGAGTGGAAGAGCGGCTCGACGAAGACCACCAGCAAGGTCACCGGCACAACATTCCACGAGAGTGCCCAGCTGAGCTTCAAACACCGCTTCGGCTTTGAGAAAGCCATCGTCATCGGTACGGGTATCGCAACGGTAGAATCCATCGAGTCGTGCGATGACCTCGAGGTTGGAGCCAAGACGGAATACGAAAATGAGAGTTCTACGACGTGGACCGAGACGACTAGCGTCACCAAGACCATCAGCACCTCGGCCGCACCCGAATACGTAGGTGCCCAAGGCGATGTCTTCATCGGTAACTCTACGAACCTCATATTCGGAAAAGTGCGTAACCTCGACCTCCGACGTCAGGCTACAGGCACCGTCGACCTTGGTCTGGATGACATCATTCAGACGAGCATTGACTTCAAGACGATGTTCATGTACACCCAGAACTACATCGAGAACGTCATGCTGCCCAACTACGAACTGATGCGCAAGAATTTCTTGAAGACAAAAACACAGGAAGAGATCAACAGTTACGTCAACAACACCGACCACACGGTCTATTACACCACTCTCTCGTCCAATGACCCGAAATTTGGCACTGAGGGAACCTACAAGATTTTCAAGTCGCCACAGGATGCCTATTGTGAGGACTCCGTAGCATGGATCAACCAGCAGTTGACCAACTGGAAAGCCCGCCTCTATGACAACGAAATGGAAAAGGTGAAGGCATTCCAAAAGCGTAAGGACTATCTCGTCGGCGACAACCTCTCGTTCGACTCCGGCACAACCTACAACTACGAGACGACGGTGGAGAACGACACCACGACGACGCGCGACTGGACAATATCGGGTGGCCTTGTGCTCGACAACACATTCGGACTGGCTATCAACAGCTTCGGATTCAACATCCACATCCAGGACGAGACATTTGGCGGTGAGCATCACGTCACCGACACGCTCTACCACCACGAGCGTACCTTCAGCTTCACTCTCGCCGAGGATGGCGATGACGATGCCCTGTCGGTCGACGTGCTGAAGTATGGCGACTACGGACTCATCTTCCGCACACGTGGCGGACAGACCTGCTGCCCGTACGAAGGAAAGACTGAGACCAAATACTACAAACCTGGCACCACCATCATGGAGGCCACGATGCAAATCGAGGTGCCTAAGATCAATGTAGACGTGCCCATCCTGAGCGACATTCCTACTGGCTCCACAGCTGACTACACGCTGCGACTAAGCAATAACTCAGAAATCGACGAGGATGTCTACTACCGATTGTTGGTCGACGATGAGTCGAACCCCTATGGCGCCAACCTGATGATCGACGGCCGTCCTGTCACCGACAGCCGCATCATCAAGATTCCTGCCGGACAGACCGTCACCAAGCAGTTGCAACTGAAGCAGACCAACACCGGCATCCTCGACTATGAGAACATAGCAGTGGTGCTCGCTTCGCAATGTCAGTTCGACCCGACAAGCACTTGGGACGTCATCTCCGACACTATCAGGATATCGGCACACTTCGTGCCGTCATCATCGCCCGTCGACTTCGCATTGTCGAACACGACGATGAACACGCAGACGGGTACCAACCTCGACCTGACCTTCTCGGGCTTCGACCGCAACTACCGCGGACTGAAAGCCTTCCGCCTGCAGTACAAGAAGCCAGGTAACAGCAACTGGACAATACTCCACGAGTATGTCACCGACAAGGGTGAAGTCTCCCAAAGCAAAGAGCTGCTACCTGCCACAGGCGCTTCGGTCACCTATCATTACAATATGTCAGACCCTGACGGCGACTATCTCTTCCGCTGCGTCTCTGTCAGCACCTACGGTAATGACGAGATCTATCGCTACAGCGACGAGATAGCCCTGACAAAGGATATGCGCCGCCCGACTCCGCTCGGACTGCCCGAACCCGCCGACGGCATCTTGCAGGCAGGTGACGAGATCAGTTTAACCTTCAACGAGACCATCCTCCGAGGTAAGCTGACAAAGGAGGCCAACTTCTTCGTGACTGGTGTACTCAACGGATCAGAAATTGCCCACGAAACGGCTCTCTCCATGCAAGATACTGAGACAACCGCCCAGACCGAGGCCAGCATCACACTTGCCGGCAAGGACTTCTCAGCCGACATGTGGGTGAACGTCCAGGGCGCAGGAACCATCCTCAGCCACGGATCGGGAGCCTCGAAGATGACCATCGGCACCAATGCTAACGGCCAGCTCGTAGTCACACTGGGCAACAACACCTATACATCGAACGCTTCCGTACCTACCGCAAAGTGGGCCTTCCTGACCTTAAGCTACGCGAAAGCCGACGCAGGAGGCAACCTCAGCGCTTCTGTTGCCTCGGATGATAAGCCCATCACACTTTTCAACGGCATCGCAGTTGCTGCCTACGAGGGCGCAGGACCAATCGCTGTGGGTAAGAACCTCAGCGGAGCCATCCATGAGCTACTGCTCTGGGACGAGGCCCACGACCTGTCTACCGCCCTGCTGAACCGCTCAAAGACGAAGAACCCGTCGACGCGTCATCTCATCGGCTACTGGAAGATGGACGAAGGCGAGGGCACCAGCATACGCGACTATGCCCGCAACCGCCACATGACGATGTCTGCCGAGACATGGTACCTAAAC
The DNA here is from genome assembly GCA_016280855.1 of Bacteroidaceae bacterium. GTDB lineage: Bacteria > Bacteroidota > Bacteroidia > Bacteroidales > Bacteroidaceae > Physcousia. Next base: position 10,897 of record JAEEHP010000101.1, read on the forward strand.
AATGTGAACAAGGCCGTCGCACTCAGCGGCAGCAACTATCTGACCGTTCCAACTGCTGACTTAGGCATCTTCTCCGACGATGACTATGCAGTTGAGTTCTGGATGCGAAGCGACAAGCAGACCGCTGAGACACAGCTGTTGCAGATGGGAGATGTTGCCCTTTGGATGAATGCAACAGGACAGCTGCAGCTGACTGGCAAACAGGCATACAACGATGCTGATGCTACCGTGCTTGCCACTAACAGCCCCAGCCTGACCGACAATGCCTGGCACCATGTGGCACTCAACGTGCTGCGACAGGGTGCAGCCGCCGTTTATGTCGATGGTCAACGTGTGCTGACGACCAATGCTTCGAACGTAGGAACGATAGCCTCCGACCGTCTGCTGATGGGTGTTCGCCGCACGACGTTCGCCACCGGTATCGACTACAGCTATGACCGCTTGTTCAAGGGGCAGATCGACGAGCTCCGCATCTGGGGCGCTACACTCAATGCCGAAAAGCTGAGCAGTAACCGCAAGGTGCGACTAGGAGGCAAGGAAAGCGGTCTGATGGCCTACTTCCCCTTCGAGGAGAAGGGGCTCGACGGCAACAACCAGCCGATTACCCTCACTATACCCGACGACCTCACTGGCAGCGGAAAGGTGGCCCAGCTCGTCACTCCCAACTCTGAGCCCACAACGCTCAACTACACCGACGAGGCACCCGCACTACGGACGAAGCCAACGGAAACCAACGTCAGCTTCTCATATGTGGCCTCTGACACGAAGATTGTCATCAACATCGATGAGGATCCTGCCACCATCGAAGGCACAACGCTGAACTTCAGCGTTCAAGACGTGAGCGACGAGAACGGCAACTACTCCTTGCCCGCCGTCTGGAGCGCCTTCGTCAACTGCAACACTCTCGTCTGGAAGGATGAGGAACTGGCAGTGGACCAGAAAGCCAACAGTTCGAGCACAGTCACTGCCACCATCATCAACAAGGGCGGCACGATGCAGATGTGGACACTGAGCGGCATCCCAGCATGGATGACTGCTAGCACGGAGAGTGGCACTACCAACCCGCTGGCCGAGACAAAGGTGACCTTCACCGTCACCGAGGCCACACCTGTCGGCAAGTATGAGGAGACTATCTACCTCACAGGCACTGACGGCATCGAGACACCGCTTACCATCCGTGTCATCGTCAAGGGCGATGAGCCTACGTGGACCGTCGATGAGACAGCCTTCGAGGGCTCGATGAACCTCATCGGAAGCCTTGAGATTATGGGTGTTCCCAGTGAGGACGCCGATGACATTGTGGGTGCCTTCATTGATGACGAATGCCGCGGTGTGGCACATCCGAAGTATGACAAAGACTTCGACTTCTACTTCGTGATGATGGATATCTTCGGCAACGGCCGCGATTCTGGCAAGGAGGTAGTCTTCAAGGTCTACGATGCATCGACGGGCGAAACCTATCCCGTGGTACAAACAAGCCAGCCAGTGAAGTTTGAGGCATACTCCTTGGCGGGTGACTTTGACGATCCGCTTGTGCTCTCGGCTGTCAACGTGCAGGAGCAACAGCTGGCTCTAGGCACGGGCTGGACATGGTTCTCGCTATTTGTGGAATCCGATGATATGAAGGTGCCTGTCGTCTTCGCATCGGTGACCGATGCCGTCAGCATCGTGAAGAACCAGCGTAGCTACCTGAGCTACTCCGACGGCTCGTGGTTAGGAAAGCAGTTCTCACTGGGCAACCAGTCGATGTATCAAGTGAAGATGAATGAGGCACGCACCATCACCCTTAGGGGAAAGAAGGTGAACCCGCAGGAGAAGCCCATCAGCCTCAGCGCAGGCTGGAACTGGGTGGCTTACAATGTCTCGCAGACTATGAGCGTCACCGATGCCCTCGCCGATATGGATCCCCAGGATGGCGACTATGTGAAGGGGCAGATAGGATTTGCTTCCTACAAGAGAGGCAAGTGGATGGGCAGCCTGACTACGCTTATCCCCGGACAAGGCTACATGATCAAGGTGTCCGATGCCCGTACGTTCCGCTATCCGAAGGCCACGGCTGTGGCTAATGCACGACTAGCATTCGAGTACGTGGATCAGCCCGTCTTCTTCACGCCTGTCGACTTCCACAACTATGCCGACAACATGACGGTCATCGCACGTGTCATGACTGACGGACTGCCCGCCAGCGGAGTGGAAGTAGGTGTGTTCGCAGGCGAGGAATGCCGCGCAGCCGGCATCAGCAGTGACGAGGGCCTCGTGTTCCTGACCATACCCGGAGATGGACGTACGCAGCTGGCGTTCCGCATAGCCGACGGCGACACCCCGGTTGACTGTGATGCCACGCTGGAATATGCCAGCAATGCCATCACTGGCACCATTGACGAGCCCGTCATCCTGAACGCCTTGTTGACAGGCATCAGCAACCTGAACGGCGACACGGCCGGCAGCGAGCTGTACGACCTGCAGGGCCGCCGCGTCTACCGCCAGGCCGAGGGCGTGCAGCGCTCCACGCTGAAGAAGGGCGTCTACATCGAGAACGGACAGAAGCGAGTAAAGAAGTAACCAAACACCAACCCATATGAAAAAGTTAAAGATATTCAGCATGATGCTGCTGGCAGGCCTGACTCTATGGCCTGCCGCAGCCAGTGCCCAGGAAGAGACCGACGCGGAGTTCAACCAAAGGGTAGACCCTGATGAGATCTTCGACTTCCTGGACAGCCACACGTACAGCAACAACATGAGCATCATGGCCGTGGTGAAGAAAGACGGAAAAGTTCTCAGCAATGCCCTCGTCGCCGTGTATGCCAGCGATGGCATCCGTGGAAAGGACATCGTAGACCCCTCGCAGCGCAACATGGTTTTTCTCACCGTCTATGGTGAAGGTTCGACACCGCTTTTCTTCAAGGTCTATACTGGTGGACAGATCTACGTGGTTGACCAAGGACTGAACTTCGAGGCAAATGGAATTGTCGGAGACATCAAGAACCCCTATGTCATCACCCTAAAGAATCCCGTGATATTAGGTGATGTCAATGGCGATGGCAAGGTGGATGCCGCTGATGCCGTGGCTATAGCGAACTACATCGTCGGCCAGCCGCCGGCAACCTTCGTCAAGACCGTTGCCGACGTGAACAACGATGGCAACATCACCATCGCTGACGCTACGAGAATCATTAATATGATTCTTCCCTGACAGTGTGCCGCCTTGAGGAAAAGCCTGATATGGGACTTTGCGATAGTCAGTATGGGACTTTGCGCTAGAAAGCTACCGTCCCGCGAAAGTAAAACAAGTTGTTTTGGTCAGCTTAGAGGCTGTTCTTGGTAACCAAAGTAGGCCTCTAAGCTGACCAAAACAACTTGTTTTACTTTGACGGGTGGCTGACTTTGGTTTCTTCCCAATGGCAGGAAGCATACCGAAAATGAAAGAAAAAGATGTTTTTTCTTTGCATTTCGCTCGATTTGCACTACCTTTGCATCCAGAAAACAAAAAAGCGAAGCGATGAGCAAGAGAATATTAGTAACGGGTGCGAGCGGATTTATCGGTTCGTTCATTGTGGAGGAGGCCCTCCGACAGGGGATGGAGACGTGGGCAGCAATGCGCCCGACCAGTTCAAAGGCATACCTGCAGGATGAGCGCATTCACTTCATCGAACTGAACCTCGATAGTCAGAAGGAACTGGAAATGCAACTCATGGGACACGAGTTCGACTATGTGGTGCATGCTGCCGGTGTGACGAAATGCCTGAAGAAGGAAGACTTCTATCGTGTGAACACAGAGGGAACAAAGAACCTTGTACGGGCGCTGATGGCATTAGAGATGCCACTAGAGCGCTTTGTCTACATTAGCTCGCTAAGCATCTTCGGAGCCATCCGTGAGAAACAGCCATACGCAGAGATACGCGAGGATGACACTCCTAAGCCGAACACACACTACGGACGGAGCAAGCTTCAGGCAGAACAATGGCTCGACGACCTGAACAGCAGCGATGAGAGCAGAAACTACCGTGAAAAGGTGGGAGAGTTGCCTTATGTCATTCTCAGGCCTACGGGGGTCTACGGTCCTCGTGAACGTGACTACTTCCTCATGGCGAAGAGTATCAAGCAACATTCAGACTTTGCTGTGGGCTTCAAGCGGCAGGATATCACATTCGTCTATGTTCTCGACGTGGTGCAAGCGGTGTTCCTGGCCTGTGAATGGGGACAGACGGGGCGGAAGTATTTCCTCTCGGACGGGCAGGTGTATCAGTCGACGACGTTCAGCGACCTTATCCGCGAAGAGTTGGGGCATCCGTGGTGGATCCGTATAAAGGCGCCCGTGTGGGTGCTGCGCGTGGTGACGTTTTTCGGTGATATTGCAGGGCGGCTGACGGGTAAGATCACGGCCCTGAACAACGACAAGTATCACATCCTGAAGCAGCGCAACTGGCGCTGCGACATCGAGCCCGCCCGTAAGGAACTAGGCTACGAGCCCCTCTATCCACTGGAGCAGGGCGTACGAATGACCATCCGCTGGTATAAGGACAACGGATGGCTGTGAGAGAGGAGAGGAAAGAGGAAAGATGAGAAATGAACTAAAAGGCCTTTGTCTATTCGAGTGGGCGGTATTAGGATATGCAGTACTGACCCTGTTGCTGATGGCAATATGGTGGGGACAGCTGGTGAACCCTGTACCTATGTTGACAGG
>JAEEHP010000102.1 GCA_016280855.1 Bacteroidaceae bacterium
TTCCGCAAAATGGTGGATGAAGGCAACAGCGTCTTCGTCATCGAGCACAACACAGATGTCATCCGAGCTGCCGACCATGTCATTGAGCTCGGACCGGGTGCAGGTGAAGCTGGCGGACGTATCATCTTCGAAGGCACGCCCGAAGCCATGCGCACCGCTCAAGGCTCCGTTACGGCACGTTATTTGTGACGTTTTCTTGCGATAAGATGACATTTTTCGCCTTAAATGCATTTTTTTGAGAATAAAGAGCGCGCGCACGCGAGTTTTTTATTACCTTTGCACCCAATTAAGGCGAAGATAAGATGAAAGTAGCAATTGTCAAATACAATGCCGGAAATATCTATTCCGTCGTTCACGCCCTGAAACGGCTTGGCGTTGAACCACTTCTGACCGATGATGCCGAGCTGTTACGCTCTGCCGACAAGGTGTTGTTCCCTGGCCAAGGCGAGGCGAGTCAGGCCATGAGCTATCTCCGTCAACACGGTTTGGACGAAGTCATACGCTCGCTCACGCAACCTGTCTTAGGAATATGTATCGGACAACAGCTCATGTGCCGCCACTCTGAAGAGGGCGACACCGACTGCCTCGGAATCTTTCCCGTTGATGTACTGCGCTTCCGGCCACAACGCCACGAGGACAAAGTGCCGCACATGGGGTGGAACGAGGTTTATGTCCTCCCCCCCACGGGGGGAGTCGGAGAGGGGGCCTTCATCAATCATCAATCATCAATCATCAATCATCAATCCTACGTTTACTTTGTCCATAGTTATTATGTGCCAGTGTGCGAATACACTTCGGCAGTGACCAACTATATCCTACCTTTCAGTGCAGCCCTCCACAAGGACAACTTCTACGCCACACAGTTCCACCCCGAGAAGAGCGGCGCTGTGGGCGAACAAATCCTGCGCCGTTTCCTCGCCATATAAACGAAAACGAAGACGAAGACGATAACGATAACGAAACATCTATGATACTGATTCCTGCCATAGACATCATCGGAGGCCGCTGCGTGCGACTTACCAAAGGCGACTACGCTACGGAGAAAGTGTACTCCCACGACCCCGTGCTGGTGGCAAAGGAGATGGAGATGATAGGCTTCAAACGTCTGCACGTCGTGGATCTCGACGGTGCGCGTTCCAAACACGTTGTCAACATCGATGTGCTGCGTCGCATCACCACAGAAACCCACCTCGTCGTAGATTTCGGTGGCGGCGTGAAGAGCGACGATGACCTGCGTGCCGTACTCGATGCCGGTGCGCAGATGGTCACCGTGGGCAGCATCGCCGTGACCGACCCGGGCAAGGTGGCTGCATGGCTGCAGACGTTCGGTGCCGAGCATATCGTGTTGGGTGCCGATGTGCGCGACGGACTTATCAGTATCAACGGCTGGAAGGAAGAGAGCACGATTGCACTTATGCCTTTCCTCGACAACTATATGAAGCAAGGCGTTCGCCATGTGCTGTGCACAGACATCAGCCGCGACGGCATGCTCCAAGGACCTTCAACCCCGCTATATAGCGAGATCATGAAGGCACACCCCGACTGCCAGCTCATCGCCTCTGGAGGCGTCAGCTGCTTCGAAGACATCCGTCAGCTCAGCTCAGCCGGTGTGCCCGCCGTGGTATTCGGCAAAGCCATATACGAAGGACGCATTGACCTTCAGCAACTAATTAACGAGTTCCCACAATGTTAGCCAAACGCATCATACCCTGCCTCGATGTCAAAGACGGTCAGACCGTCAAAGGCACTAATTTCGTGAATCTGCGTCACGCCGGCGATCCGGTGGAATTGGGCAAAGCCTATAGCGAACAGGGCGCCGACGAGCTCGTCTTCCTGGACATCACGGCTTCCCACGAGGGTCGCAAGACGTTCACGGAAATGGTGACACGCGTGGCAGAACAAGTCAATATCCCCTTCACCGTCGGCGGCGGTATCGGGGCACTCGCCGATGTGGAACGATTACTCAATGCCGGCGCTGACAAGGTGAGCGTGAACAGCGCAGCCTTGCGCCGACCCGAACTCATCGACGAGATCACGAGCCATTTCGGTTCACAGGTCTGCGTCGTTGCCATCGATGCTTATGAGGATGAGCACGGGTTGTGGACGTGTTACCTCAACGGTGGGCGCATCCCCACGGAGCGTTCACTCTTCGACTGGGCTCACGAGGCACAGGAACGCGGTGCCGGTGAGATTCTCTTCACCTCCATGAACCACGACGGCGTCAAGAACGGCTTTGCCAACGCAGCCCTGCGGCGGCTATCGGATACCCTCTCGATTCCCGTCATCGCCTCCGGCGGAGCTGGTGCCAAGGAGCATTTCCGCGACACCTTCCTCGAAGGGCACGCCGACGCGGCTCTCGCAGCAAGCGTGTTCCACTTTGGCGAGATTCCCATACCTGAATTGAAGAAGTATTTACAATCTGAAGGAATTAACGTTAGATTATGAAAATAGATTTCGAGAAATGCGGCGGGCTCGTTCCCGCCATCGTCCAAGACGCCGACACCAAGAATGTGCTGATGCTCGGCTATATGAACCAAGAGGCGCTGCAGAAGACGCTCGACACCAAGAAGGTGACTTTCTGGAGCCGCAGCCGCAATTGCCTTTGGACAAAAGGCGAGACCAGCGGCAACTTCCTGCACCTGGTAGATATCAAAGTGGATTGCGACAACGACACGCTGCTCGTAAAAGCCCATCCCGACGGCCCCGTCTGCCACACCGGTACCGACACATGCTGGGGCGAGGAAAACAAACAATCATCAATCGACAACCCGCTCCTCTTCCTTTCTGATCTCCAGGACTTCATCGAGAAACGCCACCGCGAGATGCCAGAGGGTTCCTACACCACGAGCCTCTTCAAGGACGGCCTCAACCGCATGGCGCAGAAGGTGGGCGAAGAAGCGCTGGAACTCGTCATCGAAGCTTGCAACGGCACCGACGAGCGCATGATCTACGAAGGATCTGACATGCTCTATCACCTCATCGTACTCCTCACCTCCAAAGGATTACGCATCGAGCAAATGGCCAAGGAACTGCAAGAAAGACATCAGCCAGGATGGAAAAAGCACTGATCATCAACTACAAGGACGTTGACGTACAACGCGACGACAAGGTCATCCTCTACAATGTCGATTTCGAGGTTCGCCAGGGGGATTTCGTGTTTCTCTTAGGCGTCGTAGGCAGCGGCAAGACATCGCTGCTCAAGACCATCTACGGCGAGCTCGACATCGAGACAGGTACGGCACAAGTCCTCGATCGCGATATGCGTACCATCAAGCGGCGGCATATTCCAGCCCTTCGCAAACAGCTGGGCATCGTCTTCCAGGACTTCCGTCTGCTGCCCGACCGTAACGTACGCAAGAACCTCGATTTCGTCCTCCGTTCCACGGGATGGAAGAATCGTCGCGAACGCGCCGACCGCATCAGCCAGGTGCTCACCACAGTAGGTCTTGCCGACAAATTGGAAGCAATGCCCTACGAACTTTCAGGCGGTGAGCAGCAACGCATCTGCATCGCCCGCGCCATCCTCAACTCACCACGCCTCATCCTTGCCGATGAAGCCACGGGCAATCAAGATGCCGAATCTGGTATTCACACGACGGAGATTCTCTATGAACTCGCCAAGCAGGGCACAGCCGTCATCATGGCCACCCACAACAACGCCTTGATGGAGCGCTTCCCCGGCATCGTCTATGAATGCAAGAACCATCGGCTCACAAGACCCACCCCCTGCCCTCCCTGTGAGGGAGGGAGCGGTCAGCTGCAAGAGGTAGCGGATGACAGCTCTTTTGATCCCGACATCCCCGTCGCCACCGTAGCCCCTCAATCTGATTTATAAACAAACACCCCATAAAACAAGATGAAAGTACTTAAATTCGGAGGCACCAGCGTAGGCAGTGCCCAACGTATGAAAGACGTGTCCGCACTGATCACCAGCGACGGACAGCCCAAGATTGTCGTCCTGTCAGCCATGAGCGGCACCACCAACACCCTCGTGGAGATTGCCGACTACCTCTACAAGAAGAATCCCGAAGGCGCACACGACGTCATCAACCGTCTTGAGCTCAAATACATGGAGCACATCCAGGAGCTCTACACCTCAGAAGAATGGCGTTCCAAGACCGAAGCGTTCCTGCGCGAAGAGTTCAGCTTCCTGCGCTCGTTCAGTAAGTCGCTTTTCACGTCCTTCGAAGAGAAAGTCATCCTTGCGCAGGGAGAGATTATTTCCACCACCATGGTCACCAACTACCTGCTCGAACAAGGGGTCAA
>JAEEHP010000103.1 GCA_016280855.1 Bacteroidaceae bacterium
ACCCTCACCAAGACCTACCTGGAGCTCTTAGGCGGCTGTCTGGCTCACGTCTATGGCGGCGGTAACAACGTGACGGTGACGCAGAACACCACCCTTTGCATCAACAATACGAGTAAGGGTTTGGAGAAGGTCATCGATCCGAATAACCTGATGGGAACGCTGGTTGACCTGGCTCAGTACATGGACATGTCCACCTTCCAGGGCGACTATACCAGCTTGGACTATACCTTCGCACGTATCTTCGGCGGCAACAACAAGGCCGAGATGTCCATCATGCCCGTCTGGAACATCCAGCGTGGCCGCATCCGTGACCTCTACTCCGGAGGTAACGAAGGTAACATGACGAGTCCCTACGGACTGTTGATGGATATCAACCCGTTGGGAACCGTTGCAGAGAAAGAGGATGGCCTGTACATCGTTAATGTCTATGGCGGCTGCCGCCGTGCAGATGTTCATCCCATAGATCCGCAGACGGGGGATGTACCCTCTTCCATTCAGTTGCCCACCGACGATCCACGCTATAGCTCGTACAAGTTCCCTGCCAGCCTCTCGGCACGTACCATTGTCCGTGGCGGTCACATCATCAATGTCTATGGCGGTAACGACATCTCCGGCCGTGTCTTCGGCGGCGATGCCGTAGGTATCTACTCTACGGTCTATGGCGACGTCTATGGCGCCGGCAACGGCTCCTACTCCTATACCGATAACCCTGCTTTGGGTGCCTTGGATACTTATAAGGACTTCTACTACAACCCGGCTGACGTCAGGTTGAAGGAACGGGAGTACAACAACCCGACCTTCGAGTATTCGTCCACAGATCCTGCCATCCAGTCCGTTGAGGCGCTGAACATTTTCCGCCCCAACGCTGAGCAGATTTCCATCAAGTTGTTTGGCTCGGAAACCAATCCTACCTACATCATGGGTGCCGTCTATCTCGGCGGCAACAGCGCCACGCTGAAGAGGAAAAAAGACTTGGCGGCTGGCGTCGATCCTTTGGTCGAGCTCAAGATCGGATCGTATGTGTATGTCGATAAGATGTACCTCGGCAATAACGGCGAAAACATGGTGACGGCAGATATCCTGCACCGCTACAAAGGTTATCAGAACACGGCAACGGGTGAAACCTTAGATTCCGGAACGGCCGACACCAAGTTCAGCAAGATGAATCTGCTCAACAAAGATATCTTCGCCAAGTACATGGACGGTTGCGCCATGGAGCTGAAGCCTCGCGTTGTCTTCGACCTTATCGCCAATAACGACCAGGAGGAGTATGTGGATTATTCCTCATACTTCGGTTCTTTCTACTGCGGCGGCAACCGAGGTAGCATGACCTGGCCGGGAACCAACACGATTGAGTTTAACCGAAAGGTCATCATCTACGATAAGTTCGTGGGCGGCTGCAACAATGCCAACATTGATGCTACCGAGTACAATGCCGAATACCTTGGCGGCATGATCGGTTCTGTTGCAGAGCAGGCCCCCAACGGTATGTTGGTAGATCCCACTAATCCTAACAGCGATATAAAGGACTGTATGATCATCAACCTCAGAGGTTTGAAGATTAAGCCCATGCGCTGGAAGGATCGCACCAATCCTAAACTGGGTCTGGAGTGGAACACCTACGACTTAACTACGGGTCATGATGTCACAACGCCCACTACTACGGGAACCATCACGAGAACCGGTAATCCCGATGACTTCAACCGTCGTCTCCGTGGTGGTAACATATATGGTGGCTGCTACGTGAGCGGACACATGAACGGCAACGTGGTCATTAATATTATCGACGACTTGGCCAATTTAACGGGAGCGGAAGCTGTCTTTGACATTGTCACCAAGGCAGATCCCCTTCTCTACCAAAACGACGAATATACCATCACGAAGCGTAACTCTGGCGTTATCCTCGACGAACAGGGAATGGACCCCTTGGGCTTGTCTATGAACGTCTTTGGCGGTGGCTATGGTAAGGCTTCCGAGGTATGGGGCAGCACTACGGTGAACCTGCGAGCCGGCCACACGTTCCAGATCTTCGGCGGCGGTCAGCAGGGTCCCATCGGTAAGTCCCTTGAAGACAACGGCGTTACTTCTTTTGCAGCAAGCGACTATGTCTTCAACAACAAGCACTACAAATACGATGCCCGCTATAGCACCTATGTCAATATGGAGGACGATGACCATTATGCCGGTTCGCTCACCGCAGATATTCCTGAGGCTCAGTTCCTCTATGGTGGCAGCTTCGAGGCACCGATCATGGGTAACACCCACATTTACCTCGGCAACGGACGTATCTTTAATAGCTTTGCCGGAAGTTGTAATGCGGACATCTTAGGCCATACCGAGACATACGTGGGTAAGGGTATAAACCGAGATGGCACCGCTACGGATGGTCAGATCATCAATGCTTTCCCCTATGTTATCGACCACATCTATGGCGGTAACGACTTGGGCGGAAAGATTCTCGGCGAGAAACGTGCAGAACAATATCCCTCTGCCGCAGACGCACTGCAGGCATTGAACGACTGCGACTTCACGGCGCGTGTCGGAACCACCAACGGTCAGGACCTCACGAAGGTGTATCAGTACAATGCATCTTCGAACCCCACGCCTGATGTACTGACAGCTTCTGCCTATATCGAATATACCCAGGGACGCGTCGTCAACATCTTCGGCGGTGCTTACGGCGATTATGACTACACCGATCCGGAGTATCGTCCTTACTGCAATGACGACGGCTCCAACAAGGAGGGCTTCTCCAAGCCCCGTCTGGGCAATGCCTTCGTCAACTTCAAGCCCGTCAGCAACACTTCAAGCTCCGTGGCCCAGATCTATGGCGGTGGTCAGGGTCAGCACTATGTCTTTGACCGCGACGTGATGCAGGAACGCAGCTACATCCTCATCGACATACCTCAGGATCTCCAGCTCTTCAAGAACTTGGCGGTCTTCGGTGCCGGCGCCTATTGCGGTCTGGGCATGGGATTCACCCCTGCCCAAGCGCTTGCCGCCCCCGATAAGGCCTCCGCCGTCATCGACCTCGTCCAAGGACAGATCAAGAACGTCTATGGCGGCAGCTACAACGAAGGTGTCACACGCCGCACCGTGGTCAACGTGCCGGCGGGTTCCACCATCGTCATGACGAAGCAGACGGACAACCAGGGCAATGGCATTGCCAACAGCGGATGTATCTTCGGCGGCGCTTACGGCGAGGACGTCAGCTTCCCCTGCGACGTCATTGAATCCAACGTCAACTACTCCAGCAACGATGCCACCGTGCAGGGCGGCATCTTCGGCGGCAACAACAACGCCCGCCGCACCTTCTCCACGAACGTCAACATCAATTCCACCGTTTGGTCCAACAAGACCAACCAATACCAGGGCACTGTCTATGGCGCCGGCTTCGGTACCAACACCTGGGCACATTACACCAACGTCAATCTCAACGACGGGGCTTTAGTATATAAGGTATATGGTGGCGGCAGTGCCGGTCGCGTGCTCAACGAGTACTCACTGGATGCCTGGAAAGACGAGCTTACGGCAGCCAGCCAGACGCTTGACCTCGAGTATGGAGATGGTTACACAGGTGACGGCTGGGACGATAAATTTGATTTGAACGCCCTGGCGCAGTGGAGCCAGATGGCCCTTGACATTGAGGCCGGAATCGTCAGGGACCGCGGCAACGGCAAGGAGAAGTACAACACCAATGTCCACATCAACACCGGCGCCACCGTAACAGGTTATGCTTATGGCGGCGGCTACGGACCGCAGGCTATCGTCAGCGGCGACACCTACATCGACCTCCTCGGCGGAACGGTAGAGAAAGATATCTATGCCGCCGGAGAGAGCGGCCCCGTTATGTGCAATTACGCGGCTGCCGAGTCGCAGTTCCGTGCTTGCGCCAATGCTTTTGTCAGGGGCGGAATCGTACGTAACGTCTATGGCGGCGGATGGAAGGGCGATGTCGGCTATCATGGTGCCGGCACGCTGGCCGTGGCCACCGATGATGTCGATGGTCTGACCAATGTGGTTATCGGCACGCTCACGGGCACAAACCTCCTCAATGGTATCCCCGTCGTGCAGCGTAATGCCTACGGCGGCGGCGAAGGCGGTGCCATCTATGGCACGGCACACGTCAGCCTCAACAACGGATACATCGGCTACCGCTACGTCGGCAGCGATCCTACGACCTTCAGTGCTGCAGACTACGTCGAAGAACTCGACGACCCCACTAACCCCGACCCCGAGAGACGTGTGAACGGTCTGTTGAATTCCGGTAATATCTTCGGTGGTGGTTACGTCGCCAACAGCTACACCGAGAACACCAATGTATATATGTATAAGGGTCAGGTTCGAGGCAGCGTCTATGGCGGCGGCGAGATTGGTCCCGTCGGACGCGGCACGGTTAAGGAAGACGTAACCGGCGCACCCATCGTGAATGCCAATGCCAAAATCTTCAAGCCCGGTCAAACCCATGTCTATCTCTATGGCGGACAGGTGGACCGCAACGTGTTCGGCGGCGGCCGCGGTTACGACAACTGGGGCGGCGACGGCACCGAGCTGTATAAGGACCAGCCCGAAATCATCGCCCAGATGGACCTGCAGTCCAAGGGCTTTGTCTTCGGCGAGACGGATGTCCACATCTATGGCGGCACCATCGGCACGGAGGATAACTTCGAGCAAGGCTACGGAAATGTCTTCGGCGGCGGCGACATCGGCTTCGTGTACAGTGGTCATGGCAAGCGCTTCGGCACTCGCGGTGAAGATCTTTCTACGAGCGACGGCCTGCCGGAGAATGGCGGCGGTTACTACTACAAGTATTTTAATGACGACGGCACCAATGCCGGCAGTTTTGCTGCTGCAAAAACGAACGGTATGACCATGGACTGCGCCGTCGAGGTGGCTCCCTGCAGCATCGTGCTGCCGGGCCAGAGCATCCAACTGCCGGAGCTGCAGACCGATCCCAACGGCAATATCGTTTATGACACCACGACGGGAAAGCCTATTCAGACGGGCGGAACGAAGACCTTCAACGCTGGTGACTACGTCCCCTACGACTACATGAACCTGCTGAAGAACAAGAATGCGGACAAGGCAAAATGGGATGCGTTGGATCTGACGGGTGTCCTGATCCGTAACGCCGTATTCGCCGGCGGTAACGTGTCAACGGGTAGCGACCAGATCTTCGTCAACACCAACACCGTCTATGGCAATGCCACCGCAGCGCTGCGCGACGTCTATCATCGCGACCTCATCACGGTGGGTACCGAGCACATCGGCGGTCTCTATGGCGACGGTAACCTCACCTTCGTCGATGGCTTCCGCGAGCTGCATATCGCCAACTACGGCACCGACTTCTACGGCATGTCCGAGAAGATCTCGAAGGCAGAATACGACGCGCTGTCCGACCGCGAACGCGCTTATTTCGAACTGGAGTATGAGTGTATTCAGACATGTTCTGACAAAAACGGTAAAGAATATAATGCCGGCGACCACCTCAGCCTTTCTGAGATGATCACGCTCTTTGATAACGTTCAAGTGGGTGGAGCTAATATCGTCGATCCCACGACCCATGAGGTGAACGCGGCCTATTGGGAGCAGAAGGGTGTTTGTACCATCTATGCCGGTCGTCTGCTGAACACCATCCAGCGCGCCGACTTCGTGGGTGTCTATGGCAGCCGTCTGGTGTTGCAGGGTGCTCGCGACCGTGTGCCGGAGGTGGCTGACTTCACGCAGTACACCGTCAACCGTGTCAGCGAGGTGTCGCTGAACAAAATGGATTCACAAATCAGTGATGATTCCGGCGATGATGCCAGCCACGGCAACTACTTCGGTATCTACAACATCGTGAACTACCTCGGCAACCTCACCAGCGATAACTTCTTCAGCAACACGCGAACCACCAGTACGACGAATAGCAGCCTGAATGCTGACGGCCAGTCATACTACAACTGGAAACTGGCGAAGATCAACGACCGCTATCGCAACAATGCGACCAGTTGGAATAAGGTGGCCTTGGCATCAGGTGTGTATCTGGAACTTGTCAACGAACCCACCGCAGGTTCTACCGCCAAAGACTGGGGTTATGTCACGGGTGTGATTGAGCTCGACCTGATCAACGTCAAGCAAGGCTTGGGCGGCGGTTACGTCTATGCCAAGAACGAACACGGCCAAGTGATCCACCACACCGACTGGGACAAGGTCACCCTGACCCCCTACAACAAGTTCGCCCGTACCTTCAGACGTTTCACCTATACCACAAGCGATGCATCTAAGATCGTGATGGAGACATCGGGTAACTTCGTGCACAACGTCAAGCAGATTGTGGACGACTGCTACCCCACGCATAATAAATATATGGGTACGGATGCTTCGCCCGCCCACTACTGGTACATCAAGGGTAGCATCTACGTCTATGACCAGTATATCTCTTCTTACACCGGTTCCGCTACGGCCTATTCCGAGAAGGTCACCATCCCGCTGTCCATCCAGGCCGGTGCTCATGGCCGACTCACCCTCCGCGAGGTGCAGCCCAACCGCTACGCTTACTACGACAAGAATGGCGCTAAGATTGGTAGCACAGGAGCTGAGGAAACTTTGGAAATCAACGGTAAGCACTATGCACTCAACGAACCCATCACCTACTGGGATTGGAGCACGCTGACCGGTGACCAGCAATTGAAGTTCGTAGGGGAAACCTATACCGTCGTCGAGAAATGTATGATCAACGACGTTGAGTATCCCGTCGGATATACTATGCTGGCCAGTGAATATAACACCTTAATTAACGGCACTGCAAAGGCCTACGATGCCAACACCGATTCGTACATCGCAGACCCCGACAAACCGGCTACCTTCTTCCTGCGTCTCACCAACAACGTCAGCCACGACACGGGCTATGTCCTCACCTTCGACATCGACAACCCGAAGGTGTGGGATGATTACTACACCAAGACC
>JAEEHP010000104.1 GCA_016280855.1 Bacteroidaceae bacterium
GTCCAAGCCTTTCTCCTTGCAGAAGGCGCGGATCTCCTCCTCGCTCTTGCCATTGCAGTCGAAGCCTGTCTTCTCCTGAATGGCCTCGAGGATGGGCAGACGGCGGTAGGGCGCCTTGAACGAGATGACGTTGCCGTCGATTTCCACTTCGGGCTTACCGTTCACGGCCGTGCAGATTTCCTCCAGCATACGCTCAGTGAAGCCCATGCCCCAGTTGAGATCCTTGTAGCTGACGTAGAGCTCCATGCAGGTGAACTCCGGGTTGTGGGTCTTGTCCATACCCTCGTTGCGGAAGTTCTTGCCCATCTCATACACACCCTCGAAGCCGCCCACGATCAGGCGCTTCAGGTAGAGCTCCGTAGCGATACGCATGTACATGTCTTGGTTCAGGGCATTGAAGTGCGTCATGAACGGACGAGCCGTGGCGCCGCCGGGGATGTTCTGAAGGATAGGCGTATCGACCTCTGTGTAGCCTGCCTCGTCGAGGATGCGACGCATTGTGCGGATGATGGTGGCGCGCTTCAAGAAAGTCTCCTTCACGCCTGCGTTCACGATCAGGTCCACGTAGCGCTGACGGTAGCGCAGCTCGGGGTCGTCGAACGAGTCGTAAACGTTGCCGTCAGCATCCGTCTTGACGATGGGCAGCGGCTTCAGCGACTTCGAGAGGACGGTCATCTCCATGACGTGAACGCTGATCTCGCCCGTCTTCGTCCGGAAGACATAACCTTTCACGCCGATGAAGTCGCCCAGATCGAGGAGCTTCTTGAAGACGACGTTATAGAGATCCTTGTTCTCGTCGGGACAGATGGCATCGCGCTGCACATAGACCTGAATCCTGCCCTTCGCGTCCTGCAGCTCGGCGAAGGCAGCCTTGCCCATGATGCGCTTGCTCATGATGCGTCCTGCGACGCTCACGACGGGGCTGTTCTCGGGCGTCGCCGTTTCGCGCACGTCGTTGCCTTCCTCGTCCTTTCCGATGACGGGCAGGTCCACGAAATCCTTCACGATATCAGCGCTCCAGGCGGTTACGGGGAACTCGGCGGCGGGATAAGGCTCAATGCCCATATCACGCAGCGCCTGCATATTCTGGCGGCGAACGATCTCCTGTTCGCTCAACTCAAGTACTTTCAAATCCATGATAATATATGTCTATTTTTAATTCCGCTGCAAAGATACAACAATTTTTTGATTCATAGGCTCTCTGCGCATCGTTTTTTGCTATCTTTCACAAATACGAATGACGAAGACGAAAACGAAAGCTAAAACGATGAAGGAGAATTCGTCGTGCGCTCGCTTGTTCACTCACGATGATAATCGAATGAAGAAGCGGCTGCGCGCTACAGGAATAGCGGCTGTTCGCTACAGGATGAGCGGTTGCCCGCTACACGATTAACGAACATTCGTTAAGGCTGTAACGAACATTCGTTAAGGCTGTAACGAACATTCGTTAAGACGCTAAGGAACGTTCGTGTGAGGGGGCGTGTGCGTATGCGTTTGCGCTCACGTCTGCTTAAAATCCAGGGGCGTCATGCCCGTGAGGCGACGGAAATACTTCGAGAAGAAGGAGGGGTTGGTAAAGTGGAACTCCTCGGCGATTTGCGAAGCCGATTTATCGCTGTGGCGCAACTCGATCTTGATGCGTGTGATGAGAGCTCGGTCGATCCAGTCCTTGGCGGTCGTGCCGCTGGCCTGACGCACGACGGTGCTGAGATAGCGCTCGGTGAGGCACATGCGGGCGGCGTAATAGCTGATCTGGTGCTGTTCGCGGCAATGCTGGTTGACGAGTTGGATGAAACGGTCGAAGATGGTCTGCTCGCGCGAACGGGACAAGGACTGCCGGTCCGTCTGGCGGCGGAACAGATGGTCGCAGTGCTGCATCAAGGCGCCTACGAGGGCTGACACGGTGGGCAGGTTGTAGTCGGGCTGATGCGCGAGATCCCAAATACATTTGAGGATATTGTAAGCTACTTTCAGTTCGGCGCTGCTCACCGGGAGCTGGAAATCGCGCACCTGCCCGTTGAAGGCCGACGGCCATTGGCCTGAGGCAAAGGGCATTGGGAAAGCAGCGAAGAGTCCGATGCAATAGATTTCCAGGTCTTCGCTGAAACGGAGAGGACTGATGATGGTGCCGGGGCCAAGATAGACCAGCGCCGGCGCGCTGATGTGATGGTCCACCAGATTGAAATTGATGTCACCTTCGCCGCGGACAATAACGCCGAAGCGGTGGTCATTGATGATGAACGGCGGCTCCTGCTGCATGATGAAGCGGAAGGGCTTCGGCGCACCATAGAGCATTCCGAACGCCGGACAGAGGTAGATATGCTCGCGCAAGTGCTCCAGATGAGGGCCCAGGATGTCCTTGATGCCGGACAAATCCATTAGTCGTGGTTGTTTGCTCATACTTTTTATTGCTTTTCGAACGCAAAGGTAATACTTTTTTGGCTAAAAATATCCTTTTCAGAGACAAATCTTACAAAAAGGACATTTCCTTCGAGGATAAGATAACCAAAAATCTGAATACTCGCCGTACCTTTGCAGCGTAAAAAGAAAACATTGAAAATATGATCAAACAAATGCTATTGTTATTAATGCTTCTCGTTTGTGCGCCTACGTTCGTTGCCGCGCAGACGCTCGAGGAGTGTCAGGCGGCTGCCGAACGCAACTACCCGTTGATCGCGCAGTACGACCTCATTCAGAAGACAACGGACCTGACGGTGGCCAATATCCAGAAGGGGTGGCTGCCGCAGGTGTCGGCTTCGGCGCAGGCCACCTACCAGAGCGACGTGACTGCCTGGCCCGACGCCATGAAGGGCCTAATGCAGCAAATGGGCCTAAACATGCAGGGCCTGAAGAAAGACCAGTATCGCGTGGGCATCGATGTGCAGCAGACCGTGTTCGACGGCTTTGCCATCAAGACACAGAAGGCCGTAGCTCGCGAGCAGGGGAAGGTGCAAGCAGCACAGAATGAGGTGAATATATATAATGTACGCCAGCGCGTGAACGAGATGTACTTCTCGCTCCTGCTGCTCGACAAACAGATTCAGCTCAACCGCGACCTGCAGCAACAGCTCAGCGGCAACGAGCAGAAGCTGGCCTCGATGGTGAAAAACGGAACGGCAGCAGAGAGCGACTTGCAAAACATGAAAGCCGAGCGGCTGAACGTGGAACAGCAGCTCGTCAGCCTGACGTCGCAGCAACGAATGCTCCAGGTCATGCTTTCGACGTTCTGCGGCATCGAAGTGAAAGCGGTGCAGACGCCGGCCTTGTCCGATGCCAGGTCGCAACAAACAGGAAACCAGCGCCCCGAACTGAAGGCCTTGGATGCACAGTTGGGACTGCTCAACGCGCAGGAGAAGGCGCTCGATGCGGCGCTGCTGCCCAAGCTGGGCGTATTTGCCCAGGGCTTCTACGGCTACCCGGGCTACAATATGTTCGAGGATATGATGAGCCACCGCTGGAGCCTCAACGGAATGATAGGGGCGCGGCTGACGTGGAACATCGGAAGTCTTTACACCCGCAAGAACGACAAGGCAAAGCTGCGCGTGCAACGCGAAATGACGGAAACGAACCGCAACGTGTTTCTCTTCAACAACAATCTGGAACAGATTCA
>JAEEHP010000105.1 GCA_016280855.1 Bacteroidaceae bacterium
ATGAGAAGAGGATGAGCACGAGGGCCATGAGGATAAATCCTGTTACTGTGTTTTTGTCCATATAATTATTTTAACGATTTGACAATCTGAGAATTTGCCTTTGTTTTGAAGGTGCGAGTTAATCCTTTATGCAAGAATCGTAATCAAGTAACCTTCAAAGAAAGGCGGACTTATATATTATTATTGATTTCCCTGTTTATTTCCTCGATGTAGTTGAGCAGCTCGTCGCGTCCCTGACGCGTCTCGGAGGAGGTGACGAAGTGGGGTGGGAGGGGATCCCAATCCTCGGCGAGACGGTTGAGGTAGGCGTTGATGTTGGAGGTGAGGGCTTGCTTTGAGAGCTTGTCGGCCTTGGTGAAGACGATGCTGAAGGGTATCCCGCTCTCGCCAAGCCATTGCATGAAATCGAGGTCGATTTGCTGGGGCTCGTGGCGGCAGTCGATGAGCAGGAAGAGGTTTGTAAGGCATTCGCGCTGAAGGATATAGCTGGAGATCATCTGCTCGAGCTTCGCGCGTTCGGTTTTGCTGCGCTTGGCGAAGCCGTAGCCGGGGAGGTCAACGAGGTACCAGTCGTTGTTGATAACGAAGTGATTAATGAGCAGTGTCTTGCCCGGCGTGGCAGAGGTCTTCGCCAACTTCTTGTTGCCTGTGAGCATGTTGATGAGGCTCGACTTGCCGACATTGGAACGCCCGATGAAGGCGTACTCGGGGCGGTTGTGCTCCGGGCACTGGCTGATGAGCGCGCTACTCTTGATATAGTTGGCGTATTTGATGGTCATGAGCAGATGTTAGAAGTCGTAGTTGATGCCGAGGGACAGGAATTCCTGGAACATCCAGTGGGTTTCTCGTGCGCTGTCTTCTGTGAGGTTGCCCGCTTCGTCCTTCTTGAGGTTGTAGTATCGTGTGTCGTCGTAGCGGGGATAGAGGAAGAGCTTGGCGCTGAGGTACTTGTTGATGGTGAAGTTGAAGGTGTGCTCGTTCTCGATGAGGGTTGACTTGAAATTGGAGAACCAATAGAAGCGCGATGACCACTTGATGTCCTTCGTGATTTGGTAGTCGAAGGTGAACTGAATGTTAGGACCCCATGTGTGGCGGGCGTTGTGTCCGGGATTGAATCCGAAGGCTTGCTGTGCGATGCTGTCCACCTTGACATAGGTGATGACGTAGGAGAGCGGGGCGAGTTTCAACGTTCCTTTGAAGCGCTTTTTCTGGATGTTGTAGTCCATACCGATAGAGCTGCGGACGTACAACGGCGAGAGGAAGGTGGAGTTGACGTGTGTCGTGTTGCCCTTGTAGCCACGGTAGGGCTGCGATTGGAGCTGCAGCTGTGCGGCGTAGTTCCAATTTCCGATGGCCTTGATGCCAAGGTTGGAGGTGAAACGCAGCAGGTTGTCCGTTGGACGGAACTTGGGTACGCTATTTTCCGTCGTCTGGAAACCCAGTCGTGCTTCGAACTTGTTGTTTAACTGCACTTTGCGTTTGTTGTCGAAGTTGGCTTCAATGTTGAGCAGGGCGAGCATGGCATAGCTGTTGAGTCCGCCTTTGTACCAGTTCTTGGAGAGGTATGTCTGCGTGAACTGCAGTCCTCCGTTGCCTTTGAACGCCCAGAAATTGGGCCGTTTGACTTCGGGTTCGACGGCTTCGACTTCCACGTCGGGCAGTTCCTCAGCGATTTTCTCGGCGAGTTTCTGTTCTTCAACGATGGGCTTTGTGACTTCGGCTCTGATGCCTCCACTCTCGTCTAATTCAGCTTGTGTGGTTGTGAAGAGCTGCGGGTAGTGGGCATAGGCTTTCGACAACTGAGTGTTTGAGGCCTCGCTGAGCAACAGTTGGTGGTCAGTGGTTGTGCCGAGCGATGGCAGCGATGAGGGGGCGGCTGTGGATGACGGCTGCGACATCTGCTGGGCTAAAGCGCTGGTAAAGAGCGTGCCGGGTCCCATCAGACGGAACAGGAAGGGGTTGGGTTGCGACTGCGTAGAGGTTGAACTCTGGCGCTGCAGGAGTGCGCTGAGCGAATCGCTGTAGTTCTGGATGATGGAGTCGGGGGCATTGAGCTTCGAAGGAAGCGTCCGTGCGACTGTCATGCTGCCGGATGACAAGGCCAGCAACGAGATTATCAGAAGGGATGAATGACGCATAGTGAATGAATTTTGATGATTTTGGCGACAAAGTTACAAAAATCTTGCGAAACAACGTTCATTTTTGCCTCTCAAAGCCTCTTTTTTAATAAATAAGGTGTAGTTTTTTGATGATTCTTGATGAAGAATGGCAGTTTTTGTGTACTTTTGTGGCATGAAACTGGTAGTTGACAGTGGCTCCACGAAAGCCACATGGATTTGGATGCGCCAGGGTAAGGACGATGTCAAGGTGGATTCCGTTGGCATCAACCCCGTGCGCGACGACAAAGAGACGATCGAACGCATCGTAGAGGGCGTGGCGGCGACGCTGGGCTGCTATGAGGCGGTGGTGCCTATGGGCGAACCGATGGGTGCTGCTGCAAGTGGCGAGCTGCAAGTTTTCTTCTACGGTGCAGGTTGTGTGGCTCCTTACACGGAGGTGGTGAGGGACGTGCTCGAGCGCGTTTTCAAGGGCGCTCAGGTGTGTGTCGAGAGCGATTTGCTTGGGGCTGCACGTGCGCTGTTTGGCGTTAAAGAAGGCATTGCATGCATCCTCGGAACTGGCTCGAACTCATGCTACTATGACGGCGAAAAGATTGTTGGCAATGTGTCACCACTGGGCTGGATTCTGGGCGACGAAGGCAGTGGGGCTGTGTTGGGTCGGACGCTGGTCGGCGATCTGCTGAAAGGGCAGCTTGGTGAGGATCTGAAAGAGGCATTCTTCGAGCGCTTCCAGTTGACGCAGACGGACATCATCGACCGCGTCTATCGCCAGCCATTGGCGAACCGTTTCCTGGCCTCGCTGGTGCCTTTCCTTGTCGAGCATCGCGAGGATGCAGGCATTCATGCGCTGCTCGTTTCAGCTTTCCGTTCGTTCTTCCGTCGTAATGTAGCTGCTTATAATCGTTCAGACCTCCCCGTCAGCTTCGTCGGAGGCATTGCTGGACAGTTTGAATGCGAATTGAGAGAAGCGGCTGAATCAGAGGGATTTAATGTCGGAGAGATTGAAAGGCAACCCATCGTCGGAATGGTCGCTTATCATCGTTGAAACGGCGTTCCTTGATGGCGTGAATTGCAAAGTGGAGTTGGCAAAACGCCGCTGTTTCGATTGCGCTTTCTTACGATTTGATAGTGGAAAAGCTTAGAAAAGCACGAAAATATGTTGTAGAACATGTTTTTAGGAGAACAACGAATCGCTTTTGGCCTTACCTTTGTAGCCGTTATCCTGAAATAAACAATCTTTTTACCTTAAACGGACTAATACCTAAAGACTGAAGCAACAGGGTCGCTGCGAAGCGGCCCTTTTGTTGTGTTTTGATGTGAGGGAAAAATTTCCCTGTCATCGATTGTACGGAAGGGCAAGATGATGGTCAAGCCTTGTGCCGTGATGAAAATCGTTTCGATTTTGGGTTTATTTGCGTCGTTTTCTTGGCTTTTTCGATGAAAATATGTAATTTTGTGCCGAATTTTTAATGCGTACGTGCTCACCTCTTATTTTTCTACTGCATCATGAAACAGGGTTTTGACAACGAGAAATACCTCCGCATCCAGTCGGAGCACATCAAAGAACGCATCGCTCAGTTCGGCGACAAACTCTACATGGAGTTCGGCGGCAAGCTGTATGACGACTACCATGCCTCGCGCGTACTGCCTGGTTTCCAGCCCGATTCGAAGTTGAAGATGCTGATGCAGCTGAAGGATGACGTGGAGATCCTCATCGTCATCTCGGCCGAGGACATCGAGCGCAACAAGGTTCGCGGCGACCTGGGCATCCCCTACACCGAGGACGTGCTGCGTCTGCGTAATGTGTTCACGGAACGCGGCCTGCTGGTGTCGTCGGTGGTCATCACTCATTTCAACGGTCAGGCCTCGGCAGTGGCTTTCCGCGAGCAGCTGGAGCGCCTCGGGCGTGTGCGCGTGTACTACCATTATTTGATTGAGGGCTACCCGACGAATGTCGAGCTGATCGATTCGGAGGACGGCTTCGGCAAGAACGATTTCGTGGAGACCTCGCGACCGCTGGTGGTCGTTACGGCTCCTGGTCCCGGCAGCGGCAAGATGGCCGTGTGTCTGAGCCAGTTGTGGGGCGAGAACCGCCGCGGCGTGAAGGCGGGCTATGCCAAGTTCGAGACCTTCCCCATCTGGTCCATTCCCCTGAAACACCCTGTGAACGTGGCTTACGAGGCCGCCACAGCCGACCTCAACGACGTGAACATGATCGACCATTTTCACCTCGAAGCCTACGGCAAGACGACGGTCAATTACAACCGCGACATCGAGATTTTCCCTGTCCTGAACGCTATATTCGAGGGCATTTACGGCGAAAGTCCCTACAAATCGCCCACGGATATGGGTGTGAACATGGCTGGATTCTGCATTTCGGACGACGAAGTGTGCTGCGAAGCCTCGAAACAGGAGATTATCCGGCGCTATTATGCTGCGCTGGGCGAGATGCTGGATGGCAAGAAAGGCAACGAGGAGGTGAACAAAATCGCGTTGCTGATGAAGCAGATGAAGCTCACAACTGCCTCACGTCCAACGACAGTAGCCGCCTACGAACGCCGCTTGCAGAGCGGTACGCCCTCGGCGGCCATAGAGCTGGAGGACGGCACCATCATCACGGCTGATACCTCTGACTTGTTGGGTCCATGTGCGGCACTTTTGCTCAATGCGACGAAGTATTTGGCGGGCATAGACCATAGTTTGAAGCTGATTCCGCAGGATATGATCGTGCCTATTCAGCGCATGAAAACGTCGATGCTGCACGGAAACAACCCACGTTTGCACACCGATGAGGTGCTCATTGCTCTCGCTGTGCTCTCCCAACACGACGATAATTGTCGCCGTGCGCTCGACACATTACCCCAGTTGGATGGCTGTCAGGTTCACGCCACCGTGATGCTCGGAGAGGTTGACCGCAAGATTTTCAAGAAGTTAGGTTGTGGGTTAACGTGTGACCCTGTGAGGAAGGTGTAGGGATATAGTCGCTGCAGCGTGTTCGTTGCAGCGTTGCAGTGTTACAGTGTTACAGCGTTACAGTTCTCAAACACGTTTTCGATTCCTAAAAAAGACTTCTATATTTATATATATATTATATATATAATATATATATAAATATAGATTTGATTTTTGACCCTATCACTATTGTTTTTACAACTGTAACGCTGTAACGCTGTAACGGGGTTGTGTGTTGCAAGCGCCGTTCGGAATGAAATTTTGCAATTTTTTCGTGCAATCATTCGAAAACCGCAATCTCAATGTTGTATCTTTGCAGCGTCTAAGGGAAAGGCGTGCGCAAGGCCCTTGGGTACAGCAATAGCCGCAAGGCTCTGCTCGATCATGTTGACGAGGAGGACAAGGGGGTAACGAAACGTGACACCCTTGGCGGCAAGCAGCAGCTCATCGTCATCAACGAGAGCGGCCACGGCGCATCCCACGAGTGCTCGCAGTCGCGAATGCGAATAGTCGTAGGAGCCGTCACGAATAGACGTAGGAGCCTTCACGAATAGACGTAGGAGCCTTCACGAATAGACGAAAAAGCCCGGGCGAAGGGGCGCCCAGGCTTGCTAAGAAAAGCGTTCTTTGAAATGTTGGGAATTACTTGGTCATGAGCATGAACGTAGTGGAATTACTTGGTCATGTAGATGTCCAGCGTGCCTCCGCGCATGATGTCCTCGTGGTTGAGGATGAGTGCGCCTTCCTCGCCGCGATGGGGGTTGGAGAGGTTTTGGCGCTGCAGGGGCTTTCCGTTCAAGAGGGCGCGCTTGACGTAGAAGGCTTTCTCCGAGAGGCCGTGGGTGCGGATGGTGAAGGTCTTGCCACCACCGACTTGCAGCGTGGCTTCCTTGACCAGCGGAGAGCCGAGGACATAGCGTCCGCCACAGGGCTCCACCTGGTAGAAGCCGAGTGCCGAGAGGATGTACCAAGCCGACATCTGGCCTACGTCCTCGTTGCCGCAGAGGCCTGCGGGCTGGTCGGTGTAGAGCTCGCGCTGGATCTGATGGACGAGCTTGGCGGTCTTGCGCGGCTGACCCATGAGGGCGTACATATAGACGATGTGGTGCGAGGGCTCGTTGCCGTGGGCATATTGTCCGATGAGGCCGCTGATGTCGGGCTGTGCTTCTTCGTTCAATTGGCTGTCGGCGATGAAGAGGCTGTCGAGGCGACGCACGGCGATGTCGCGACCTCCGAGCAGCTGCATGAGCCCTTCGACATCGTGAGGCACAAGCCATAGGTACTGCCATGCATTGCCTTCGGTGAAGGGACGCGTCTGGTGGTTGGGATTGAAGCCTTCGAGACCCTCAAATGTGCCGTCGGAGTTCTTGCCGCGGAAGAAGCCTACGCGCTTGTCGTAGAGCTGGGGATAGCTGTGGCAGCGGCGGTCGAGGAAGTCGATGGCCTTGCTGAGCTCCTCGTCCTTGTGGTTCTTGAGATAAGCCTTGCCCGCCTGCACGGCAGCCCAGTCGGCCAGCATGTATTCTAAGGTACGCGAAACGCCTTCGCCATGGTGGTCGTTGGCAACGTAGCCGTAGCGCTTCATGTCGTCCAATCCGCGCTCGTCCATGAGCAGGCTCGCCGTCATGGCTTTCACGGCTTCGAGGGAGTCCTTGACATAGCCCTTGAGCAGGGCGTCGGCGAGGATGGGCACGGCAGGACAGCCGACCATGCAGTCCGTCTCCTGCGACATCAGGTGCCACACGGGCAGCTTGCCTTGCTCGCGGAAGATGCGGAGGTAGGTGGTGGCGATGCTGGGCATCATCTCAGGCAGGATGATGGTGGAGAGGGGAGCGGCAGCGCGGTAGGTGTCCCAGAGGGAGAGGGTGGTGACATAGCGGGGGTGCTCATCGAAGGGCGTAGGTGCGATGGACGGCCAGGGACGGTCGCTGCGATAGACGCGGTTGTCTGCGCCGCGCCAGTCGCCGTTGGCATCGTCCCACAACTGTGGAGCCACCATGAAGTGGTACATGGCGGTGTAGAAGATGCGGCGGTCGCGGTCGTTGGCGAAGGTAGCGTTGATGTGTCCGAGATAAATGTTCCACTTATTATCGGCCATCTTACGTGTCTCGTCGAAAGTGGCGGCAGCAGGCAACATGTTGTGCAGGGCGTTGGACTCCGAGACGGGGCTGAGGGCGACGGTCACGATGAGCGGTTCGTCCGAAGGTTCGAAACTCAGGCGATAGTAGTGCTGGGCGGGATTGTCAACAGCCTTCACAGGGCGTGAGAAGCGCATACCGAAGTAGCAATGCTGATCATAGGCCCAGCCGTGGCTGTTGCGGAAGCCCACGCAGAGGCGGTCGCCAAGCATGTTGAGGTCGGAATGTAGCACTTGGTCGCTGACGGCATCCTTGAGATTGACGATGAGGTCGTTGACCTTTGCACCTTTCGGGAAGGTGATGCGGTACATGGCGTTGCGGGCTGCGGCCGTTACTTCGGTACGTATGAACTTGCTGGCATCGGCGGCTTTCTTGTCGGTGCCTAAGAGTACGCTGTAGTAGCCCGGTCGCACCTCTTCATTCTCGTGGCAGTAGGTTGTGGCCACTCCCTCGCGTGAGTAGGCGACATTGCCTGTGACTGGCTGGATGGTTACGTCGCCGAGGTCTGAGCAGCCCGTGCCGCTGAGGTGGAGCTGTCCGAAGCCGATGATTTTCTTGCCCGTCTCATGGTAGCCTGAGCACCAGTCCCAACCTTCTTCAAGCTGTGTGGGGCCTGCGTTGATCATGCCGAAGGGCACGTTGGCGCCGACGAAGACGTGGCCGTGGTCGCCCGAACCGATGCGGGGATCGACATACTGGGTGAGGGAGGAGGTAGTTTCTTGTGCGGATAGTGCGGCTGTGACACTAAGGAAAAGGATAGTTAAAAGATTCTTCTTCATAGAATTCAATAGATATTAGTGATGTTAGCGTTCTTGTAGTAATGACTCAGGATCTGCTCATAGGTGTAGCCCTGTTCGCCCATGACGGCGGCGCCGATCTGGCACATGCCCACGCCGTGGCCCCATCCCTTGCCGTGGAGGATGAAGCGAGCCGGCACGCCGTCGGCGTCGATGTCCTGTCGTTCGACGGTGAAGTTGGCGCTCTTGAGGTGGGATTCGCTCAGTGCTGAGCGTATCTCGAGTTCCTTGCCGATGGTGAAGGTGCGTTCCGAGCCGGTGATTTTCAATCGTATGATATGTCCTCCAGGGCCGCGTTCGAGTGGCTCTAATCCGATGATGCTGCCCAGGTCCATCTTCAGGTGGCGTGTGATGTAGGCCTGTGCCATCTCCTGAGTGAGCACCACCTGCCACTCGTAGAAGTCGTGCGTCTCGCAGTCGTAGTCGTTGAGCACTTGATGCAGCACACGTTCGTCGGAGGTGTTGCAGAACGGATCTTCCACGCTCTCGAGATACGGATGGTGCTCGTTCTCCCAGCACGTCTCGAAGGTCTCTGTGCGTCCTCCGCAGCACTTGGAGAAACGTGCGTCGCAGACCTTCCCGTCGTAGGTGAGGATTTGTCCGCGAGTGGCAGCGACCGCTGCGTGCACCTCGGGTCGTGACGCTCGTGTGATGCCCTGGTATCGCTGGCAATGGTCGTCGGCGCAGACGTCGAATATGGTATGATCCTCGCGGTCGTGCCAACGGATGAGCTCGTTGTCGGTCTTTGTGAACGAGAAGAAGTTGTTGCCGCCCTGAGCCATCTTCTGCCGCTTCTCCATCTGTGCAAAGAGCCAGCTGCGACTGATGACCGCCGAGGCTTTGAGGAACTCCAGTGAACATGTCGCCTTCATCTCGCTACTGATGACGCTCTCGAGGTAGCGTTCAATGTCTATGTCGTTGATACATACTATGTTTTCCTCATCGACGACCAAACGCAGTGTGCCAAGGAATGTCTGACGTTCGCGACGCTCCCAGTGGAAATCTTTGCCTATAACTACGTCTTCCAAGGTGAAACTCGACGCTTCGTCGGCAGGACGGAACGTGAGCTGGCGATACACCTGTCCGTTCCACAGCAAACCGCCATCGCTGTAGGTCACTTCCTGTTCGCCGGAGTGCGTATTGCCCTTGGCGGAGAATTCGCCGTTGAGACGGAAGCGTATGGACTGAGCGGAGAGGAGGCCGACCGACAACGACTCACTCCCTGCCATCCCTGAGAGGGAGGAAGCAGAATGTTGAGGAAGCGGTCTATGATGAGTGTTATTGGCATCCACTCCCTCACTCACATGTGGGGCAGGAGGCGTGTCTATGGGCTTATCTGTCACTTCCTCGATAATTGGCTTCAACTCCTCCTTGGTCATGGTCACTTCCCTAAGTATCTCCACAGCCCACACGGGTGTGATCTTGTGGAAATCCTCTTCGTTCGGCAGGATGATGAGACCTCCCATGTCGAGGGCTCCTGGGCTGACCATGAGCGTTCCGTCGAGGTAGCAATCAGGCCTGTGCTTCTTTCTTGGGAACACGAGCGTGACGATCTCGTCGCTTCGGCTCTCGTTGCCCGCCTGTCGCCAGCAGATGACGTTCATGCGGGGCTCGTTCTCGCCTTCGGGGATGGGCAGTGCGCGATAGAGGCGCTGGCAGAGCAGGCTGTCCGTCTCCTGCGGCATCGAGCGTATGACAAAGACGGGGCACACGTAGTTCTTGAGCAGGAACAGCCCGCAGCGCTGGCTCGTGTTGCCCGCATCGGCCATCTCCTGCGTCTCGCCGCCTGTCAGCGGGTATAGCTTTTCGAGTTGATTCTCATAGAGTTCCCAGTCGCGTTCGATGGGCACTATGCCACGTGAACCTGCTTGCAGATGCATGTGGTCAGGACACGAAGCACCGCAGACAGGACCGTTGTAGAAGACGATGTGGTGGGGCAATGTCCATGCCATGTGGCGCATCGTGCCGAAGTGCTCCCAGATGGCTTGCGGCTTGTGGCGACGTGTGGGAATCGTGAAGTGATGCGGTAGGATGGGGAAGGGGTTGACGAGGACTTGGTAGTGGCGCTCGATCATCAGGGAGTGCTGCTCCTTGGGACGGTTCTCGTCGCACAGGAAACAGGGTCGTGCCTCGATGGCTGCCTTGTCAATGCTGGCGGCTGTCGAGACGATGCGAGCGGGGTTCCATTGGGCCGTGAGGGAGATGTCGGGGAGTGGCGCTTTTCCGTCAGTAGAACTGGCGGGCACGCTCAGGGGTAGCGCCTTTTGCTGCACGTGGGCATTGAGATCGTCGTAGCGCTGGCGTGCTGTTGTCCATGCTTGCAGTTCTTGCTCGAAGAAGGCATCCACCTCTTCCTCAGTCACTTCGCGACGCCATTTGCGATTCAGCGCCTGTCGTGCGAGAATCTCAGTCGTGCGCAGCTGATCCTTGTAGAGATTGTTCTTGTTGACCTTCTCGGTGGACAAGGCAGCATCGCTGTTGCCCTCCCAACGGCGGCAGAGATAGAGCTCGTCGAAGATGCGACCGATGCGATAGCGGCGTCCAATCATCAATCCCAAGGCGTAGTCCTCGCCGTAGCTGGTGTTGGGAATCTGTATCTTGCGTAAGACAGGCGTGTAGAATGCTCTCGGCGCTCCCAAGCCGTTGATGCGCAGGGCATTGTTGCGTCCGTTCTGAGGCGTCCATTCGCGATGGTCGATGATTCCAGGAGGCAGGGTGTTCAGTTGGAAATCCGTCATGCGATAGGATCCGATGACCATCGCAGCCCTCTGTTCGCGGAAGGCATCTACGATGCGTTGCAAGGTGTCCTTGCCGCTGTACAGGTCATCGCTGTCTAACTGCACCACGAAGCGTCCACACTCAGCGTGGTGCACGGCCAGGTTCCAACAGCCGCCAATGCCTAAGTCGTCGCGCGAGGGAATGAGATGAATGAGGGAGGCTCCCCCTACGGCCCCCGAGGGGGCTTCTATACCCTTGATGTCTGCTCTTGGAAGTGCCGTAGCCCCCTCGGGGGCTGAATGGGGGGCTTTGCATTGTTCTATGACTTCGCTGGTTCCGTCATCGCTGTGATTATCAACCACAATCAGATTGAACGGGAACGTGGTTTTCTGCTTCAGCACGCTGCGGATGGCATCCTCGATGGTGCGTACACGGTTGCGGACAGGGATGACGACGGTGGCCTCGACGGGAAACTCCTCCTCCTCGAACTTGATCTCGTCGAACTCGTCTGGCGCCAGCAACGCACCGATCTCTTTCAGGTGTCGCGTACACGCGCGTTCCATCTCTATCTGACGCGCACGATTGCGAGGATCGACATAGTCAAACTGCTTCTGCCCTGAGAGACGCGTATCTGTTTCGACTTCAGTATATAAAGGCTCGCTAATGTGCACGGGCAGCATCCTTCGCGAGAGGAACAGCCGCAGGTCATACAGCCCTGCAAACTGGTATTCTCGCAAACGCTCCAGGGCGAAGTAAGCCTGCACATCCTCTGTGCGCAGCAGTAGCACGGAGCCAAAGTCGAAATCGTCGCGCACACTGCCCAGTTGATAATCAATGAGCGGTCGTGGTACAATCTCGCCTGAGGGCAGTTGCTGCCGATGGTCGGCATACACCATCGAAGCGCCTGTGTCTTCAGCCACGCTGACGAGGCGCGTCAGGGCGTGATAGCCCAGCTGAAGGTCGAAGCATTTGGTATAGAGCAAAATATAAGGGGTAGAGACACCTTCGCTCATCCGTCGCAGCGATTTCGTCTGGAACGGCGTCTCGATGAGCTGTATGTCGGCCACGTTGGCGTCAGCGCGTAGGGTTTCTATCGTCAATTGCCCCTCTTTTTCATCGGCAAATGGAAGAAAACAGCTTATTTTAGGCATAGAATGCAAGATTTTCTTAAAATTTGCCACAAAGATACACATAATTTCAGCTTTTCGTACTATCTTTGCACCAAAATCATCAAACTTTTTTTAAACTAACGACATTTTCATCATGAAGAAACTTCTAACACTGGTTGCAGCGGCAGTTTTGTCGCTCTCGGCAAATGCCCAGTCGCTCTCTGTCACCAACAATGATTGGCACTGGGAAAAAGGAACAATTGTCATTAACACCCCTCAGCGCGATGCCGGCCAAACCGATGTCCTGCAGCTCACGGCTCCCAAGCTCGAGACCGTGCGCGTAGCCTTCGTGGGATTGGGCATGCGTGGCCCTGGAGCTGTCGCCCGTTGGACATATATCCCTGGCGTTCAGATCGTAGCCCTCTGCGACTATGAAGAAGCACGTGCAGAGGCCTGTCAGAAATACCTGCGCGATGCCGGCCTTCCCCCTGCTGCTATCTACAGCGGCGAGAACGGCTATGTAGAACTATGCCAACGTCCTGACATCGACATCGTTTACGTGGCTACCGACTGGGATCACCACTTCCCCGTTGCCAAGTGTGCCCTCGAGAACGGCAAGCACACCGCCATCGAAGTGCCGTCGGCCATGAACCTCGCTCAGTGCTGGGAACTCATCAACCTCAGCGAGAAGACGCGCAAGCATTGCATGATCCTTGAGAACTGCTGCTACGACTGGTATGAGCTCAACGCTATGAACATGGCGCAGCACGGCGTTTTCGGCGAGATCCTGCGTGGCGAAGGTGCCTACATCCACAACCTCGACGACTTCTGGGACTACTACTGGAAGAATCCCAACGGCAGCGATCCTGACAAGCTCGGATGGCGCATGAAGTACAACATGGAGAATCGTGGCGACGTCTATGCTACCCACGGCCTCGGTCCTGTGGCACTCACGATGAACATCCACCGCGGCGACCGCTTCACCACGCTCGTTGCTATGGACACCAAGGCTGTTCATGGCCCTGACTACGTCGAAGCCAAGACGGGCAAGCGCCCTGCCAACTATCGTAATGGCGACCAGACAACCACCCTCATGCGTACTGCCGAGGGCAAGGTCGTCGAGATCCAGCACAACGTCATGAATCCCCAGCCCTACAACCGTCTGTTCAAGCTCACCGGCACCAAGGGCTATGCCACCAAGTACCCTGAGCAGCACTTCGCTCTCGACAAGAGCCAGCTTAGTGCCAGCGGCGTTGCACCTAAGGTGGACGATCTCTCGAGCCACGGCTTCCTGCCCAAGGCTGAACACGACGCACTCGTGGCCAAGTACACGCATCCCATCATCAAGAAGTATGGCGAGATGGCACAGAAGGTCGGCGGCCACGGAGGCATGGACTTCTTCATGGATGCTCGTCTCGTGTACTGTCTGCAGAACGGTCTGCCCCTCGACATGGACGTTTACGACCTCGCCGAATGGTGCTGCCTGGCAGAACTCGGAACGCTCTCGATGGACAACAACTGCGCCAGCGTAGCCTTCCCCGACTTCACACGCGGAGCATGGAACAAGGTACAGGGATTCCAGTTCGCTTGGGCTACCCCTGAAGCCGAAGCTGCTGCCGAAGCTGCTGCACAAGCCAGCACACAGGCTCAGAAAGACCTTTGCGCCAAGAAGAAACTCTGGGACAAGTACGACAAGGACAAGATCAAGAAGGCCAAGAAGAACCAGCCGAAGAAACGCTAACTTCTCCTTCAACGGTAACAACAAAAGACAAAAGGGTGAACGGAATGTTCACCGTCGGGGGATGCCAACCAAAGGCATCCCCTTTTGGAATCGCTCATCATCAAACACAACAGACATGAACAAGAAACAGACTATTCTGACCGCTTTAGCCTTTCTGCTATGCACGATGGTTGCGAAGGCGCAGTACCAACAGGTAAACGACATTTCCTATCGAGAATCGTCGGATGCTTATGCCCAGGAACGTTGCAAGCTCGATGTCTATTACCCCACAGATGTGAAGGATGCACCCGTGGTGGTGTGGTTTCACGGCGGAGGCATTGAAGCGGGCAACAAGCACATCGACCGCGAACTACGGAACTGCGGGCTCGTCGTTGTCGCCGCCAACTACCGTCTGCTGCCCAAGGCCAATATCGACGATATCCTCGACGACGCAGCAGCTGCCGTAGCCTGGACCTACAAGAACATCGGGCAATACGGCGGCAGCCGACGCAAGATCTTCGTGGCAGGTCACTCGGCAGGCGGTTACCTCTTAGACATGATTGGCTTGAACAAGAAATGGCTTGCCAAGTACGGCGTTGATGCCGACTCGCTTGCTGCCCTTGTGCCCTTCAGCGGTCAGTGCATCACCCACTACAACATTCGTAAGCAGCAAGGCATTCCTCCCCTGCAGGCCACCATCGACCAGTATGCCCCGCTCACTTACGTGCGTCCTGATGCTCCGCCCATCGTCATCATCTCCGGCGACCGCGAACTCGAGCTCTACGGACGCTACGAGGAGCAGGCTTACTTCTGGCGTATGCTGAAACTCGTGGGACACAAAGATGTCACGCTCTACGAAATCCAGGGCTACGACCACGGCGCTATGGCGCAGCCCGCCTACCACATCTTGAAGCAGCACATCAAACGGATTGCAGGAAAGAAATAAGCCAAAAGCACGCTGTTGGTGAGGCGGTTTTTGTTAAGTTTGGTGAATAGATGCGAGTTTTCGAGAAAAAATAGTGCGTGAAACATGATTTGGCACTATCTTTGCTGCCAATTTAAGGAATAATCATTCATCAACACCAAGATCTATACAAACAATGAACAACTACTTTGAAACACAAGGCCACTACGATCGTGGCAATTACGCCAATTCGTCTTACCCGTCGGCCAGCGGTGCCCTCACCTTCTCTGGCGTGATGACTCGCGTCTATCTGTGGATGACGGCAGCACTCATGCTCACGGCAGGTGCAGCGCTCATCACCGCCTCTTCTCCCACCCTGCTCAACATTATCTTTGGCAACCAAGCCATCGTGTGGATCCTCTTTGGCGGCGAACTGGCGTTGGTAATGGGTATCTCATGGGGCATCAACCGCCTGTCGCCCACGATGGCTACGGCGCTCTTCCTGCTCTATTCGGTGGTCAATGGCGTTACGCTTTCTTCCATCTTCTTTGCTTACAGCCTCGGCTCTATCACTCAGGCGTTTGCTGCCTCTGCGTTGACCTTTGGAGCCATGAGCGTCTTAGGCTTCACGATCAAGCGCGACCTGTCGGGCTTGGGAGGCATTCTGATGATGGCGCTCATCGGACTTATCATTGCCAGTGTTGTCAACATCTTCTGGAGCAACTCCGTGCTTGATGCCATCGTCACTTACGTCGGTGTCTTCCTCTTCGTTGGCATCACAGCTTACGACACGCAGCGCATCAAGCAGATGTCCGAGATTGCCGAGACGTCGGGCGATGCTGCAGCACCTCGTCGTGTTGCCATTCTCGGTGCTCTCTCCCTTTACCTCGACTTCATCAATCTCTTCCTCTACATCCTCCGCCTCTTCGGTCGTGGCAGAGATTGAGCACGCCACCATCTGAAACAAGAATACCCGTCAACTCCTATGAGCTGGCGGGTATTTTTTTGTATCAGACGGTTCTGCGTTTGGCTGCTTCCAAGGTGTTCTGCATCAGCATGCAGATGGTCATGGGACCTACGCCGCCAGGCACAGGAGTGATGAGCGAGCATTGGGGAGCTACGGCGTCGAAGTCCACATCGCCCTGCAGACGCCAGCCTCGTGCACGAGAAGAATCAGGGACGCGGGTGGTGCCTACGTCGATGATGACAGCGCCCGGCTTTACCATATCGGCTTTCACGAAGGCTGGTTGACCGATAGCAGCGATGATGATGTCGGCCTGTCGGCACTCTTCTTTCAACGTCTTGGAACGGGAGTGGCAGACGGTGACGGTGGCATCAACGCCCTTTTGGATCATCAGCTGAGCCATAGGCTTGCCTACGATGTTCGAGCGTCCAAGGATGACACATTTCTTACCTGAGGTCTCAACGTTATAGCGTCGAAGCAGTTCAAGGATGCCTTTGGGCGTGGCGCTGATGAAGGCGGGAAGACCGATGGCCATACGACCTACGTTGATGGGATGGAATCCATCGACGTCCTTGCGGTAGTCAATGGCTTCGATGACCTTCTGTTCATCGATATGGCGCGGCAGGGGTAGCTGAACGATGAAGCCGTCGATGTCGGCATTGGCGTTGAGCTTCCCGACCTCGGCTAACAGCGCTTCCTCGCTCAAGTCGTCCTCAAAACGAAGCAGGGTGCTGCGGAAACCGCACTCTTCGCACGCGCGTACCTTATTATTTACGTATGTCTCTGAGCCGCCGTCGTGACCTACGAGGATGGCTGCCAGATGAGGACGCTTGCCGCCCGCAGCAACGATGCGCTCCACCTCCTGCTTGATCTCGGCTTTAATGGTGGCGGCTGTGGCTTTTCCGTCGATTAACGTCATGATAGTTTAATGTTTAATGGTTAAAGATTATCTTCTGGGCATTTTCGCCATCATGTGAGCCATCTTAGGATCGGTGACCATCTTCATCATCTTGCGTGTCTGGTCGAACTGCTTGATGAGGCGGTTGACGGCCTGAATGTCTGTGCCCGAGCCTTTGGCGATGCGCTGGCGGCGGCTGGTGTTGAGGCATTCGGGATGAGTGCGCTCCTTGGGTGTCATCGAGAGGATGATGGCTTCAATGCTCTTGAAGGCGTCGTCGTCGATGTCGATGTCCTTCAAGGCTTTGCCCACGCCTGGAATCATCGACGCGAGATCCTTGATGTTACCCATCTTCTTGATCTGCTGGATCTGTGCATAGAAGTCGTTGAAGTCGAACTGGTTCTTGCGGATCTTCTTCTCCAGACGCCGTGCCTCTTCTTCGTCGTACTGCTCCTGAGCGCGTTCCACGAGGCTGACGATGTCGCCCATGCCGAGGATGCGGTCGGCCATACGTGCCGGGTGGAACGGGTCGATGGCTTCCATCTTCTCGCCTGTGCCCACGAACTTAATGGGCTTATCCACCACGGTGCGAATGCTCAGGGCAGCACCGCCGCGAGTGTCACCGTCGAGCTTCGTGAGCACTACGCCTGTGTAGTCGAGGCGTTCGTTGAACTCCTTGGCGGTGTTCACGGCGTCCTGACCCGTCATAGCATCTACTACGAAGAGCGTCTCATCGGGGTTGATAGCTGCCTTGATAGCTGCAATCTCCTGCATCAGCTTCTCGTCGATGGCCAGACGACCGGCGGTATCCACGATCACTGTGTCGTAACCCTTGGAGCGTGCTTCGATGATGGCGTTCTGTGCAATCTTCACCGGATCCTGGTTGTCCAGTTCCATATAGATAGGCACGCCGATCTGCTCGGCCAGCACACGTAGCTGTTCGACAGCGGCAGGACGATAGACGTCGCAGGCTGCCAGCAAAGGCTTACGGTTGCGCTTCGTCTTCAGCATATTGGCCAGCTTGCCGGCAAAGGTCGTCTTACCTGCACCGTTCAAACCTGCCATGAGGATAATGGAGGGACGGCTCTTCAGTTCAAGTTCGGCTGTCTCGCCACCCATGAGCAAAGCGAGTTCGTCGTGGACAATCTTCACCATCATCTGCTGTGGCTTCACGGCAGTGAGGACGTTCTGTCCAAGTGCTTTCTCCTTGACGGTGTCGGTGAACTGCTTGGCTACCTTATAGTTGACGTCGGCATCGAGGAGTGCACGGCGCACGTCCTTCAGGGTTTCTGCGACGTTGATTTCTGTGATTTTGCCTTCGCCCTTCAGGATCTTGAAGGATCGTTCAAGGCGTTCGGATAGATTCTCAAACATATGATTAGCTGTTTAATTTTCTACGACATTAATATTCTTGCGTACGAAGACCTCATCAACGACAACGCCATCGTCCAATGCCGACAGCTTGAGCTCATGGTCGCCTTTGAGTTGCGTGATGGGGAGATGAGCGATGACTACGGCATAGTTCTGCAGCACGTTCTGCTTCCATTGTTCACTGCCCACGCTGGTGTCGTAGGTGAAGGTCTGAGGCGCACCGCCGTCAAGCGACAGCATGAAGCGTTGTTGGGCTTCGATGGAATGGGTTGGTAACATGTGGATTTCTACTTCCAATGTTTGAGCCGCCGTGAAAGTATGTGCGAACTTATAGGTGATATTACAGTCTTTCGGCACAGGCATGGCCCGAATGCTGGCTCCTAATCCGAGAACAGGATCAAGGATGCTGCCACCTGAGAAACTCGAGGCATTGTAGCTGGCACCATAGAACGTTGCGATGTTAGGAAGGTCTGTTGGCAGTGGGGTCGCATCCTGAAAACGGGGAACAGGCTGGAACACGGTCAAGGCTCGTGGATTGGAGCTGATCATGCCCTGCCATTTGCCTCCTCGTTGCGAGTTGTACTGCAGGGTCAGGGTCTGCACGAGGTTGTGTGCCTCATCGGAACGGCGCCAGGTGGATTGAACGTTATCACGCTGCAGATAGGCTTTGCCGTGGCGCGCCAATTGAGCAAGCAGATACTTGTCATTTTGAGCGGCAGCAGACAGAATGGGGTATTCTACCAACTGGTAAAAAGCATCGTAGCGGTTGGGATGAGTGCGTCGCACCGAGTCGGCTATCCAGCGCACATTACGTTGCAGCTGATCGTAGCGCCCGAGGCGGTGGCGGATGCGCTTCTCGCTCCAGGGCAAGTCGCGGACGGCATTCCAGTTGGTTAGACCGTCGGCAACTTCGTCTGTACGGGTGCAGGCCAGATGTTCAGGCTTACGTTGGAACGACAGGTGGTAATGCTCCTTAAGATAAATAGAGGATAGGCGAGCGATGTCGCGGCTGACATTCTGGGCGATGAATTCCTCTATGTGTCGGCCTACGGACATCCGTTCCACCGATTCGATGTCCCAAGCTAAATCCATGAACAGCGACAATTGGTATTCGCGAGGCTTGATGTCGCCAATGTCTAACACCCAAGTGCGGAAAGCACCGTGGTAGTAGGCTTCGGTCAACTGCTGGTACATCAGGAATGGACTGGCTGTGCCGAGCCACAGATAATCGTGAGGCGCGCCTTTGTAAACGGTGTGGTAAAGCACGCCGTTGCCACCGATGCGCTGTGTCTCTTCGTGCGTGGCGAAATGCTTAATGTACCCGAAACCGTCGTCCTCGCTCATCAACGGCTGGTCATAGCCTGTTGGCAAAGCCTGTGCGAGGTCTTTTCCATAAAGGATGCCGTAGTTCCTTGCAATGGCCTGACAATCCGGGGTGACGAAAAACGCGTTGGCTTCCTCGCTGGTGGGAGGCCAGAACAGATTGGCACGCAGACGAAGCATCAACTCAAAGATGCGAGCTGCCGTGCGGCTGCCGATGAAGTAAGGTGTGCCAGGCTCAAAGGTGGCATTGGCCCACACTTGCAGCCCCCATTCCAGATTGCTCAAGCAAATGCCACGATAGCGCACGTCGGGTGCCTGACGAGTGACGAAGCCTTCATCCAAACGGAATTCAGTCTTCGCTTCCGGGTCAGCATCAGCCCACCATTCCCATGGCGAGACTCCCAACAAGCGCGTCAGTTCGATGATACCATAAGCTGTGCCGAGGGCATCGCTGCCGGCTATCAGAAGTCGGCCATCTTTGGTTGTTGCCAGCACAAAGGCTTGTGGACGATTGATGAGCCATGAGAGGTCAACACCCGTGCGCAAGAGCCGTTTGTCAGCGGTGCCGTTCAATGTCCCCACGACGATTTGCGCTTTGTGGCTATTGACGCGCAACGGCGCTTGTAGCACTCGTGCTAAGTCGCTTTCCAGCAGCGTCACGGCAGTTTTCACCACAGCGTTTTCGCTATCTTCAACGTCAATGACGACTTGCTGATAGGAGGGTAAAACGAAAGCGCTGGCCTTTGTGGTCAGCGCTATCATGGCCACGACGCAGGTCGTGACGAAAGTCTTGAGAGTCCGTCTGAGCATGAAGCGCAAGTTTAGTTGGCGGGTGTCTCAGCCGGAGCCTCAGCGGGAGCGTCGGCAGCCGGAGTCTCCTGAAGCTCAGCGGCGGGCATACCGGGAAGATTCGTGGGAGCAGTAGCCTGCTGTTCGATGGCGACGTCTTCCATGACGGAAGCGTTGCTGGACGAACCCGGGATGAAGTAAACTGAAGCAATGCTGAAGACGACCATGGCAGCTGCCAGAGCCCACGTTGCTTTCTCAATGACATCGGTGGTCTTGCGAACACCCATTACCTGATTGCCGCTGGCGAAACCGCTGGCGAGACCGCCTCCCTTAGACTCCTGAATGAGTACGATGAGGCACATGAAAATGGATGCGATGACCACAAGAATTACAAGTAGATTGTACATGATGTTAAAATATTTATTTGTTATTTATCTTCGTTATTAGCCCGCTCGTTGACGATTAATTTCTCGAGGAAGCGGATTTGGTCTGCAAAGTAACGATTTTTTTTCGGATTAATCAAACTTATTCGCCTAATAATTTCAATTGCCTTCGCATATTTGCCCTGTTTGATGTAAATTCGGGCTAAAGTTTCGGTAAAATAGGTGTCGGAAGGGTCATTTCGGGGTGTTGTAGGCTCCGTTGAACCTTTTTCATCAAGCGCCTCCTCTACCTCTTCGTCAGGGTCGCTTTCGTTGTCAGCATTTTGTACTTGATGAGCATCTTCCAGTTGCAGGAGATAGGACATATAATCGACAGTGGCATCGGCGGCATGAGCATGACGGGGTTGTTGATCGGGCTGTTGGTCGAGGAATGACTCGATGAGACTTTGGGTGCGATCGACGGGTTGACTCGTAGCTGTTGCATCGGTGGTCTTCTCGCTCGAAGGCTCTGGAGCTGTCTTTGACGTACCGCTGAAATGTTCGCTGTCGAACAGGTCAAAGAGCTTACGGCGGTCGGGCAGGCAGACAGCGGCTTTGCGTAGCTCAGCGCCAAAGCGCTCGTCCTGCAACGAGAAGAGTCCGAGCAAGTAGAGCAGACGAGCCGTCTGGAACGAGGGATAGCGCTCCACCAATTGCTGGAGTTCCTGCACGGTTTCGGCGTTCAGGAGCTCGGGGCGTTGAATGTAGGTCGTGAGGGATTGCATAGTTACCAATTGGCCACGGTGGCGTTGAAGATTTGATCGACGATATCCTTTGTCATCTGCGTGACGAGCTCTTCCTGCACGTTGACGAGCTGTTGTGTGGCGTCGTATTCCGTTGTGGCGCTGAACTGTCGTTCGAAGTCCTCGTCATGTTTCTTGTTGTTGGTGAAGCGCACGTTCACCGTCATCTTCAGCTGCACCTGCGAGCTGTAGCCGTCGCTGCCTACGCCTTTGTTGAACTGGTCGAAGCCTGTGATTTCGCCCGACAGTACGAGATCGCCGCCTCGCTTCACCTGTTGCAGCTTGGTTTGCTGAGCATAGATGTCTGTCAGGCGGTTGTTGAAGATGGATTGCATGGGAGCCCATACGTATGACGAACGGATAGGGAACGTATTGATCTGTATGGTTTTCGTCTTCGTATAGTCGATGCTGGCTCCATTGAATTTGTAGCTGATGGAGCAGGAAACAAGGAATAAAGTGAAGAATGACAGCGTGAAAAGTGAAAGATGCAGTTTGCTTTTCACTCTTCCTTTCCATTGCCAGCGTGAACTCATGTGATGGACTCTGTCGAGTATAGTATTGCTTTTCATATTATCAACTTTCTGCTTTCAACTTTCGTCCAGTCCGTATTCCTTAATCTTTCTATAAAGCGTACGCTCGCTGATATGAAGTTCGTCAGCCGTGCGTTTCCGTCGTCCTTTGTTCTTTTCGAGCGCACGGATGATGAGCTTCTTCTCTTGCTCCTCAATGGACAGCGACTCCTCGACGTATTCTTCGGCGTAGGGCGTTGAGTCTGTGTGCGGTGCTTGAATATTGATCGTTGGCTTGGCGGTTGCAACAACAGGAACGACGGATGGTGTGGCAGGAGAGACCTGCACCGTCGATGCCGGGGTTGTGACGGGCACGACAGAATTGGGGCGCATGGGCTGTTGTGACGTCAGATGAGCCATTTCCTGCTTCAGGTCGTTGACTTCGCGGTGGAGGGCATTGATCATCTGAAACAGCATTTCGCGCTCCGACTGATAGTCGTGGTGCGTATCGTGGTGTCCCACTCTTACCAAACCGCCTTGTTCTTCGATGGTCGGCCAGATTTCGTATTCCGATAGGATGTCGGGGGTGACGACACGCGTGTCCCTCATGAGGATGGACATCTGCTCTGTCACGTTCTTGAGCTGACGGATGTTGCCGGGCCATTTGTAGCGCTTGATGATCTCTTCGGCATCGGGCGAGAGTGTTATCCGTTCAGGCATCTGATACTTGACCGCTATCTCCATGGCGAATTTCTTGAAGAGGAGTACGATGTCCTCGCCACGTTCGCGCAAGGGCGGCATCTTGATGGGAATGGTATTCAAGCGGTAGAAGAGGTCCTCGCGGAACTTGCCGTCGCGGATGGCGGCTTGGATGTTGACGTTCGTGGCAGCTACGACGCGTACGTTTGTCTTACGCACGGTGCTGCTGCCTACGCGGATGTATTCGCCGTTCTCCAGCACACGGAGCAGTCGCGCCTGTGTGCTCAGCGGCAGTTCACCTACTTCGTCAAGAAACAAAGTGCCGCCGTCGGCTGCTCCGAAGTAACCTTCGTGCTCACCGATAGCTCCTGTGAAAGCGCCTTTCTCGTGGCCGAAGAGTTCGCTGTCAATGGTCCCTTCTGGAATACTGCCACAGTTGATGGCGAAGTATTTGCGGGTGCGTCGAAGGCTGTTGTCGTGAATCAGGCGAGGAATGATCTCCTTACCTACGCCGCTCTCGCCGGTAATGAGAACAGACAGGTCGGTCTTAGCCACCTGAAGGGCTGTATCCAGCGCATGGTTCAAAGCCTCGCAGTTGCCTACGATGCCATAGCGCAGTTTTATGGGTTGTAATTCTTTTGCGTCCACCTATATATTATTCAACTTTCAACTTTAGCTTCACTGACTTTCAACTTTAGCTTCGCTGACTTTCGTCACGACTCGGCAATTCAAGCAAGCTTGATTGCTCTCGCTGCTCCGAAAGTTCAACTTTCAACTTTCAACTCTCTCCATTCACCCTCTCTCAGCACGGTCGCGCTTGTCAACGTAAAGTTTCTCGAGCGGATTCTGGTGTGCTTCATCCCAAGCCTTACGGGCACGGAAGATGTCGATGGCAGAGTAGATGGCATGACGGAAAGAGGCCTCGTCAGCTACGCTTTTGCCTGCGATGTCGTAGGCCGTGCCGTGGTCGGGGCTGGTGCGCACAATGTCGAGACCTGCGGTGTAGTTCACTCCGTCCTCCATGGCGAGGAGCTTGAAGGGGGCTAACCCTTGGTCGTGGTACATCGCCAGCACGGCATCGTAGTACTCATAGGTCCGTGCTCCGAAGAAGCCGTCTGCAGGGAAGGGGCCATACACGTGCATACCTTTTTCTACAGCGCTGTCGATGGCAGGTTTCAGGATGTCCTGCTCCTCGGAACCCAGCAATCCGTTGTCGCCGGCATGAGGATTCAATGCCAGCACGGCAATGCGTGGATTGTCGATGCTGAAGTCGCGGCGCAGAGAATGATGAAGGATTTGAAGCTTCGACATAATGGTATCTTCCGTGATGGCTGAGGCTACATCGCGAAGGGGCAGGTGAGTGGTGGCTAATGCCACGCGGATCTTCTCGTTCATCAGGATCATCAGCGCCTGCTGTCCATCCTTGCCAACGCTTTTCTGGATATACTCGGTGTGGCCGGGGAAGTGGAACTTCTCGCTTTGGATGGTGTGTTTGTTGATGGGGGCTGTCACGAGCACGTCGATCAATCCCTCACGCCAGTCCTTCATGGCTTTTTCCAGTGCGGCCAAAGCGGCTTCGCCGGCTTCTGCTGTGGGTTGGCCAAGGTCAATCTTCACCTCGTCTGCCGTGCAATGGAGCACGTTGATGGTTTCGTCATGC
Organism: Bacteroidaceae bacterium; assembly: GCA_016280855.1. Taxonomy (GTDB): domain Bacteria; phylum Bacteroidota; class Bacteroidia; order Bacteroidales; family Bacteroidaceae; genus Physcousia. The sequence goes on from JAEEHP010000105.1 coordinate 23,837, forward strand.
GCCTCGGCCACTTGGCTGATAGCGCTGAAGTTGACCTGCAGATCCAACGTCTTGCGATGGTAGCTGGCCACTTTCGGCGAGCCGTAGATGATCGGCGTGCACAGTTCCAGCATCGTGGGGTCTGAGAAGGTCTTAAGGATGACCTCATAGCCGATGCCATTGGGGTCGCCGTGAGTAATTCCTACTTTTATCTTTGCCATAATTCTATATTACATTTATTCTTAAATCATTGTTAATTATTCATTTCCCCTCTCTTGCCTTTCGTCTGTCCTCTGCCGTCACGGCCACTTCTTCCAGGGTCGTCACGATAGAGGTTGTCTTTTCGTCAGGCAGGTTCAACGTGTAGAGCGAGCCTTCGAGGCGTCGCATGAGTCCGCGTTTCATCTTTTCAGGTGCAAACACGAATCCTTCGACCACGATGACGATGTTGCGGGTGGTGTCCACGCGTGAATGGCTGACGAAGGGACCGCCCATGCCGTCGTTCTCCATATACCATAGTCCTCGTGCTTCCAGAGCATACTGGTTGTGGACGACGATGGGCTTGACTGTGGTACACAGGGTGTCCGTTGCCATGTGCATCGAGGGCAGCGTGCCAGGGATGTTTGCAGCCATCACGCTGTCGCGCTTGGCCAGCACGTATTGTTTGTTGAAGGTCTCAGGACCCTCATAGGGATAGCTGTACATGCAGATATTGACCAATGCCGAGGCTCCGTTGCTGGATGTCCAGAAGAAGTTCTCGCCGCGCTTGAAGCTCTTGATTTCGTCTGGAGCGTGCAGTTCGCAGTCGAAGATTTCCTTGGCCAGCTCTGCCGTCTTCTTCGAGTATTTGTCCTTCAGCTCCTTGATGAGGCGGTTCATCTCCATCTTCGTCAGGAAGTCGATGATGTCCTGCCCGTGTTCGAAGCAGAAGTCGGCAAAGTCCTCTGGCGTAGGACTTTGGATGGTCAGTACGATCTGGTCGATGGCATATTTGTCGCGCATGAACTTCATCGATGTCTTCGTGTAGATCTGTTTGTTGATGTCCACGAGGATGATGTTGCGGAAGATGTTGAGGATGCTGTCGAAGCGTTTGGGCTCCACCTGCGAGATGTGGAACGAGCGTTCTGGTTGCGGCAGGCCGGGGATGTCCGTGTCGAGCACGGCGAACAAGGCACGTCCCTGGGTCGCCTGCCAGTCCTTGTCGCTCATCACCACCATCACTTCGTAGGGGCGACCGCTGGCACGTGGTATCACGAATTCTTTCTTGCATGAAACAAGTAGAAGAGTGAAAAATGAAAGAGTGAAAAGTGAAAGATACAAATTACTTTTCACCATCGTTTTCCACTTGCATGTGGTTGATTTATTGGACTTAAACATTTGCTTGATCATATTATTATTATTACTCACTTTTCATTTTCCCTTTTCCTTTGTGTTCAGCAACCCGCAGGCTGCGTCGATGTCCTGACCGCGCGAGGCACGGATGGTGCAGCGTACGCCGTGATGTGTCAGGTAGTCGCGGAAGGCGACCATGCGTTCGGGTGAGGCTTCGCGAAGGGTGTCCTCGTCGGGCAGCGTGTGCCATCTGATCAGGTTCACGCGGCATTCGATGTTGCCGAGCAGCCTTACCAATTCACGTGCGTGGCGGTTCGTGTCGTTCTGTCCGCCGAACATAATGTATTCGAATGAGAGGCGGCGCTGTCCTGTCCAGTCGTATTCGTGCAGCAGCTCCAGCATCTCGGTCAACGGATAGCTGCGCTCTGCCGGCATCATCGCTGCCCGCTCCTCGTGGAAGGGGTTGTGCAGGCTGATGGCCAGATGACAGGGACTCTCGTCGAGGAAACGTCTGAGGCCTTTCTTCAGGCCTACGGTCGAGACGGTGATGCGCCGTGGACTCCATGCCCATCCGTATTCAGCCGTCAGCAACTCCGTGGTGCGCAGCACGGCATCGAGGTTGTCCATCGGCTCGCCCTGACCCATGAATACGATGTTCGTCAGTCGGTCGCGTTCAGGCACGGCGTAGATCTGGTTGAGGATATCCGTGGCGGTGAGGTTGCCCTGGAAGCCTTGACGCCCGGTCATGCAGAACTGGCACGCCATCTTGCATCCCACTTGGCAGCTCACGCATAGCGTGCCGCGGTCGTCGTCGGGGATGAACACGGTTTCTACGCGCTGTCCCGATCGGGTGGGGAAGAGGTACTTGACGGTGCCGTCCTGGCTGTGCTGTTCCGTCAGCGGTGGCATCAGTCCCACTTCATAGCGCTCCGCCAGTCGCTGACGGGCGGCCACGCTGATGTTACTCATGCGGCTGATGTCGCCCTGTCCCTTCTGGTAGATCCACTGCGCCAGCTGCTTGGCAGCGAAGGCAGGCATACCCAGCTCTGCCACCACGCCTTTCAGCTCGGTGGATGTCATACCCAGCAGCGGTTTCCTATCGTTGATGTTGTCCATCATATTTTCCTTCGCGCGCGAACCTTATTAATATATAGAGGCATCGTCCTGCCGTATCAATTTTACACGTCTATACGTATCGGCTTACACGTCTATACGTATCAGTCTACACGTCTATACGTATCAGCCTACACGTCCATACGCGTTTCACTCTGCAAAGGTAGGCAAAAGCGATAGAATGACCAAGCGTTTAAGCTTTTTTATGCCAAAATGGCAGTGCTTTTCTAAGGCTATTCGCCCTCAAGACCTCTGCTTCGTGCTTTTTTTAGAAAAAAGTGGGCGAAAATGTTGGCGGTTTCACGGAAAAGATATACCTTTGCACCCGCAAAAGCCGATAAGGCTGGAGCATTTCCAACATGGTGACTATAGTTCAGTTGGTTAGAGCGTCAGATTGTGGTTCTGAATGTCGTGGGTTCGAGTCCCACTAGTCACCCAAATTTATCCCTCCCTCCCCGATGAATCCCTGATAAGCCTTTTTGCTTATGGGGATTCATCACCTTTTTAGGGGAGTTAATGGCAAAGAAACGGCTGTATAGTGAATTTTTTCACACCTTTTCTTGTGAGGTCGGTGCGGAAATCGTACCTTTGCAACCAGAAATAGACAGAAAAACTCAAAAACAATATGAAAAAACTATTCTCTACCGTTCTGATGCTGATGGTAGCAACCGTTATGTTTGCTGCACCCATCGGCCTGGATGAGGCCTTGCGCAAGGCTTCGGCTTTTATTGCTCAACATCACCAGCACCAAGGCACCAAGGCGTTGAAGCCGGCACGTCGTCAGCCGGGCTTGAATGTGGCTGCCGTGGGTGGTGATTCCTATTTCTATGTCTTCAATGTAGGTCAGGACGAGGGCTTTGTCATCGTTAGTGGCGACGACCGTGCTGTGCCTATCTTGGGCTATGCCGATCATGGCAGCTTCGATGCCGCCGTCGTTCCGGCTCCTGTGCAAGCTTGGCTCGAGGGCTATGCCCGCCAGCTGCGCCGGCTGCAAGCCTCTGATGTGCAGGACAAGAGCCAGGCGCCCATTAACCGCTCGACCATTGCGCCGTTGTTGACGATGCATTGGAACCAGAACGAGCCTTACAACAAGGATTGCCCCAAACTCCACACGGGGGCTTCAACGGTGACGGGCTGTGTGCCTACGGCTATGGCACAGTTGATGTACTACCATCGTTGGCCGGCCGCTACGACAGCCGCGATTCCTGGCTACGAAGGCAGCACGAATTGGGAGGACCATGGTTCGCTCACCGTTGATGGCTTTCCTGCTGGCACGGCCTTCGAATGGGATAAGATGAAAGATGTCTATTCGGCTGAATTACCTGAAAATGAGGCTGAACAAGCTGCCGCTCTCGAAGAGCAGAATGCTGTGGCGAAGCTCATGCGTGTCTGTGGCACGGCAGTGCAGGCCGACTATCGCGACAACGCGTCGGGAGGCACTGGCGCAGAGGATGATATGGCCTGTGCGGCTTTCATCAAGTACTTCGACTATTCTGCGACGCTCCGTAAGGTGGTTCGTGACGACTATATGTACGCCGACTGGCAGCAGCTGATCTATAGCGAACTGCAGGCTCGCCGTCCTGTCATCTACGGCGGTCAGTCGTCTGGCGGCGGCCATTTCTTCCTCGTCGATGGCTTCGAGAATGGGCTCTTCCATGTCAATTGGGGTTGGGGTGGTTTCTGCGACGGTTACTATGCCTTGTCGGTCGCTAACCCTGGCAGCAATGAGGGCGCCGGTGCCAGCGCTACGCTCGACGGCTATGGTCTCCAACAGGTGGCCATCATCGGCATAAAGAAGAACGAAGGCGAGCAGCCAACGGATATTCACATGAGTTCTGCCATCGTCGGCATTTCCGGAACATTCATCGGAGCCAGCTACTTTAATAAGAACTTCAGTACCTACAGTTTTGACTTCGGTCTCGGTTATGCTCAGCCCGATGGCATCTATGTGCCGGTCGGCAGTTACTATACCTCCGATTCACCCTTGGATAAAGGTTGGGGTTACCCTAGCGAGACGCTTGAGGTTAAGGGTCTGGCGGATGGCGTCTATCAGATTGTACCTATCAGCCGTGTCGTCGGTACGGAGAAGTGGTTGCCCAATGGTAATGTCAAGCGCGACTTCGTGAAGGCTACGGTCAGCGGTGGTCAGGTCACCTTGGAATGGAACCAGCCCAAGGTGGACTTGAAAGTCTCGGCCTTCGACTGTCCGGGTAAACATAAAATCGGTCGTCGTCAGGAGGTTAACGTCACGGTACAAAACCTTGGCGACGAGTACTATGGCCCGATCTACTTCTTCGTCGGCTCCGGCTCCACGGTGAAGTTGGTCGCTTACACGGGTATCACCCTCGAAGCCAATGAGTCCGGCGCAACCACTTTCAGCTTCAATCCGGAGATTGTGGGAAATAACATCTTGGTCGTTTCCTTGGACAAGGAGTGTACCAAGATTATCGGACAGGCCACGTTGAACATCAACCCGCAGGGCGAGACCGGCGAACACCTCAGCGTGAAGGCCTTCACCTTCGACAACGATAACACCACCGATTGGAGTGTGCCCGCATTCACGGGTAAGATCACGGTGAGCAACGCCGGCACCGAGGAGTTCGATGGCGAGATGTTCCTGCGGATCTATTACAACGTAGGGGCTCGCTTTGGCGAATTCTCGTTCTACAAGAACGTTTATTTTGAAGCTACTGTGCCTGCGGGTGCTACGGTGGACGTGCCCTTCATGGTCGAGGGCCTCACGCCAGGCACGTACTACTGGCCTATCGTGGCCGTGAACACGACGGCTCTTTGGGGGTCTGAAGGCGCAGGCATCCGTCGCTACGAGCCAGACATGGATGGCGTTAAGGGAATTATGAATGATGAATTACGAATGAAGAATTCCATTTTCAATGTTGCCGGTCAGCGCCTTAGCGCACCGCAGAAAGGCATCATGATTGTGAATGGTAAGAAGGTCGTTGTTCGTTAACGTAAGAAACATCATTATTATGAAGAAACATAGTCTCAAGGATTGGATCCTGGCTACGCGTCCGTGGTCGTTCCCGGCATCTGCAATGCCCGTTGTTGTCACCATCATGTGGTCATGGGCTCATGGTATTCAAGTCAATTGGTGGTTTGCCCTTTGGGCTTTGGTCAACATCATCTTCGTGCATGCCGCCGGTAATGTGTGGAGTGATATTGCTGACTATCGCAGCGGCGTCGATGCCGACGACACCTTCGGCGTGCGATCGCTGGTCGATGGGCATTTCACCATCGAGGAGTTCAAGCGCCTGTCCATCACGCTGAACATCATCGCCATCCTGGGAGGCCTGGCACTCGTGAGCCTCACGGGTCTCACCTTATTATATATAGGTGTCGCTGGCATCCTGCTTTCGCTCTGCTATCCGCGTCTGAAGTATATGGCGCTGGGCGACGTGGTTATTGCGCTCTGCTACTCCATCCTTCCCATGACCGGAACCTCTTTCATCATCTCTGGCTCCATCCATTGGCAAGTCCTATGGTTGGCCGTGCCGGTAGGACTGATCACCGTGGCCATCCTTCATGCCAACAATGTCCGTGATATCGAAACCGACAATCGGGCCCACATCCACACCTTCCCCATGTTCACGGGTCGTCGCTTCGGCGCTTGGCTTTATGCCGCCGAGGTTTTGGTACCCTTCCTGTGGCTCATTGGTCTGATGATTGCGCGCATCGAACCGTGGTGGCTCGGCGTCTCGTTCCTGGCTATGCCCGTGGCTGTGCAGAATGCCCGCACCATCTTGAACTACGAACGTGGTGGCAAGGAATCCTATGTCAACCTTGACGAACGCACGGCCAAGCTGCAGCTCATGTTCAGCCTCCTGCTCGTCCTCGGCTTCGTCCTCTCAAGAGTCCTTTGAACGTTTTCCCGCTCGGCGCTTGCGAATAACTTTCAACTCTCAACTTTCAACTCTCAACTCTCCATGAAACCTCTTGTTTCTTCCGTCGCTCTTGCGGCCGTCCTGTGGTTCGTGATGTTCTTCCCCTCTCTGGGTTTGGAGCTGAACTTCTGGGCGGTGATGACTGTGGCTTCGCTCATGTTGACGACGTTGGCTATCGTCTTCGGCGGCTGGCCGCAGCTTCGTCCCGACTGGCGAGAGCTGTTGCTCGGCGCAGGCATTGCGGTAGTACTTTGGGGTGTCTTTTGGTTGGGCGACAAATGCTCTCAGCTGCTCTTCGACTTTGCCCGTCCCCAGGTCGATATGATCTACGGCATCAAGTCCGGCACTTCACCGTCGCTCATCGGCCTGTTGTTGCTGTTCATCATCGGCCCCGGCGAGGAGATTTTCTGGCGAGGCTATGTGCAGCGCCGTTTGTCCGAGCGCTGGTCGCCGAACGTGGGCTTCCTCGTGGCTACGGCAGCCTACACGCTCATCCATCTCTCCTCCTTGAATTTCATGCTCATCATGGCCGCTTTGGTCTGCGGCATTGCCTGGGGTGGTCTCTATCGCCTGTTCCCCAAGCACTTCACCGCCATCGTCGTCAGCCATGCCCTTTGGGATGCTGCCGCCTTCGTATGGTTCCCTCTTTAACAACAAATCAATAAATCATAAGCTTATGCGCAAATTTGTATCTCTATTCCTGTTGCTGATGGCATCGGCTGCGGTTTGGGCAGAGCCCATCTCACGCGATGCTGCCCAGCAGTTGGCTCGCGACTTCCTCTCGCAGCGCAGCCCTCAGAACGCACGTCGCAGCATACGTGCTGCCCGAAACACGTTGGCGCTCAAGCCCGTGTCCACCGAGGCGTATTACTATGTCTTCAATGTCGGCGAAAGCCACGGTTTCGTCATCGTCAGCGGCGACGACCGTACAGAGCCGATCCTGGGCTATGCCGATGCCGGCACTTTCGACGAGCAGCACATGCCGTCGAACATGAAGGCGTGGCTGCAGGGCTATGCTGATGAACTGCGGTGGCTCGAAGTTCATCCCGGCTCCGCTCAGCACAGAGCACCGCGAATGGTCACCATCAAGAATGTCATTCATCCTTTGTTGGCTACGACATGGGATCAGGGCGAGCCGTACAACGACGATTGTCCCCTTTTCCTAACCGGTAACCGGAGTGTCACAGGCTGTGTGGCCACGGCGATGGCGCAGGTGATGTACTACCACCAGTGGCCGGCTGCAACCACGAAGGAGATTCCGGCCTATCAATGTGAACGCAGTTGGGGAGGCAGTCATGTCTCCGTCGATGCCATCCCCGCTAACACCGCTTTCGACTGGACTAACATGCAGCTCTCTTACGACGGTTCGGAAACTGCCGCACAGAAAAAGGCCGTCTCCACGCTGATGGCTGCCGTAGGCGCATCGGCCGAGATGGACTATGCCGATTCCAGAAACAAAGGCTCCTCGGCCGCTCTCGCACTCTGCGACGATGCTTTGAAGACGTATTTCGACTATAGCGCCACCACCACTTATGTTGATCGCGAGAACTATTATCTCGACGATTGGATGGAATTGCTCTACAACGAGCTCGCCCAATCCCGTCCCGTGCTCTATGGCGGTCAGTCGTCGGGCGGCGGTCATGCTTTTGTCGTTGATGGCTACGACGGCGCAGGCAAGTTCCACATCAACTGGGGCTGGAACGGCTCGAACAACGGCTTCTTCCTCATCTCCGTGCTGAATCCTTATAATAACACGGGTTCTGGAGCCAGCAGCTCCGAAGATGGTTACAGCTTCGGTCAGGAGGCCATCATCGGCATCAAGATGAACGAGGGCGAGACAACGCCTCTCGTCAAGACACCGCCCATGCATGGCAACATCAGCGCCGTGAATGGCAATCAGGTGACCTTCAGTGCTTGGACTTCCTTGACGGAAACGGAAACGTTTGACTTCGGCATAGGATATGTGGACCAGGACGGCACGGTGCATTATCTCACAGGATATGCAGGGCACCCTTTGAGCTTCGGTCATGGCTTCCCATCGGTGGACGTTGCTGTCAGCGGCCTTGCCGATGGCACCTACCATATTGTCGCCCTCTGCCGCATACACGGCACCGATGAGTGGATTCCCTACGTCAATGCCAATGTCAACTATGCCTTGGCGGTGGTCGCAGGTGGCTCCATCTCCTTGACGCTGGTTCCTGCTACGTCGTTGAATGTCACCTCTTTCACCCTGCCCGACAGCCCAAAGGCCGGCATCAGCCAGACCATCACGGCCCATGTCAACAACACCGCCGATGAATTCTATGGTGAGCTCTTCCTTTTTGCCAGCACTTCGGGTTCAATGGGTACTGCCGTCGCTTCTACGGGTTGCACCGTTCTAGCCGGCAAGACCTTCCCCGTGGAGCTCTTCTATGCCTTCCCTAACCCCGGTACCTATCATCTTTGGGTGGCAACAGACAAAGACGGAACGAATGTCATCGGCGAGACATCGATCACCATCACCGGGACAGGCGCTGTGACCGACGACGTCGATCTTGCCTTCACGCGTGTCATCGCCCCGCTCTCTGCCGATGGAACAAAGCTGCTGAGCAATCGGGCCGAGGTCCAGTGGACAATCACCAACTCTTCCGACCAGAATTATCAGGGTAAAGTATGCTTCTTTCTCTGGACATGGACAGGCGGAAGTACTAGAGGCGAAGGTCCTGTACATCAGATATCCGTGCCTGCTCATGGTTCCGTGACGTGGACAGAGGTATTCACCGATCTACAATGGGACCAGGAATATTCTTTCACGGCAGAATATATGAAGAATAGTGATTATACAAATAATAAAACATATTTCTATGACATCTTTGCCCTTGTCCAAGCGGCGAGTTACTATCTTTCCGATGGCACGAAAGCCTTCGTCGAGCCTGCGGCCTCTATCGCCATACCTGTGGATGCGACAGCTGTTGACCTTCGTGGTTGCAGCGGCATAACAGAAGTCACAGGCGGCAATCGCAATACGCTCTACTTCCTGGATGCCAGCAGTGCCGTCCCTGCGGGAGCTTCCTCGAACATCGTCCGCGATGGCGTCGCTGAGAACCTCGTCCTCAATGACGGCTACGACTTCGCCACGCCTTTTGCCTTCACGGCCAATACCGCCACTTACGACCGCATGTTCTTGACCGGCTTCGACCGCAGCGGCAACGGTTGGAGCACCATCACGCTGCCCTTCGACGTCAACGGAGTCACGGTCACCTGGAGTGGCAATGATTATCCCATCGACTGGTTCCGCAGCGGCGACGACACGGGCAAGAACTTCTGGATCATGCAGTTCGCTCGCGAGGAAAACGGCACCGTTTACTTCTCGCAGGCCGAGACCTTCAGGGCGGGTGTTCCTTACATCATCGCCGTGCCGGGTGCCGAGTGGGGCAATGGCGCTGATCTCACGGGTCTGCCGCTCCACTTCACGGCTTCCAACGTCGCCCTCTCTCCCGACTTCAAGGCGGCCAGCATGGGCTCCGTCTTCACGATGAAGGGCACAGTCGCCAGGGAAAACGTGATGGGTGTCTATGTCCTCAACGACGAAGGCAACCACTTCCAGATGAATAATGCTGCCGTCGATGCCTTCAGAGCCTATTTCGCACCGACCACAAACCTCTTGGGGTATAGAACCTATAGCGTGGCTGTGGACGACGTGCCAACTGCCATCGGCGACCTGCGCTCAAAGGGGATCGGCAAGACTCAGGACGATGATGCCTGGTACCGAATCGACGGCACAAGGATGGCGTCGCCGCAGCGACCTGGCATCTACATCCACCAAGGAAATAAGGTCATCATCAAGTAAACCCCTAAATGATACGACTATGAAAAAGAAGATATATCGCCAGCCTGAGCTCACCGCTTGGCACATCAATGCACAGGAGAACTTGATGTTCAACCCCGTTTCCAACCCGTCGCTGCCCAGCAACCCCGGCACTCCCGGCGTAGGGGTGAAGGAAGACGTGGAAACGGATGATAGTTTCTGGGGACCCGGCGCTTTCGAATCCTAAGTTAAACCCGATTCGGGTTAAAGCATCTCATATTCCGGCACCTGTGGCAGAAAGTCATAGGTGCCTTTTGTTTTGTCCAGATGGCAGACCACGTGCTGCAAACCGTTGCTGACGATCAGCCATTCCACCCGCAGCACCGTGTTATAACGCCACACTTGATCGAACACCCGTTGCGTCAAAGCCACCGTCGGTGCCTTGTATTCGATGATCATCCGTGGCTGCCGGTCCATCCCGAAGAGCACGCTGTCGCAACGGCGCGACATGCCGTTGAGCGTGATGCTTACTTCGTTGCCCAACAGTCCTGCGGGATAGCCCTTGTGACGAATCAGGTACGCCGTGAAATGCTGGCGCACCCATTCCTCCGGCGTCAGCCGAATGCGACGGCGGCGTAGCGGATCGAACACCGTCACGCCTCCCTCCTCGTCGCGCCCCAGCTTGAGGTCGGCGGCAGGCAGGTTCAGGGCAGGGTAGGGGCTGTCCGCTATCGGTTGTGAAGGTCGCGTCTCGTCTTTCATGCCGCAAAGGTAAGCATTATTTTTGAAACGGCGCGTCGGCATAGCCTAAAAGAACGCTTCTCTTGCTAAGAAAACTGCCATTTTGCTTCTCGGTTACAATCGTTTTGCGTACCTTTGCACGCAGAATAAAACAAAATAGAACTCCGTTGATCGTATGAAACGACTATGCAAGGCGATAGCCGACTACATGGGCCTCTTGGTGCTGCTCTCGGCAGTGCTGGCGCTGTTGTGGCCCGAATGGTTCTGCCACGTGAAACCTGTGTTCATCAACCCCATGCTGGGCGTCGTCATGTTCGGGATGGGCTTGACGCTGAACTTCGATGACTTCCGTGTCGTCTTCAGCCGACCCAAGGATGTCCTGACCGGATGCCTGGCACAGTTCACGGTGATGCCCCTGCTGGCTTGGCTGCTGGCTCGGGCTTTTGCGCTCGACGAAGCCTTGACGGTGGGTGTCGTCCTCGTCGGCTGTTGCCCGGGCGGTACGGCTTCCAATGTCATCACCTATCTCGCCAAGGGCGACCTCGCCCTCAGCGTCGGCATGACAGCCGTCTCGACCTTGCTAGCTCCTGTGGCTACGCCGCTGCTGGTGTGGCTGTTGGCGGGTAAGACGGTGGATGTCGATGTGTGGGGAATGCTCCTGAGCATCCTCTGGGTGGTTATCCTCCCCATCATCGTCGGTCTGGTGGTCAAACGCCTTTGGCCGCAGCAGACCGAACGTGTGACGGCCTATCTGCCTGCCCTCTCGTCGCTGGCCATCTGCGCCATCGTGCTCATCATCATCGCTGCCAATGCCCATAAGCTGTTGTCCGGCGGCTTGGTGATCATTCTTGTTGTCATGCTCCACAACCTCTGTGGCCTCGCTCTCGGCTATGCTGTCGGTCGTGCCGCCGGGATGTCGTTCGCCAAGCGTCGTGCCGTCAGCATCGAGGTCGGCATGCAAAACTCAGGCCTCGCCTCGTCCCTTGCCACCCTCCATTTCGCCGCCTATCCCATGGCCACCCTCCCTGGCGCCGTATTCAGCGTGTGGCACAATATGAGCGGTGCCATCGTTGCCCGCCTGTATGCCCGGAAGACGAGCCGAGGGCAGGCATTAAACCACCCTTGAAACTGGCACTTTGTGCCGAAATGCAACAAAATGGTCAAAAATCACGTTAAACAGACGAAAGTATAACGCTATTTCCTAAATAAGTTGTACTTTTGCACACGGAAACAAGAAAAATGTAGAGATATGGCAACAGCAACGTACATCCCCACACGGCCAGGCAGGCTAACCGTAGAATTCGAGGACATCAGCATGCTCCGGGACATCAAGAAAGCCATTAGCATGGTTCGCGGTGTCACAAAGGTTTCCGTTCCGCGAACTAAGCGATTGTCGTCCTATGAGCGTTCCCTTCGCGACCTTGACGAAGGTCGCGTATATGAATACGATAGTCTGGATGATCTTATCAAAGAGATAGAAGGATGAGCACGAAGTACAAGCTGTGCATCACCGGTGAGTGCAAGCAGAACATGAAGCTATGTAAGCGACGTGGACTGCCTATGGACAAGTTGTGGACTGTCGTGGGTAAATTGCTCAATGGCGAGCAACTCGAAGAAAAGTACAAGGCCCATGTTCTGACAGGCAACCGTAAGGGACAATGGGAGTGCCACATCCAGCCTGACTGGCTCCTCATTTGGGAAATACGTAATCAAGAGCTTGTCCTTGTGCTCTTAAATTCGGGCACCCATTCAGACTTGTTCTAATACCCTCGGCACCCGATTTCCGGGCTTCGCCGAGGGCATTTTTGTGATGCAATGTGTATTTTTGCATGTTATAAAAGATCAGCGAAGCTCACCAAGGTTCTCCAAGCGAAATACCAAGGTTTTCCAGCCGAAACACCAAGGTGTTCCAAGCGTAACACCAAGGTGTTCCAACTTACCCACCTATGTTCTCGAGCTGACTCGCCTATGTATTCGAGCTGACTCGCCTATGTATTCGAGCTGACTCGCCTATGCCTTCGAGCTGACTCGCCTATTCCTTCGAGCCGTCCCGGTTATACCTTCGAGCAGTCCCACATAGGGGGATGGGAGGCATCGATGAAAAATAAAGTGGCGATTCTTTGGTGTGGAATCGGAAATAATGTGTATCTTTGCGGCAAGATTAAAAGAAATAAGCATGAAAACGAAAAAAGAAATTGTTGAGAATTGGCTGCCGCGATACACCAAGCACCCGTTGGAGGACTTCTCTAACTTGGTGTTGCTGACCAACTTCAACAACTATGTTGACCTCTTTTGTGAGCACTTCGGCATCGAGGCTCCGGCTTACGACGCCAATATGCGTATGGCTACGGCCGACGGCATCACGATGATCAACTTCGGCATGGGTTCGCCCAATGCCGCCATCATCATGGACCTGCTGAGTGCCATCGCTCCGCGCGCCTGCCTCTTCCTGGGCAAGTGCGGCGGCATACCTCAGAAGGTGAAGATGGGCGACCTGATCCTTCCGCTGGCGGGCATCCGCGGCGAGGGAACGTCGAACGACTACTATCCGCCCGAGGTGCCGGCGCTGCCGGCCTTCATGCTGCAGCGTGCCGTGAGCTCTGCGATCCGCGATGCCGGACACGACTACTGGACGGGAACGGTCTATACGACCAACCGCCGCATCTGGGAGCACGACGAGAAGTTCAAGGATTACCTGCGGACGACGCGCGCCATGGCCGTGGATATGGAGACGGCGACGCTCTTCACCACGGGCTTTGCCAACCATATCCCTACGGGAGCCTTGCTGCTCGTCTCGGATAACCCGATGACACCCGACGGCGTCAAGACGGCGGAGAGCGACCAGAAGGTCACGACCAACTTCGTACATGACCACGTCACCATCGGCATCCAGGCTCTCGAGAAGATCAAGAAGGAGGATAAGACGGTCAAGCACCTGAAGTTCGATTGGTGATGGCTAAGAAGGCAGGCATCAGTTATCAGGAGATCGTGCGTCAGGTGAGGGCAGGGCAGTTCAGCCCTATCTACTACCTGATGGGCGATGAGGCGTACTACATCGACCGCCTCTCGGAATATATCGTTGAGCAGGCGCTCAGCGAGGATCAGCGTGACTTCAACCTGACGATTCTCTATGGCCCGCAGACGACGGGCGAGGAAGTCGTCAATGCCGCCAAGCGCTACCCCATGATGGCGGAGCGTCAGGTGGTGGTGGTCCGTGAGGCGCAGAGCCTCCCTCATAAGGAGGTGCTGGCTTTCTACGCCCAGAAACCGATGCCTTCCACGGTGTTGGTGATGTGCCACAAAAATGGTACGTTAGACCGCCGTACGGGCCTTGCCAAGGACCTCGAGAAGGCTGGAATCGTCTTCGAATCGCGCAAACTTTACGACCGTGAACTGCCTGATTTCGCAAGCAGTTATGTGCGTCGTAAGGGCTCTGAGATTGCGCCAGAAGCGTGCCAGATCATCTGCGAATACGTAGGCGCGGATCTCAACCGCCTTTCGGGCGAGTTGGACAAGCTGATCCTGGCCGTGGGCGAGGGGCGTCGCATCGATGCCCAAACCATACAGGACAATATCGGCATCAGCAAAGAGTTCAATTCCTTCGAGCTGGTGACGGCGCTCTCGTTGAAGGATGTGATGAAGGCAAATCGCATAGTGAAATATTTTGATAGCAATCCTAAGAACTTTGCCCTGCAGCCGACGCTTGCCGTTCTCTTCAAATTCTACTCCGATCTGATGCTCGCATACTATGCTCCCCAGAAGACGGAGGAGGGTATTGCCGCCTGGCTCGAGCAGAGTGTGTGGCAGGTGAAGCGGAACATTATGCCGGCCATGAGAATCTATTCGGCGATGAAAGTGTATGAGATTATCGATCGAATACGCCGAACAGACGGTGCATCGAAGGGGGTAGGAGGTCAAAAAACGACCGATGGAGCCCTGTTGAAAGAGCTCGTTTTTTTCATTCTTCACTAATTTGTATCTATTTTGTCGGAAAATAGCTACAGAATATTTAGCCCTTATTGCACTTGAAACAAGCCTCTTAGGAGGCTTTTTTGTGCGCTGAGAATGGCTCGAAACGAAAGTCTCTCCGGACGTTCGAGCTTGTGCTTTTCGTGACCATTTTCGAGCGGCAAGGTTCGACTTTACGTTTGTTGACATTTTGAGAGATAAATGACGGTCAAAGAACTAAACGCGCGAATTTAAAAACGTAAACAAACCGAGGGCCGTTCTGATTTGTGAATAGGAATTTCATTTCCGTGAATTTACAATTCGAATACGCGAATATGCAGATTTGAATATATGAATGAGTGAATATTTATATCCATATACCATTGTAATACCCATTAAATCAACGAAAAACAAAGATGTATACACGTATATTCACGATATGTATGTCAATATTCTGGAATATCATGCGCTCGGAAATGATTTCTGGGTTGTTGGTGTGATTTATATTGTTTATAACCATTGATATACGGGATTTGGTTTAAGCGGTTTCTTTAAGGAATACAGTAATGTAACCATTTAGTTTTGTGTTTCTAAACACGAACACGTGAACACCTGTGTTTGTATTTGTGTACTACCACTTTTTGAACAGTGAGAAAAATAAATTTTAAAGATTTTGCTCTTAAAATTTGGAAGTTAAAACAAAATTCATTTACTTTGCAGCGTCAAAGTGATAAATGCTATATAAAGGACAGTAAAATATAAGGAGTTTCGTCAATGAAAGAACGCATACGTCAGATCCAGGAATTGCAGCGGATGTCTCAGCGCGAGTTCGCAGCAGCCCTTGGAATTTCTCCTTCTTCGCTGTCGAGCATCTACAATGGCCATACGTCACCGACCAATAATCAAGTGCAGGCCATCCATCGTCGCTTCCCTGAGATCAACACCGACTGGTTGTTGTTTGGTGACGGCGATATGGTTCGCATGAGTCAGGATAGTCAAACAGGTTCGTCGGGAGATGACGATGAGAGCGAAGGCGTTCGCTCAGCTGACTCCCCTGCATCGCAGGCAATCAGCAATCCCGATGGCGACTCGATACAACACCCCGTGTCAGAAAGTGCTTTGCCCAACCAAGTAATCATCCGCGAGACGGTGAAATATGTTGACAAGCCGCAACGTAAGATAACAGAGATTCGTGTCTTCTACGACGATGGAACATTCGACACGTTCTCCGGGTCACGGTGATTGACGAGGGGTCTTTATTCACTTTATCATTAGAATCATCCTTTATTCATATTTCACTTTTACCCAAGAATGCTGGCCGCAACCTCTCTTTTCTACTCCTTATTTTCTGAGCGGCCAAAAGGGGGCTTAACCCGTGAGGGCGCGAGCTCCCCTTTTTTTTAGATAAGGGCGAGAGTTGGAGGCGCGCGAATACGCGCTACACCCAACCAGCGGCAGAGGATTAGCGGAAGGCTACCTCGACCTGCGGCAAGCATTAACGGAAGGCTACCTCGACCTGCGGCAGAGGATGAGCGGAAGTTTGGAGATAAAAAGATAATAGTTATTATGAAGAAATATATTCTTGACCTTGAACTGCGGCATATCAGTGAGCCTCGTCCCGGTTATGCCGTCCTTCAGTTGACCGATCCTCGCGGGCCTTTGCCGGCGATGGTTCCCGGTCAGTTTGTAGAGGTTCGCGTCGATGGGTCACCTTCGACCTTCCTTCGCCGCCCTATCAGCATCAACGTTGTGGATCGCGAGGCTAATGAGCTGTGGCTGCTCGTTCATGCTGTCGGCGAAGGCACGCGGACGCTGGCACACCTGAAGGAAGGT
Organism: Bacteroidaceae bacterium; assembly: GCA_016280855.1. Classification (GTDB taxonomy): domain Bacteria; phylum Bacteroidota; class Bacteroidia; order Bacteroidales; family Bacteroidaceae; genus Physcousia. The sequence continues at coordinate 40,469 of JAEEHP010000105.1, forward strand.
GACGTTGTCAACGTCGTGTTGCCCCTGGGGCATGGGTTCACCATGCAGGCGTCTAAGAGCTATTTGCTGGTTGGCGGGGGTGTAGGAACAGCGCCGTTGCTGTATCTAGGACAGGAATTGGTGAGTATGGGCTGTAAGCCTACGTTCCTGCTCGGAGCGCGAACGGCAGATGACCTGCTGCAGCTCGATTTGTTCCGGCGTCTGGGCGAGGTCTTCGTGACAACGGAGGACGGCAGCGACGGCGAACGCGGGTTTGTGACTCAGCATAGCCTGTGGACGTCGGCTTCGTTTGACCGCATTTGCACTTGTGGTCCTAAGCCGATGATGGTTGCCGTGGCTCGCCTGGCCCGCGAGAAGGGCATTGCCTGTGAGGCGTCGCTCGAGAATATGATGGCTTGCGGATTGGGAGCCTGTCTGTGCTGTGTCGAGGACACAACGGACGGAAATGTGTGCGTCTGTAAGGAAGGTCCTGTGTTTTCCACCGATAAACTGAAATGGTAATGGCAGATTTGAGCATAGCAATAGGGAATCTGAAGCTGAAGAATCCCGTAATGACAGCTTCCGGCACTTTCGGCTACGGCCTTGAGTTTGCCGATTTCATAGATCTCAGCCGTCTTGGCGGCATTATCGTCAAAGGAACTACGCTTGAGCCTCGTCAGGGCAATCCCTACCCTCGTATGGCAGAGACCGCACAGGGCATGCTGAATTGTGTGGGGCTTCAGAACAAAGGCGTGGATTACTTTTGCGAGCATATCTATCCTGAGGTGCGCAAGAACGACACCGCCGTGCTGGTGAATGTGAGCGGTCACAGCGTCGAGAGCTATGCCGAATGTGCCCGTCGCATCGCCGCCCTTGAGGATATCCCAGCGATAGAACTGAATATCTCGTGCCCTAATGTCAAGCAGGGAGGCATGGCTTTCGGCGTGACGCCTGAGGGTGCCTCGAGTGTCGTGAAGGCCGTTCGTGCCGTTTATCCCAAGACATTGATCGTGAAGCTCTCGCCCAACGTGACGAATATCGCTGAGATAGCACGTGCCGTAGAGGCCGAGGGCGCTGATGCCGTATCGCTGATCAATACGCTCATGGGAATGGCTATCGATGCGGAGCGTCGCCGTCCTGTGCTGAGCATTGGCACCGGAGGCCTGTCCGGTCCTGCCGTTAAGCCTGTGGCCCTGCGTATGGTCTGGCAGGTTTACGATGCGGTGAAGATTCCCATTGTGGGCCTTGGAGGGATCATGAACGCCACGGATGCTATAGAGTTCCTGCTGGCCGGAGCTACGGCCGTGGAAATCGGTACGGCCAACTTCATCGACCCCGCAGTGACGATGAAGGTCATCGACGGCATCGAAGACTATCTCGGCCGCCATGGCTTCAGTTCCGTGCGCGACCTCATCGGTGCAGCCCATTGACCTTGTCTTCGTGTTCAATCATCAATCGCATTTCCTTTTATGTATCTTCGTCGTTCCGATCGCCGTGTACTCACCCTGATTATCGCTGTCGTTGTAGCGTTTTGGGGTGGAGTGATCTTAGAACGTCGTCTTTCCCGCACTTCGTCTCCTTTGGCAACGCTCGACGAAGCGGCCATGGATACGCTCGCCCCTTCCTCGCAGCCTCTTTCCTCGCAGCAGCCGTCTTCTTCTCAACCTTCACCTTTTGCTCCGCTTCCTGCCTCATTTACGTTTGACCCGAACACGGCGGATTCTGCCACACTTATGCGTGCCGGTTTGCGCGATTGGCAAGTTCGCAATCTCTTGAAATACCGTTCGCGTGGAGGCCGTTATCATCGTGTGGAGGACTTCAAGCGGTTGTATGGTATGACACCTGAACTCTACGACCGGCTTGCTCCCCATATTCGTATCTCCAAGCAGTTCCGCTACTACGAGGAATCGGACTTTGCGGCTGAGGATGCCCGTCGTGATGCCCGTCGTGCAGCCCGCCAGGCGCATTACGACTCCTTGCAGCTTCGTCGCGAGGAGAATGCGTTGGCACGTAAAGATTCGCTGGAGCGCATATATTCCCGTCAGGAGAAGTTCACGGAGTTGGTGCAGCTCGATCTTAATGCCGTAGATTCTGCGACGTTGAAGAAGGTTCCGGGCATCGCTTCCTACCGTGCGCGTCAGATTCTGCGTTATCGCGATCGTCTTGGCGGCTTCGTCAGCATTACCCAGCTCTCAGAAATCGAGAACTTCCCTGCTGACGAGCTCGCTTCGTGGTTCAAAGTGGAGCGCGGTGTCCTGCGTCATCTGAAAATCAACAGCGCCAGCGTAGCCGATCTTGGCCGTCATCCTTATATCGGTTTTGCCCGTGCTCGAGCCATTGAAACCTATCGTCGCACGAACGGCACGATTCACTCCCTCGCCGAGCTTCGTCTGCTGCCAGAGTTCACCGATGATGTCATCAGACGGATAGAGCCTTACATTGAGTATTGAAAGGCCCTGTTAAAGACCAACGCCGATGCGACCAAGTCACATCGGCGTTGTCGTAAAAGGCTTTTAGCAAAAGTCTATTTCTTGAGGCTGAATCCGACTTTCATGCCGTCGTAGCTTCCTCCGAACACGCTGGCTACGGTGCCGAGTGCGCCCGTCTTGCCGAGGAGCTGTCCGACGCCGTTCAAGACGCTGAGGAGTTTGTCGGCATCGTAGAGCAGGCAGAGGTTTGTGCCGTCCATACCTACGGTACAGGTCTGGTTCATGATACCGAGCGTTCCGTTGAGGCTCAGTGTCTTGGTGTTGCGGTCGTAGGCGTAGGTGCCGGAGGAGATTGTGCGTCCCTTCGTGGAGATGGTGAAGGTCTTGTCCTGATTGAAGGTGTAGGTTGTCGCGCCCTTGGTGATGCCCACCTTCGAGAGATACTTGTCGAGGCTCTTCTCAATCGACTGGGCCATCACGGTACCACCGGCTTTGGTGAGGAGGCTCTCGCTCTCGAACCGCACCTGTGGTTCCTGGTAAGTCCAAGTGCCCACGAAGCTCTGTTCGGTGATGGCGTTGGAGAGCAGTCCTCCGAGCAGGTTCTCGAGAATGGCAGCGCCGGCGGTGATGAGGTCAGTGTTGCCGCCCGTGGTGCCCGTGGAGGAGCCTGAGCCGAGGTTCATGCAGCTGTTGAGGCTGAGTGCTCCTGCGATGATGGCTGCTAAGATGGTGTTTTTTCTCATAATTGTGTAGTGTTAGAGGGTGTGTTGAACAGTTTCATGAAATCGCGGGGAAAGGGTGTCTCGAAGTTCATGACTTCGCCTGTGCGAGGATGGTAGAAGTCGAGACGGTAGGCGTGCAGGCATAGCCGTCCGATGGGGTCGTTGCCATCGCCGTACTTCTTGTCGCCGAGCACGGGATGCCCGATGTCCTGCATGTGGACGCGAATCTGGTTCTTGCGTCCCGTCTCGAGTTTCAGCTCCACGAGCGAGCATCGCGGCGAAGTCTTGAGCGTATGATAATGAGTGACAGAGAACTTGCCACCTCCGGGATCGGTGTCAGAGGAATAGGTGATGAAGGCTTTATTATCCTTGAGCCACGATTCGATGGTTCCTCCTTCGCGCTCCATCTCTCCACTGACGACAGCGACATAACGGCGGTCGAAGACGATGTCGTGCCAGTTGTCCTCGAGGATTTTGGCTATCTCCAGGTTCTTGGCGTACATCATCAGTCCGCTGGTCTCGCGGTCGAGGCGGTGCACGGTGTGTGCGGTGCATTTGAAATGACGCTTCTGGAAATACTCGTCGAGGACTTGTTTGGCCGAGTACTGTTTCGCCGTGGCGGGCATGGAGAGGATGCCTTCGCTCTTCTCGATGACTACGAGATCCTTGTCCTCATAGACGATTTTCACGTACTTGTTGAGCAACTGGTTCGACCGTTTATGCTTGCTGACGCGTACGATTTGCCCGGGGTGCAGCGGCTCGTCGTAGCGTGTCGTGTTGCGGCGGTCCACGGTGATGCCGTGCCCTGTCAGGATATCCTTGGCACGGTTGCGCGTGAGGCTCATCGCCTTGATCAGGAACTCGAGCAGCGTCGTCTCTTCACGCACGGTGAGTTCGTTGTATTTCGAAGCCGCGTATTCTGCACCTGTCTTATTTCTCATAGTCTTTCTTGCGTTTAGGGTTCATCGGGAACCAGCCTCGCTGGACGCGCTTGTGCTGTTGAAAGACTTCGTGAATCCCCCAAAGGGACGAGAAGGCCACTACGCCGAAGACGATGCTGACGTAGTTGTTCTCAACAAAGAGTGATGCGCATAGGAACAGGAGCCCGACCAAGAGGAAAGCCCACCACGACCGGCGGCCGAAGTAATATTCGGCTTTGATGACGATGGGGTGGAAGATTCCGATGGTGAGGAAAGTGACTAGTCCGATAATGATTCCGTATAAGTTCATAATTTATTCGTGATGATAAGGTTCTCCGCGTAGGATGGTATGGGCACGGTAGAGCTGTTCGACGAAGATGAGGCGTATGAGTTGATGGGAGAAGGTCATCTGCGAGAGGGAGATCTCCTCCTTTGCCAATGCATGAATCGAGGGGTCGAAACCGTAAGGGCCGCCGACGATGAAGACGATGCGGCGTGCTCCGGTGTTCATGCGTTTCTGCAACCAGGTCGCGAAGTCCATTGAGCGTCGTTCCGTGCCATGTTCGTCGAGCAGCACGACGTAGTCAGCGGGTTGCAGCTGCTTCTTGATGAGCTCTGCCTCCATCGTCTTCTGCTGTTCCATCGTTAAGGCTCTGGTGCTGCGCAGCTCGGGGATGACATCGATGGAGAACGGCACATAGTGCGTCAGGCGGCTTGAGTAGTCGTCGATGAGCGCTTGTACGTGACGGTCTGTTGTCTTTCCGATGACGAGGAGGGAGAGGCGCATGGGGGGGGAGTGAAATTAGTTGAGATTATGGGTTGAGGAGCGATTTGGCGGTTTCGTCGCCTAGTTCGGCAGCGCGTTGCAATGCCTGACGGGCTTCGGCTTCTTTCTTCTGTTGCCTGAGGCAAACGCCGAGGATGCGGAAGGCATCAGGGAACTGATCGTCGAGGGCGATGGCAGCGCGTGCGGCGGTGACGGCTTCGTCAATCTGCCCGAAGCGGTAGTTGGCGGCAGCCAGTTCAGCCTGGTAGAGCGGTTCCTTGGGATCCATCTTCGCAGCACGTTCGATGTCGTCGAGCGCCTGTTGGAACATTCGGCACCGCATCTCAGCCTGTTCGCGTTGATAGTAGAAATTGGCGTTCAGCGAGTTGCGCATCAGATGCTCATAGTCGTAGAGGTCAATAACCGCTTCGCGGTATTTCTCCATGCTGAGGAGCGTCTGTGCACGCATCAGCAAAGCCGGTGCTGCCTCGTTGACGTAAGGCTTGGTGAAGCAGGCAACGGCGCTGTCCTGCAAGGCGAGGACTGCCGTGGTGTCGCCCAGCATCTGCTGGCATTGCGCTGCGTAGAGGAAATTGTTGGCAGAGCGCATATTTGTGCTGTTCACGTCGATGAACAGCTGGCAGGCTTCGGCGTAACGCCGCTGGCCGTAGAACACATGGGCTTTCAGTGCGGTATAGACAGGACTTGGCGCTATGGCTGTGGCGGCGTCGATGTCCTCGATGGCGCGGTCGAGTGTCCACGTCTCGGGCACGGGAGCCGCGGCCTGTACCTGTCCGAAGATGGATCTGGCGCGTGAATAGTAGATGTCTTCTTTCTGCGTCACAGCCTTCAATCCTGCGTTCCACGCCTCCTCAGCCGCCGCGTAGTCTCCTTTGGCACTGAGCATTTCTGCTTTCATCGTGTAGCCGTTGGTCAGGCTGGGGTAAGCAGCGATGTAGTCATCGACATAGGAGAGGTAGAGTGCGGTGTCGCGCGTTCCGACCAGGAAGATAAAGCTGTTGGCCTGTTCGGCATCGTCGGGAAGCGCTTTCTTCATGGGGAGTTCGCGGTAGTCTGTTGTCGTAGCCGACATCGCGCTCGTTTTCAGACTCATGGCATAGTCGGCCGCGATGGCGAAGCATTGGTCTTGCGAGCCGCTTGCGTCCATCTGCAGGAGTCCGATGACTTCGCCGTCGTCATTCATGACAGGGCAGGCTGTGGTTTTCTCTGTTGTCTTGCCTTTGAGTGTGTAGTAGGCGAAACGTTCGTTGAAGTTCTCGACCTTGTCGATTTCGGCGATGAGGGGTACGCTGGCTTTACTCGACAGGTAGGGCATTACGTATGCCGGTTGCCCTTTGGCCGCATTGATGGCGGCGATGTGCAGGGGTGCCGGCTTCTTGGCATCGACGTGGATTTTAACTACGTCGTAGAGCGCACTGGCTCCTTCGATGCAGGTGACGGGCCATTCCTTGCCGCTCTCGTCGATGGCCACGGCTTTCGTGGCGCCCTTGAACGATGCGTAATCGGAAAGAGCCGTGCCGTCGTCGCCAACGAAAAAGCCGTTTGTCGAGTGCAGGATCTGCCCTGCTGCGTCGTAGGTAATAATGTTGAGTTGAGCCTTGCGCGCTTTCTTAAACCATTTGGTGTTCTGTGCGCAAACTACACCGCTGAAGGCTGCGATGCAGGCGAGGATGATAATGCGAATATAATTATTTCTTGTGATCATAAGCGAAACGTTTTTATGCGTTTTGCAGTAGAGCTCGAGCGTTCTGCTTGGCAGCCTCGGTGAGTTCTGCTCCGCTGAGCATGTGAGCGAGCTCGATGACGCGCTGTTCCGTGTCAAGTTCTTCGATGTGGCTGGTCGTGGAGTCCGCTTCGTCCTGTTTGAAAACGCGGTAGTGGTGAGCGCCGATGGCGGCAATCTGTGGCAGGTGTGTGATGGAGATGACCTGTCGCCCTCCATCGCCCATCTCCTTCATCATCAGCGCCATGCGTTCGGCAATTTGTCCGCTCACGCCCGTATCAATTTCATCAAAGATGATGGTTGGCAGTTGCACGGCGCCGCTGAGCATGGCTTTCAGCGACAGCATCACGCGCGCTATTTCGCCGCCCGAAGCGACGTCGGCAACAGGCTGCAACGGTGTGTTCTTGTTGGCGCTGAAAAGGAATTCCACCTTGTTGAAGCCTGTGGGTGTAGGCATCGGGGTCTGACTGATCTCGACTTTGAATCGCACGTTAGGGATTCCGAGCGGAGCCAGCCGTTCGTGCAGCTGATTCTCCACCTCGCGGGCATACTGGTGGCGTATCTGGGTAAGTTCCTCCCCGAAGCCCATTACGGTTTCGAGGGCTTGTTTGCGACGCTGCTCCAGTAGCTGCAGCTGTTCGTCGCTGGTATCGATCTGCTCCAGCTGTTCGCGGTATTGCGCGGCTACGCTGATGAGTGCTGCTTCGTCGGCAGCGTGGTGTTTCTTAAGTGCAGCGTAGAAGGCGCTGAGCCACTCGTTGACCTTGTCGAGCCTTGAGGGATCCACCTCCACACGCTCGGCAGCACTGTCGAGCTCGCCCTCGATGTCTTTCAGTTCGATGAGGCAACTGTTGACGCGTGTCGCCAACTCTTCTGCCGCTGGCAGCATTGCGGCTACGGCACTCAGTTGGTGTTGTGTTTCACGCAGCGCAGAAATGACTCCGGCGTTCATCTCGCCGTCGCCTTGAATGAGGTTTGACGCCGTCCACAGCGCCGTCCTGATCTCCTCTGCGTGTTCGAGCATCTGCGCCTCCTGCTCCATTTCCTCCTGTCGCCCTTCCTGCAGTTCCAGCTCATCAAGCTGTTGCAGTTGGAACCTCAGGTATTCCTCGTCGTCGTGAAGATGGTCGAGTCGCTGCTGAGCCTCTTCAAGTTGCTGGCACGCCTGCTGGTAGTCGTTGAAGGCTTGCGAGTAGGCCTTGAGCAACGTTTCGTCGTGGGCCAGCGTGTCAATGACCGAGAGTTGGAAATCCTCGGTCGTGAGCAGCAGGTTCTGGTGCTGAGAATGGATGTCAATGAGTCGGTTGCCCAAGTCGCGAAGCTGATTGACCTGAGCCGGTGTATCGTTGATGAAGGCGCGGCTCTTGCCGGAAGCTGTCAGTTCGCGCCGTATGATGCATGTGTGTCCGTCGAAGTCGAGGTCGTGGTGGACGAAGAAGTCGTCCATTCCATAGTCCGTAAGGTCAAACATAGCTTCGATGACGCAACGGCTCTCGCCAGCTTTGATCATACGTGTTTCGGCGCGTTGTCCCAGGAGCAGTCCTATGGCTCCGATGAGAATACTCTTGCCTGCGCCCGTCTCGCCCGTAATCACGGAGAAGCCGCGGTGGAAATCGATGTCGAGCTGTTCGATGAGCGCGTAGTTCTTGATGGAAAGTGACTGTATCACTGCTTGATTTTTTCCCAGTAAGTGTTCTGTGACGGATTGATACTGAAGAGTATGTCGTAAACGGCCTCGCGCTCCTCGGGCGTCCCTTTTCCGGTGAAAATGCTAACGAGCTCGTCGCGCTTGAAGTCGGTGAAGATCTGTGGCAACTGGCTGAGCGATTTGTCCTCATGGGATTCTTTCAGCAGTTTCACGGCTTCCGCAATTGCAGCGCGTGCCGCCTCGCTGTCCTCTGCCATGTGATCGAGGCCGTTGCGGTAATAGGCGTATTGCAGTTGGCGGAACTTCTCCATGGCACCGTCGAGATAGTCGTTGACGATGGCGAATCGGTTTTTAGTGTCGTCGAAGGCCTTCCAACCCTTGTAGCCCAGGCCTTCCGCGTTGTTGCACACGTCCATGGCTTGCTGCAGCACTTCGGTGCCAGCCATCGGCGCCATGGAGTCGAGATCCAGTCCGATAATCATGTAAGCCCAGTAGGCCAGCATCGCCGTCAGGTTGTTGTCCACCTGTTCGGGTCGCCATTCCAGCTGATCGAACTCCTGGAAGTTGAAATCGAAGTCCTTGTCGTTCATGTTCCACACGGTCGTGGTGTAGGACGAGTTATAGACGGGTCGCACGCAGGCTACGAGCAGGCTTCCCTTGAACGAGTTGTCCGTTTCGCTGTAAGTGTCGATGGTGATGTTGAACGTGCATTGAATGCGTTCCATCTCGCGAAACTTGATGTTGGTCCAAGCGTGTTCGTTGAGCAACTGCGTAGCGGCTTTCTCCAAGGCGTCAAACACGCCCGATTTGGTGTTTGATACCTGTTCGCGGTTGATGATAACCTTGGCATTAAGCTCTTGTGCTGCAGCCGATAAGGGCAGCAACAGCGTTGTCAGAAGGATGGTCAGAAAGCGCTTCATTGGCTCACAAAATAAGAAAAAGGAATCGAATCAGAGAAGCTTCTCGAGATGATCGATGATATCGCTTGCCACCTCAGCCTTTGTCTTCAACGGGTAGGGTATAGCCTCGGTGGGGGTGATGATCGTTACTTTGTTCGTGTCGTGTTGGAAGCCGGCTCCCTCGTCGTTCAGCGAGTTGAGTACGATGAAGTCCAAGTTCTTGCGCGCCAGCTTGTCCTGAGCGTGAGCAACTTCGTCGTTCGTTTCGAGTGCGAATCCCACGAGTCGTTGCCCTTCGCGTTTCATCTGCCCGAGTCCGGCAGCGATGTCGCGTGTCGGTTTGAGGTGCAGTGTGAGTCCGTCGCCTTCGCGCTTGATCTTCGCGTCGGCCACGGTGTTGGGTGTGAAATCGGCTACGGCAGCGCATAGGATGGCCGCATCGGCATCTGGGAAACGCAGGCTTGCGGCTTCCCACATCTGCTGTGCGCTCTCGACGTGCGTCGTTGTGACGCCCTTGGCATCGGTCGATCGCTGAATGGGTCCGCACACGAGCTCCACGTCAGCGCCTCGCCGTGCACATTCCTCTGCGAGGGCGAGTCCCATCTTCCCGCTTGAATAATTGCCGATGAAGCGTACGGGGTCGATGCGCTCGTAGGTAGGTCCGGCGGTGATGAGCACGCGCCGTCCTTTCATGCTTCCTTTGTGCTGCAGCGCTTCCAGCACTTTCTGTGCGATTACCTCCGGCTCTTCCATGCGGCCTTTGCCCACAAGATGGCTGGCCAGTTCGCCTGAGGCGGGTTCGATGACGGTCACGCCCCGCTGGCGCAACAGCTGCAGGTTGTCCTGTGTCGAGGCGTGAGCCCACATGTCGAGGTCCATGGCAGGAGCGATGAACACAGGAGCTTTCATCGACAAGTAGGTCGTGATGAGCATATTATCAGCGATGCCGTGTGCCATCTTGCCGATCGTCGATGCTGTGGCGGGTGCAATGATCATGGCATCAGCCCATAGTCCTAAGCTGACGTGGCTGTGCCAAGTGCCGTCGCGCTGCGAGAAGAAGTCGCTGATAACAGGCTTCGACGTCAGCGCCGACAGCGTGATGGGGGTGATGAACTCCTTGCCGGCCGGCGTGATGACAACCTGCACCTCGTGTCCAGCCTTTACCAGCTGGCGGATGAGGGTGCAAGCCTTGTAGGCTGCTATGCTTCCTGTGATGCCTAAGACGATGTTCATGATTTGCTATTCTTGCTGCGCAGGGCGATAGTGGTGAGCACTTGCTTGGTGTTACGTGTGAAGCTGCCGTTCATCATCCAGCTGTAGTAGCTGGGCTCTTTCATGAGGACTTCGACCACGGGCATTCCTTTGTGCTTGCCGAAGTTGAAGCACTCCACGCCGTCGTCGTTGAGGACGATACGTCCGGCGAAGTCCACATTGCGGTTCATCTGTGAGTAGTCGGCGAGGAAGGTGACGTCGTTCTGCAGCGCGTCGGGGTAGTGGTCGAGCTGAGCGCACAGCACTTCGTAGGTCGCCCGTGTGTCGGCCAAAGCCGAGTGGGCATTCTCGAGGTCCTTGTGGCAGTAGAACTTATAAGCAGCGATGAGCGTGCGTCGCTCCAGCTTGCGGTAGATGTTCGAGACGTCCACGCTGCGGCAGGCTGACAGGTCGGCATCGACGCCCACCCTCAGCATCTCTTCCGCCAGCATAGGGATATCGAAGTTATTCGAGTTGAAGCCTCCGAGGTCGCACCCTTTGATGAACGCCCAAACGTCAGCTGCCACGTCGTCAAATGTCGGGCAGTCGGCCACGTCGGCGTCGTAGATGCCATTGATCTTCGATGCCTCCTCGGGGATGTGCATCTGCGGGTTGATACGCATCGTCTTAGCCTCTTCGTTGCCGTTGGGGTAGATCTTCAAGAGGCAGATCTCCACGATGCGGTCAGAGGCTATATCGACCCCCGTCGTTTCGAGGTCGAAGAATACGATGGGTTTGTTCAGATTCAGTTTCACGGCCTTAATCGTTCAACATCATAGGCATGAGCAACATGAGAATCTCCTCACCTTCCTTCTGCACGGATGGCTTGATGATACCAGCGCGTCCGGGGTCGGCCAGCTCCACGACGACCTCGCTGCTTTCGAGGTTTCCGAGGATGTCGAGCAGCAGAGTGCCCTTGAATCCGATATTGATGGCGGGTGCGTCATACTCGCAGATGAGGCGCTCCTCGGCGCTCGTGCTGTAGTCCACGTCCTGTCCGCTGACGGTCAATGAGTCCTTCTTGAAGGCCAGCTTCACCTGAGCGCTGCTCTGGCTGCTGAACACGAGTACGCGCTTCAGCGTCGAGATGAATGCGGCGCGGTCCACGGTGGCCTTATACGGGTTGTTCTGCGGAATCACGCTGTTGTAGTTGGGGTAGCGGCCGTCGATGAGGCGGCAGGTCAGCGTGAAGTCGGCGGTGGTGACCACGGCCGTCTTGTCGTTGAATTCCAGCGTCGCCATGGCATCGCCTTTCTGAAGCAGGCCCTTAAGGATGTTGGCCGGCTTCTTGGGCAGGATGAATCCCGTCTGCGCCTCGCTGGTGATGCCGAAGTCCTTGTTGCGCACGAGCTTGCGGCCGTCGGTGCCGACGAACACAAGGCATTCGGGGGTGAAGTCGAAGTAGATACCCGTCATGACAGGGCGGATCTCGTCGTCGGCAGTGGCAAAGAGGCTGTGTGTGATGCCAGAGAGCAGGGCACTCTGACGAATCTCGTGGCGCTGAGCCTCGCCATCCAGGCGGTGGGGCACAGGATATTCGTCAGCCCGTTCGCCGACGATGTTGAATCGGCCGTTCTGGTAGCTGCCACGGATCTCCATCGTGTCGAGATTCACATCGAGGGTGATGGGCTGGTCGGCAATCTCCTTCAGCGAGTCCTGAATCGTCTTTGCCTTGATGCAGAAGCGGGCATTCTCGTCGCTCTCGATGAGTTCCACGCTGGTGACCAGCGTCGTCTCGCTGTCCGAGGCAGTGATGGACATCGTCTTGTCCTCAATCTCGAAGAGGAAGCAGTCCAGAATGGGCAGCGAATTCTTGCTGTTGAGTACGCGGTTGATGGAAGTGAGGCGGCCGAATAGTGCCGCGCTGGAGACTTTGAGTTTCATGTCGTATGATATTTAACAGTTATTTTTATGCTTCTTTCTTGAATTGTAGCTTTAAAACCGAGCAAAGATAGATATTTTCACGCAGTCTGGCAAAAAAACTTCCTTAAAATTAGCAAAAGTGGCGAGAAACTCCTACATTTGCACCGCAAAAGCGACAAATCATCCTTTCGCTGGTTGCCAAATTGACGCAAATATTCACCTTATTAATATAAAAAGAAAGAAATGGAAATCTCTGGTAAGATTACTTATGTGTTGCCTGAACGCGGCGGCGTATCGCAGCGCTCCGGCAGTGAGTGGAAGGTAGCATCCTATGTCATCGAAACTTTCGAACAGTATCCCAAGAAGTGTTGCTTCGAGGTCTTCGGTTCCGATCGTATCGCTCAGTTCAACATTCAGGTAGGGCAGCAGCTCACCGTCAGCGTCGATATTGATGCCCACGAGTACAACGGCCGCTGGTACAATCAGATCCGCGCCTGGAAGGTAGCTCCCTACGACCCGAATGCTGTGGCTGCTCCTGCCGCAGATCCCGCCGCAGCTATTCCTCCTGCCGCTCCCGAAGCTCCCTTCCCCCCTGCACAGCCGGTAGCACCCTCGCCCGCTGATGCTGCAGCACCGGCTGCTCCTGCTGCTCCCGCCTTCGGAGGCGAAAGCACCGACGACCTGCCCTTCTAATCATTTTCATCCTTTGCGATCTGCGCCCCCATGCCTTTTTTACGGGTGCATTAAGCTGCAAAGTGACTCTCCCCCAAAAAGCCGACGAACTGCTGAAAATCAGTTACGTCGGCTCTTCTTTTCATGACTGCTTAACACACGTATAGACGTAGGAGGTCACACGTATAGACGTAGGAGGTCACACGTATAGACGTAGAGCCTTGCACGTATAGACGTCGAAGGCTGAGCGACGGGACGTGTGCGCGGCCTCTTTCTGAAGCTTCGGGGAAAGCTTATATGGAGCGGGGGAAGTAGGAAAGTAAGAAAGTAGGAAAGTAGACATTAAGGGTTTTCGGGGGCGCGAATCAGCATCAACAACGGCAGGGTGCAGTAATTTTCAGAGGACGACTAGAAGCAGCATATATCACTATATATTTATATGAATAATAATAATTATAAAGGAATAATTATATGGTTATATATAATACTAATATTATAAAGTTATTATTATATAATACTATTATTATTAAATAATTATATAATAAATATTATACTCGTTTCCCTGTTTTGTGTATGTTCCCTTCTGTGGAGCAAAAATGCTTAATGTCTACTTTCCTACTTTCCTACTTTCTTACTTTTCTGCCTTCAGCTTTCCGAAGGTCATTGAAAATGTTCGATCCTTGCTTTCGGCGATGCTACTTCCTGCTTTCCGCTGTTGTCTCTTCGTCTTCGCAACCTGCGGCGCGCAGGATCAGGGTGGTGGCGCCGATATTGATGATGGTGCCGTCGTCGATGCGGAGTCGGTCATTGGCGCGGAGTAGGGTGGTGCCGACGCAGGTGCCGGTGCCGTCGGTGCTGGCATCGCGAAGCGTGTAGATGAATTCGCCCTGGCGGTTGCGACGGACGTTGATGACGCAATGGGTCGTATCAACGCTGGGATCGGTGGTTTCGATAGGCGTATTGATGCTTGTGCCGCGAACGTATCGCCCGATGACGTTATCTCCCATGCGCAGGGGCAGTATTTGCTTGTAGTGGAAGACGTTTTCGATGACGATGATTGCGCCGCAGTCCTCTTCCTCCTGAGGCTTCTGCTCTTGGCTTGGAACGTTGATGCGAACGCCGAACTGCCGTTGGCATTGAGGACATTGGAACACTAAAGTTTGACCTTCGGCGTAGGGTGTTTCGTCGAAGGTCAAGTCATAATCACATTTGGGGCATCTGACGCGTTTCATAGTTTCAAAACCCAAGCTGCAGCGTAGTCGCCGCCGAGGAGATGTAGTTGGTGTGCGAGGTTTGCGGCGTCGGTTTCCGTGGCCAGGCCGTCGATGACGACGCGCAGCATTTTCCCGTTGTCGTGGACGCGTGCGTTAGCGTAGCCCATATCCTGCAAGCGCTGTACGAAGGCATCGGCATTCTTGCGCGAGACTTGGCTGGCAAGGACGACGGCATAGGAGGCTTCTTGGGCGGTCTTCTCTTCGATGGCCTTTTCTTCAACAGCCTTCTCTTCGGCGGCTGTAGCGTTTTGCGCTGTCGGGATTTCTTCGTTGACGAGAGCGTCTGTGGCTGCCGGCTGTTCCTCGGCTTTTGTTTGCTGGGTGTTCTCCACCTTGGGCGACGAGGAGAAGACTGACGCCTGCCCGCCTTTAACGTCGCTCATCTGGAAGGGTGACGTGAAAATGACACAAATGATGGCGATGGCAGCAGCGGCAGCGACGTTACGAAGTGTGCGGCGGCTGATGCGAATGGTGATGTCATCGTTGTGGCGGAAGGGACGCACCGCTGTGTTGTGGTGAGCATGAGTGTTCGATGCTGCGGCATGCGGCATGCGGTTTGCGAGGCGCGGCATCGTGAATGCGTCGAGGCCATAGTAGCGGGGCGTGGTCACTCCGGCCTGGCAGGAGGAGAAGGAGATCTGTCCGTCGTCGTCCTGCGTGAAGACACCGATGGTGCCGAAGTCCACCTGCCCGTCGGCCAACAGTTGGCTGCGCAGGTCGAGCACCATGGCTTGTGTGGCGCGTTTGGCCTCGGAGAGCGAGCTGTTCTGCTCCTGACGAACGGCTTCGACAAGGAGAAGGTCGTCCTGCACGAGATCGGGATTAAAGCGCACGAGTCGCGAAGGGGGGAAGAAGATGTTCTCCTGCTCGGAGCGTGTGGCAGCACTCTCGTGAACCACAAACGCACCAAAATGAGGCACTACGACGCAGTCGTGGTGCAGCAGAAGACGTTCGATATGTAAAGAAAGTGCTTTCATCGGCGACAAAGGTAATAAAAAGTTTATAGTTGAATGTTCAAAGTTGGAAGTTTTTTTTGTTTGGGCGCGTTTTTTTGCTTTTTTAATTTATTTAAGGGTCAAGTTCGTTGTTCTTGTTCCTTTTTTCGTATATTTGCGCCGAACTTTAGACTTTGTTTAGCGCAGAATACGTAGAGATCATGAATCACGTTTTAAAGGTTTATAAGGCTTCGGCCGGTTCGGGTAAGACGTTCCGGCTGGCAGTTCATTATATCAAGTTGTTGGTGGAAAACGATGGCGGCGGCGAATACGCTCATATCCTGGCAGTTACCTTCACCAATAAGGCGACGACCGAGATGAAGGACCGCATCATCAGTCAACTTTACGGTATCGGGCACGCCCTGCCGAAGAGTCAGGCTTACTACGCGGAGTTGTGCAAAGCCTTGGAGGCTGACGGTCGCACCGACTTGTCGGAGGCGGAGATTCGTCGTCGCTGTCGCGAAGCGTTGCATGCTATTCTTCATGACTACAATCGTTTCCGCGTTTCGACGATCGACGCTTTTTTTCAGATGATCTTGCGCGGACTGGCACACGAGCTGGGTCTGACTGCCAATCTGCAGGTCGAGATCAGTGACACGGAGGTGCTGTCGGAGGCGGTGGATCGCATCGTGGACCGTCTCCAGACCGACCAGGTGCTGCTGGAATGGATGTACAGTCTTGTGCGTGATCAGATTGAGAACAACCAGAAATGGAACGTGACGGGCAAGGTCAAGAGCTTCGGTCTCGCCATCTTCAACGAGGATTATCTCTTTCATGGCGAAGCGCTGCGCCAAGTGCTGGCCGATGAGGTTCGTTTCAATGCTATACTCGAGGAAATAAAGCAGTTGCGCGATGATGCAATGGCTGCCGTGAAAGGCATGGCTGCTCGCCTCGAGCACGCTGTTCTCAGCAATGGCGTGGACTACACCGACTTCTCCAACGGCAAGGACCTGCGTTCCTTTGCTGAGAAACTCAGGAACGGCAATATGCAGGTGGTGGTCAGCGAACGTTTGCGCGGATGGGCGCTTGACAGCGAATCGCTGGTGAAGAAATCCGATCGGATGAATAGACCCGATCTTGTCGCGAGTGCGCGTCTCGTGAGCGATGAGCTGGAGCAGGTGCTCGAGGACTATCAGCGTCGCCGTAGCGACTACAACAGCGCATCGCTGGTGCTGTCGCATATCAAGTCGTTGCGTCTGTTGGGCGCTATCGACGAGGAGGTGGCGCATCTCAACACCGAGATGTCGCGCTTCATCCTTGCCAAGACGCCGATTCTGCTTAGTCGGATGATTGGCGAGAGCGATGCACCCTTCGTGTTCGAGAAAATGGGCGCTCTGCTGCGCCACGTGATGATCGATGAGTTCCAGGACACGTCGAAGCTGCAATGGAAGAACTTTCGCACGCTGCTCTTAGAGAACTACGCCAAGGGCGGCAGCAATCTCATTGTCGGCGATGTTAAGCAAAGCATCTATCGTTGGCGCGGCGGCGACTGGCGCGTCCTCGGGACCATCGAGGGGCAGCCGCAACTGTCTGCTGACGTGGAGTCGCTGAACGTCAATCGTCGCAGTTGCCGCACTGTCATTGATTTCAACAGCCGTTTCTTCGAACGGGCTTATGAGGCGCTGGATAACGTATCGTTGGAGGATGCGACGAGCCTCGACGAGCCTTTCTCTTTCGCCATGGCCTATGGCGACGTGAAGCAGGAATGTCCCGAGGACGCACCTGAGACCGGATATGTTCGAGTGACGACCTTGAGCACTGAGCATTACCCCCATCGCGAGGATTGGGAGCCGGCGATCATCACCGATATGATGCAGCAGATCCGTGAGCTCCACAGCCTCGGGATTCCTTATCGCGAAATGGCGATTCTCGTGCGTATCAACAAAGAGGCACAGCCCATCATCAACGCTTTCGCCGAGGTCGAGGATATGCCTGCCATCGTGAGCGACGAGGCATTCCTTTTTGCTTCAAGCCCAGTCATTTGTCGTTTGGTGGCAGCGCTCCGTGTGATGGACGACAGCGACAATCAGGTGGCAACCTACTACCTTCGCCAGCTGGGCGCCGAGGATGTGGTCAGCGACGACTCGCTTCGCACGAAGCCGCTCTACGAGCTTATCGAAACGCTCTACCGCAGGATGCATCTTGATGCCGTTGAGGGTCAGGACGCTTTCGTGTTCGGCTTCTTCGATGCCGTCGTCGATTACACGCGCCACAACGCCTCGGATATCCATTCGTTCCTGCGCTATTGGGACGAGACGCTCTCGGCAAAGAGCATCCCGGCAGGGCAGGTGGATGGCATCCGAATCCTCACGATTCACAAGGCCAAGGGCTTGGAGTTTCACACCGTTTTCCTGCCTTTCTGCACCTGGGCTTTCGAGCGCGGTCGATGGTCGGACCTCATCTGGTGCCACCCGACGGAAAAGCCCTTCAGCGAGTTGTCGCTGGTTCCCGTGACACCGACAAAGGCCATGGATCTTTCTGTTTTCCACGACGAATACGTGCGTGAACATCTGTTCTCGCGCTTGGACGAATTGAACTCGCTGTACGTCGGGTTCACGCGCGCGTGCGCAAATTTATATATATGGTCAGCCGGCAAGGAATCGGCATTGGCTAAGCCTTCGCGTACCGTCGGCGATTTGATTGCTGCCTTGCTGCCGGAGGGGTACACCCAAGGAAAGCCTGTGCTGACCATCAAAGCCGAAGGGCAAAGCGACAACCGAATGCAGCCCGACAGCGAGGCGGAGCAGGTCTCCATGTGCAGCTATCCCCTCACGGCCACCTTCCGCCAGAGCAATCGTTCGCAGCAGTTCATCAAGGCGCAGACCGATGACCTTGACGAGCTGGCGATGAGCGAGCAGGCGCGACAGCAGCAGTATATCGAGACGGGCAAGCTCTTGCACAGCGTTTTGCAGAAAGTGCGGCGGCGCAGTGACGTGCCGCGCGTGCTGGACGCCTTGGAGCAGGATGGCGTGATTGCCCGCTCGGCCCCCGACGGGACTTACGTCGCCGTGGGGCGCGACGAGCTGGAGCGCTGGCTCGACCGTGGATGGCAGAACCCGCAGGTGGCCGAATGGTTTGACGGCGAATGGCAGATCTTCAACGAATGCTCCATCGTTCGCACGAATCCCACGAGCCGTCTGCCCGAGACGCTTCGCCCCGACCGTGTCATGATCGCGCCCGACGGAAGCCGTGTCGTCGTCGTCGATTTCAAGTTCGGACGGCCCCACAGCGACTACGACGAGCAGGTGGAAACCTATATGGAACTGCTCACCGCGATGTATCCTGAGGCCGTCGTGGAAGGCTACCTCTGGTATGTCTATTCCGGCAAGGTTCAGCCTGTCGGGACGACGCCTGAGCGCAAACCTGCACCTCAACCCAAGCGTGCGCCGAAGTCGTCGCCAACAGATTCTTCTCAACTTACTCTCGATTTCTAAGTGTAGGAATATGAATACGTTTCTTCATCTTGTTGCACAATCCCTGCTTCAGCGCTATGGCAACAACCTGAGCCGTCTGACGCTCGTTTTCCCAGGCAAACGTGCCGTTCTGTTCTTCAATCAGGCGCTGACGGAACTTTCCGATCGTCCGGTGTGGTCGCCGCGTTGTGTGACCATCAGCGAACTCTTCCACGAGGCCTCGCCCTATACGCCTTGCGACCCCGTCGAGAGCGTTTGCCGCCTCCATCGCGTCTATGCCCAAATCGTCGATGAGCCTCAGACGCTCGATCAGTTCTACGGCTGGGGTGAGGTGCTGTTGGCCGACTTCGACGATGTGGACAAACATCTGGCCGATGCCCGGCAGTTGTTCACGAACATACGCGATATCAAGGCTTTGGAGGATAACTCCTATATCACTCCCGAGCAGGAAGCCGCGCTGCGCTCGTTCTTCAGCGATTTCTCCGTCGAAGGCAACTCGATGGTGAAGGAGCGCTTCCTGGCGCTGTGGAACAGGATGGCGCAGATCTACGACGAGCTGAACGCTTCGATGCGTCGCGACGGCCTCTTGTACGAAGGTGCCCTGCAGCGCGACGTCGTCGAGACGCTGCGTCGCAACCGCTTCGCTGCTGACGGAGGACAGTCGCCAGCGCCGGATCGTTTCGACAGCGACACGACCTATGTCATCGTGGGTTTCAACGTTTTGAACGACGTTGAACAAGCACTGTTCGACGAGCTGCAGCACCGCCGCCAGGCGCTCTTCTTCTGGGATTACGACGTGTTCTATGCCGACCCCGCCGGTCGCGAGCGCCACGAAGCCGGTTATTTCATTCGTCAGAACATCGAGCGCTACGGCAACGAACTGCCGCCCGAGTGCTTCTGCAATATGACGCAGCCCAAGGAGCTCACCATCGTGGCCGCTTCGAGCGAGAACGCACAGGCCCGCTATCTGCCGCAATGGTTGCACGAAAACCTCACCGCAACGGAGAATCGCACAGCGGTGGTGCTCTGCAACGAACAGTTGCTGCAACCCGTCCTGCATGCTATTCCCGAGCAGGTGAAGGCGTTGAATGTGACCATGGGTTATGCCTTGACCGACACGCCAGTGAGCAGTTTCGTCAGCGTTCTGCTGACCCTGCAGACCGACGGCTTCGACGCTTCCCACCGCCGTTTCCGTCTTTCGGCGCTACGGGCGGTGAAGAACCACCCTTTCTCACGTCTTGTTGACGAAGCGCTGTGGCATCGCCACGTAGAAGGTCCGCGCGAGCTGTTGCTCTACCTGCTCGACTTGTTGACGACGCTGGGCAAGTGCTTTGCCGCAACGCAGCCTGCCGACGGCGAAACGCCGACAGAAGCCCAGCAGCAGGCACTGATGCAGAATACGTTGTATGCCGAGGCGGTCTTCGTCGCTTACACTTGCATCAACCGGCTTGCCAACCTCATGACCGGCGACCGTCCGTTGCTCGACGTGAACGCGTTCACGCTGCGCCGTCTGGTCAATGCGATGCTCCTGTCGCAGTCCGTGCCCTTCCATGGCGAACCCGCCGTGGGCTTGCAGGTGATGGGCGTGCTCGAAACGCGTACCTTGGACTTCGACCATCTGATTATGCTCAGCGTCGGCGAGGGCTATTTGCCCAAGTGCGTCGCCGACACCAGTTTCATTCCTTACCATCTGAAGGAAGCCTTCGGGCTGACGACGCTGCGCCACAAGATTGCGGTTTATGCCTACTATTTCTACCGTCTCATTCAGCGTGCCTCGCGTGTCACTTTTGTCTATAACGAGAGCAACGCAGGCCTGAGGCAGAACGAGATCTCTCGTTTCCTGCGTCAGCTGGAGGCCGAGACCGAATTCCCCATCCGCCACGTGCGTCTGCAGGCTGCCAGCGATGTGCATCCCGTGCCGGAGATCAGCGTGCCGAAGTCGCGTGAGGTCATGCACGCCCTCGCCCGTCGCTTCGACTGCACGGGCTTGAGCGATGAGGAGCGTAAGTATAAGGTGCTGTCGCCTTCGGCGCTGAACCGCTATACCTCCTGTCCCCTGCAGTTCTACTATCGTTATGTCGAAGGCCTGAAAGTCGATGAACACAGCGACGACGATTTCGATGCAATCCGTTTCGGCGATGTTTTCCATCGTGCTGCCGAGCTGCTGTATCGCCATCTGACGGAGAAGAACCCGGTCGTACGCGGCGAGGACATCGACGCCATGCTCGAGATGGGCGGCCAGCGCATGGAGGCGTTTGTGCACCAGGCGTTCCGCGACAAGTATTTCGAAGGCCGTGCCGAGGAGTACACGGGCATCCTGACGATAGCCTATCGCGTCGTGCTGACCTATCTCCACCAGCTGCTGCGCCACGACCGCAGGCTCACCCCTATCCGCATCCTGGGGGTGGAACTCCCCCAGACGGAGGTGTTTCATGTCGAAGCCGCAGGACGGACGCTTGAGCTGGAGGTGGGAGGAATCATCGACCGTCTCGATCAGGTCAGCGACAGCAACAGCACCGATGGACGTGTCGTGCGCGTGGTCGATTACAAGACCGGCGGTCAGTTGGAATCGGTGCAGAGCCTCGAAGCCCTTTTCTCGAACACCGGCCAGAGCGCGCATTATTATTTTCAGGCCACGCTCTATGCCACCATTGTCGAGGCACAGCGGCATCAGGCCGTAGCGCCCTGCCTCTTCTTTGTTCACAAATCGGGCAGCGACGACTATTCGCCTGTCATCACGCTGGCCAAACACACCGTTGCCGACATTCGCGAGCCCCTGTCGCCTGGCGACGAGCCCCTGAACGTAGCTTTCAGGAAGCGACTGGTGGCGCTGCTCGACGAGGTCTTCGACGACAAAGTGCCGTTCGCGCAGACCAAGAATCCGAAAGCGTGCGAGAATTGCGACTTCCGCATGATCTGCGGTCGTTGAGCAACGCGCGGTCTTATCGCATGAGGATATCGTTCACCGTGTAATGGTTCATCATACAGCTGCGGTCCACGTGGCCGCGAATGCCCCTGACGTAGCTCGTCGAGGAGAACTGCCAGATGACGAATTCCGCGTTGTCGCACAGCTCAGGCACGTCGGGGTGATAGCGTGCGATCATATATTTATAGTGTGTGAACGGTCCCGTGAGGTATTTGTTGTAGAAATCGCGTGAGCAGTAGAGCAGGGGTTTCACGCCGTAGTGGCGTTCGACCAATTGGATGAACGTCTTCAGGTTGCGCTGGAACGTGGCGAGGTTGTCGCGGCCGCGGCGCTCGATGTCGATGATGGGAATCAGGTCCATGTCTGATTTGCGCACGTTCTGCTGCAGGTTGCGGAACTGCTGCTGCGGCGCCACATTGGGGATGTAGAAATGATAGACACCCACCTTGAGACCTGCGCGACGTGCGCCGCGAATGTTCGTGTGCAGCGTGTTGTCCACGAGTTCGGCGCCCTCCGTGGCCTTCACGTAAACGTAGTGCACGTTTTCGCTGCGCGCCACTTCGTGCCAGTCGATGTTTCCCTGGTAGTGCGAGACGTCGATACCCATGATCTGGCGGTTTGGCGTGTGGGACATTTGCATCACGACGCCTTCCTGATCCGGCGCCAGCGGTGTCTGCGGTGTCAGCGGCGTCAGCGGTTCGTCGGGCTGCGGCGTGTAGTAGTCGTCGCTGACCACAACCTTGGCCTTTTTCTTCTTGTCGTTCTTCGCAGCGGCCTCCGTGGCGCTCCACGCGAGCGTCAGCACAGCCGTTGCCATAAAGATGATCTGCCGTATGCTCATACCAACTCCGATCCGTCAAAGGTGAGCGGCAGCAGCGCACGCATACTGGGTACGACATAAACGCCCTCGGTGCCGTAGAGGAGCACGCGGATGGGGCGCCCGAAGCGCGTCTCGGCTTCCAGCAGCGCCTGTCGGCACGAGCCGCAGGGCGTCACTGGTTTCGCCAGAAAGCCTTCTGCGTTGCAGGCTGCGATGGCTATCGTCGCGGGAGCCACCTTGGGAGCGTTGGCCGAAGCCGCAAAGAAAGCCGTGCGTTCGGCACACAGGCCCACGGGGAAAACGGCGTTTTCCTGATTGCTGCCCGTGAACACTTGACCGTCCTCCAACAGCAGCGCAGCACCTACCTTGAAATGCGAATAGGGGGAGTAGCTTGTGGAAGTCATCATCTTCGCCTGCTCGATGAGGCTGCGGTCGGCTTCCGGGAGCTCTTCGAGCGCAAAAAACTGGATGGAAATATCGATATGGAACTCTTTCATAAGGCTTTTTTCGCTAAAATGTGTACAAATATACGAAACCTTTTTCCGTTTTCAACAAAAAAACGTTACTTTTGTGCTCGTTATAACAAGTTTTAGACGATGAAGCCTCGTTTTTTAGTCTTTTTTGTAACCTTTTTCGTTGTAACGGCACTCTTTGGGCAGTCGCGACAGTCTGTTCAGTGGCGTTACATTGAGAACTATAAGGATATGGCCATCGATCAGATGCGTCGCTACCAGATTCCGGCATCCATCACCCTTGCCCAGGGCTTGTGCGAGAGTGGGGCAGGGCAGAGCCGTCTGGCCGTCGTGGCGCACAACCATTTCGGCATCAAGGTAGGGTCGAACTGGACGGGACCGTACATTATCCAAAGCGACGACCGTCCCGACGACCGCTTCCGCAAATACAGCACCGACGACGAGAGCTTCGAGGATCATTCCAAGTTCCTGCGCTACGGTCAGCGCTACCGGTCGCTCTTCAACCTCAAGCTGACCGATTACCGCGGTTGGGCTCACGGCCTGCAGCGCTGCGGCTACGCCACCAATCCCTCCTACGCCAAGATGCTCATCGACATCATCGAGCGCTATAACCTCCACCAGTTCGACTCCAGCACCAGTGGTCGCTACCGCTCGCGCACGTCCTCGGCTTCCGACAGCGACGATTTCTATGCCCAGCACATCGTCTATCGCATCAACAAGACGTACATGGTCATTGCCATCGCTGGCGACACCTGGGAGAAGATTTCGCGCGAGACGGGTGTCAGCGTACGCAAGCTCCTCAAATACAACGAACGGCCCAAGGACTCGCGGCTCGCCATCGGCGACATCGTCTATCTCCAGAAGAAACGCACCAAGGCCGACGAGAGTCTCAAAGGCGTGCCGCACGTCGTGCAGCCCGGCGAGTCGCTCTACGACATCGCCCAGCACTACGCCGTCCGACTCAAGAACATCTACAAACTCAATGCCCTCGATGCCGACTATGTCCCCATTCCCGGCGATCTCATCTGGCTGAGATAACTTTCAACTCTCAACTCTCAAGTTACTTTTATTTTTCACTTTTCACTTTTCACTTTTCACTCTCAACTCTCAACTCCCCTCCCATGGCCGACGATAAGAAAATCATTTTCTCGATGGTAGGCGTCAGCAAGACCATCCAACAAACTCAGAAACAAGTTCTCAAGAACATCTACCTCAGCTTCTTCTATGGTGCCAAGATCGGCATCATCGGTTTGAACGGCTCGGGTAAATCAACGTTGTTGAAGATCATTGCCGGTCTCGACCAGAGCTACCAGGGCAATGTCGTCTTCGCTCCCGGCTACAGCGTAGGCTACCTGCCCCAGGAGCCACAGCTCGACGATGCGAAAACCGTGCGTCAGGTTGTCGAGGAAGGCGTGCAGCATATCGTCGATGCCCTCAAGGAATACGAGGATATCAACGCCAAGTTCGGCATGCCGGAGTACTACGAGGACGAGGATAAGATGAACGCCCTCTTCGCGCGTCAGGGCGAGCTGCAGGACATCATAGACGCTACCGATGCGTGGAACCTCGACACGCGCCTGGCTCGTGCCATGGACGCTCTGCGCTGTCCCCCTGCCGACCAGTTCTGCGCGCAGCTCTCGGGCGGCGAGCGCCGTCGCGTAGCCCTCTGCCGCTTGCTGCTGCAGAAGCCCGATGTGCTCCTGCTCGACGAGCCCACCAACCATCTCGATGCCGAGAGCATCGACTGGCTCGAGCAGCACCTCAACCAGTACGAGGGCACTGTCATCGCCGTCACCCACGACCGCTACTTCCTCGACGACGTCGCTGGCTGGATCCTCGAACTCGACCGCGGCGAAGGCATCCCCTGGCAAGGCAACTACAGCGGATGGCTCGAGCAGAAAGCCAAGCGCCTCGAAATGGAGGAGAAGACCGAGAGCAAACGGCGCAAGACCCTGCAGCGTGAGCTCGAATGGGTGCGCATGGCACCTAAGGCCCGTCAGGCCAAGGGCAAGGCGCGTCTCTCCAGCTACGAGCGTATGCTCAACGAGGACCAGCGCGAGAAGGAGCAGCGCCTCGAGATCTTCATCCCCAGCGGCCCGCGACTCGGCAATAAGGTCATCGAAGCCCACGGCATCGCCAAGGCCTACGGCGACAAAGTGCTTTTCCACGACCTCGACTTCACCCTGCCGCCCAACGGCATCGTGGGGGTCATCGGTCCCAACGGCGCCGGCAAGACCACCCTTTTCCGCCTCATCATGGGTCTCGAGCAGCCCGATGCCGGCACCTTCGAGGTCGGCGAGACCGTGAAGCTCGCCTACGTCGATCAGAGCCATCGCGATATTCATGCCGACCAAAGCGTCTATCAGACCATCTCCCAGGGCAACGAGCTCCTGCGCCTCGGCGGCCGCGACGTCAATGCCCGTGCCTACCTCAGCCGTTTCAACTTCGCCGGCGCCGATCAGGAGAAGAAATGCGGCGTGCTCTCCGGCGGCGAGCGCAATCGCCTGCATCTGGCCATGGCGCTCAAGGAAGAAGGCAATGTCCTCCTGCTCGACGAGCCCACCAACGACATCGACGTCAACACCCTCCGAGCCTTGGAGGAAGGCCTCGAGTCGTTCGCCGGTTGCGCCGTCGTCATCAGCCACGACCGCTGGTTCCTCGACCGCATCTGTACCCACATCCTCGCCTTCGAGGGCGACGGCAATGTCGTCTTCTACGAGGGCAGCTACACCGACTACGAAGCTGCCAAGCTCCGACGACTCGGACTCGAAGAACCACGACGCATACGTTATCGTAAACTCGAATAATCCGCTCTCAACTTTCAACTTTCAAATCTTCAATCATGATGAAATCATTGATTCACATCGCAGCCCTTCTCCTGTGCTGCTCCACAGCAAGCTACGCCGGCGATTTCGATGAGATGGAACCGCCGACGCTCGACCTATCGGGCCTTCATTTCGGCCCCACCTCCAACCTATCCCTCCTCAGCTCTACCCCCTCTGAGGAACCCACCACCTCTTCGCCCGACGAAGCGCTCGACCTTGGTCGCTCCACACTTGGAGAACTTTCCGCTCGGCCCGCAGGGACGCTTGACCCTTCAAGAACTTTCAACTCTCCGCTCGACCTTGGTCGCTCCACACTTGGAGAACTTTCAACTTCCGATCCCGGCCGTTCCCGTTGGGTCGATAAGTGGACGTGGATGCATACCAACGAGGGCGTCAAACCCTTCAAGGTCATGGACGACCTCACCTTCGTCGGCGTGCCCGTCTTCTTTGCCGGTATGTTGGCCAAGGCCGAAAAGAAAGCCTTCCGCCAGAACGACGGCACGAAGCACGTCTTGCTGACCAGTTTCCGGACTCATATTGACGACTACACGCAGTTCTTCGGTCCGGCGCTGACCGTCGGCCTCAAGGTTGGCGGCGTCGAAGGGCGCTCCGACTGGGGGCGCTTCCTCGCCAGCTCATTCATGTCCTACGGCTTCATGATCGGCTTCGTCAACGCCCTGAAGTACACCACCAAGGAACTGCGTCCCGACGGCACGACCCACAACTCATGGCCTTCGGGTCACACCGCTACTGCCTTCGTCGGCGCCACCCTCTTGCATAAGGAGTACGGTCTGACGCGCTCGCCGTGGTATTCCGTGGCCGGCTATGGCGTTGCCACGGCCACCGGCATCATGCGTGTACTCAACAACCGCCACTGGGTCAGCGATGTCCTCTCAGGTGCCGGCATCGGTATGGTCTCCACCGAGCTGGGCTATGCCCTCAGCGATGTCATCTTCAAGGGGCGCGGTCTGTTGAACAACAACATCGATTCCGTGGCCAGCATCGTCGAGCGTCCCTCGTTCTTCGCCATCTCGATGGGTATGGGATGGGGGTCCCGCCATCTCGACTTCCACTACGAGGACGATGAGATCACGCGCGACCTCAACCTGCGCTTCCGCACATCCACGATGGTCAACGTCGAAGGTGCATACTTCTTTAACAAGTACATCGGCATCGGCGGCCGTCTGCGCGTCAACGCATCGCCTATCAACGGCTGGGACCGTGTCCTCGACTTTGCCCAGAACGACGTCGCTGACATGATCCGCGAAATGGATGAGGATGCCGACCTGGCGGAACTCAACTCCATCGTCTTCAACGACGAAGGCCGTCGCCCCGAGTTCACCATCGAGAGCGACCACCTCACCGAATTTGCCGCCGACCTCGGCCCCTACGTCAACATACCTCTCTCCCGCCACTTCGCCCTCGGCACCAAGCTCCTCTTCGGACGCAGCATCATGCAGGAACTCAACCTCAAGGCACGCTTCCAGGGCAATGTCAAGGCGCTCAACTTTACCGTCAACGACGACAAGGAAATCGACCTCGTCATCTCCGATGCCCTCAACGACGACGGCTCCAATAAGACCTACGACACCTCGTGGGACTATTTCGTCCTCGATGCCAACAACTCGTGGAAGGCGGGCACAGGCATCTCCCTCACCTATGCCTACAAGAACAATTTCTCGTTCCGCGTCTTTGCCGACTACGACTTTACGCGCAAGACCTACACCCTCGAGTACAACCCCAGCGAGTTCCTCAAGGTGAGCATGCCCGATATGCTGAATCTCTACAAATTGGTCAGCGAGGGCGAAGACCTCCTTGATGAATTCAACGAGAATATGACCCTTCGCCGTAACCGCCACACCTTCACCCTCGGCGCTTCCTTCGCCGTGTCGTTCTGAGAAACGCGAGCAAGTATGAAAAATTGGTTGCTTTGCCTTGCGGCATTTTTCGGCGTCACCACCTTGGTGGCGCAAGTCCAGCCCTGCGGCCCCCTGCCCAGCGAGAACCAGCTCCGTTGGCAGGACACGGAGATGTACGCGTTTATACACTATTCGCTGAACACCTACACCGACCAGGAATGGGGTTTCGGCAACGAAGATCCCGGGTTGTTCAATCCTTCGGATCTCGACTGCCGGCAGTGGGCTCGTGTCTGCAAGCAGGCCGGTATGCGCGGTATCATTTTCACCGCCAAGCACCACTGCGGCTTCTGCATGTGGCCGAGCGCCTACACGGCGTACTCGGTGAAGAACTCGCCTTGGAAGAACGGCCGGGGAGATGTCGTGCGGGAACTGGCTGATGCCTGCCGCGAAGAGGGATTGAAGTTTGCCGTCTATCTCTCGCCATGGGATCGCAACCATCCCGATTACGGTCGCCCGGAATATGTCACCTATTTCCGCAACCAGCTGCGCGAGTTGCTGACGAACTACGGCGAGATCTTCGAGGTTTGGTTCGACGGTGCCAATGGCGGCGACGGATGGTACGGCGGTGCTAACGAGCGGCGGCGCATTGATGGCAAGACATACTACGAATGGGCTGAGACCTTCAGCATGATTCGCCAACTGCAGCCAAACGCCGTCATCTGGAACGACGGAGGCGACCGTGGAGACCTCAGATGGGTCGGTACGGAAGCCGGTAACGTCGGCGAAACGAACTGGAGCCTGATGCCCGCAAAGGGCGATACGCCGTGGCACATGCTGCACTTTGGAGTGGAGAATGGCGACGTATGGTGTCCTGGAGAAACCAACACGAGCATTCGACCTGGATGGTTCTACCACGAGACCGAGAACGAGCATGTGAAGAGCCTCTCGAAACTCATGGATACGTATTATAAATCCGTCGGGCGCAACTCAACGCTACTGCTCAACTTCCCCATAGCGCCCAACGGACGAATACACCCCAACGACAGCCTCAGAGGCGTAGCTTTCAAACGGATGATCGACGAGGTGTTCAAGAAGAACCTCGCTTCACGCCCGAGCATCCGCAGGCAAGAGGATGGCACGGTCGCCTATACGCTTAGCGTCAAACGAGGTGCTGCGTGCAACCGTTTCCTGGCTGAAGAGGACATCCGATACGGCCAGCGCGTCAGAAAGTTCTCGCTTGAGGCGCTCGTCAATGGGCAGTGGCTTCCGCTGAAGGACGAACTCGTGGCGGACGGCGACGGGCTGACCACCATCGGCCACCGACGCATCATCTGTTTCCCCACCGTCAAGGCCGACAAGTTGCGATTCACTGTGCTCGATGCTAAATGCGAGCCCCTCATCAAGAAGTTGGCCGTCTATTGTGCTCCCGATATCACGGCAGACATCCTCGATGCTGGTGAGAAGAAATCATCGCGCCTGCACATCTTCTTCAGCAGTCCCACGCAGATGATCGTCGATTGGGATGAAGACCAGACTTTCACAACGTTCCGCTATCTCCCGCCGCAGGGCACGAAGGAGGGTCTCATCACCCATTATACCCTGTGGGGCTCTACCGATTGGTCGCATTGGATAAAACTGGCCTCGGGCGAGTTCTCGAACGTCGTGAACAACCCCATCTGGCAGACCGTGACCTTCCCTGCCACCAAGCTTCGCATCATCAAACTCGATGCCGACCGCATGGCGGAGGGCGAGCGCATGGGCTACGGCGACATAGATTTCCAATAATTATACGAATCAAAAGCTGATGAAACGATTACTCTTGTATGCCATCGTTGCCTCCACGGTGCTAACGGGGCAGGCGCAGGTCGTCCGCGACTGGGAGAATCCTGCCGTGCTGAGTATCAACAAGCTGCCCTATCACGCCACCCTGCAGCTCCCCTCGAAGGAGAACGAGTGCCCGGAGATACGATCCCTCGACGGACGATGGCATTTCCATTGGAGCCGCAACCCCGAGGAGCGCCCCGAGGACTTCTTCCGCGAGGACTACGACGTCAGCGGATGGGACCGCATTGACGTGCCCGGCAACTGGCAGATGCAGGGCTACGGCACACCGATTTACATCAACTTCAACTATCCCTTCGTGAAGAACCGACCCAGCGTCACCACCGAGCCGCCGCACGACTGGACGGCCTTCGCCAACCGCAACCCTGTGGGCTCCTACGTCACGTTCTTCGACGCGTCGGAGGAGATGCTCGCCTCGAACCTCATCCTCCATTTCGGCGGCGTCCACTCGGCCATGTACGTGTGGTTGAACGGCCGGCGCGTGGGCTACAGCCAGAACTCCATGTCGCCCGCGGAGTTCGACGTCACGCCGCTCGTGAGAGCCGGCCGGAACCGGCTCGCCGTGGAGGTCTATCGGTGGTGCGACGGCTCCTACCTCGAGGATCAGGACATGTGGCGCCTCTCCGGCATCTTCCGTCCCGTGCAGCTTTGGGTGCGTCCGCTTGTACACATCAGCGACTACCACATCACGGCAGAGCCCAACGCCGACTTCACGCAAGCCACCGCCGTGGCGACCGTCAGCCTCTGCAACACAGGGCGCAAGGCGGCTAAGGATCTACGCGTCGTGTGGACGGTAGAGGGTCGCGAGGCGTCCGCGAGTGTCCGTAAGCTCTCGCCGGGCGACACGACGTCGGTAGATATCCGCGCCACCATCGACCGCCCGCGACTGTGGTCGGCCGAGAAGCCCAACCTCTATCCCTTCACCGTGGAACTCAGGAACCGCGACGGCGCCGTCGTCGAGCATTTCGACTACCACCTCGGCGTCAAGCGCGTCGAAGTCGTCGGAGAGGTGTTTAAAATCAACGGGCACAACGTGAAGCTACGCGGCGTCAATCGCCACGACCACCACCCCCGGACGGGGCGCTACGTGGACGATGCCACCTACGAGACGGACATACGCCTGATGAAGCAGGCCAACGTCAACTTCCTACGAACCTCCCACTATCCCGACCGCGAGTACCTCTACGAGCTCTGCGACCGATGGGGCATCTACGTCATGGACGAAGCCAACCACGAGACCCACGGCTACGGCTATGCCAACAAAGTCATGGGCGAGGACCTGACCTTCCAGAAGGCTCATGTCGATCGTGCCGAAGCGTTGGTGCGCCGCGACTTCAACCACCCCTGCGTCATCCTCTGGAGCCTCGGCAACGAGGGTGGGGTAGGACCCAACATCGAGGCGATGTACAACAAGGTCAGGGAACTCGACGCGACGCGACCGCCCTTCTACGACAGCGACCGCCGCTACTCTGCCATCTGGGACGACAGCTACCTCTACCCCGACGAGCTGCAGCGCAATGCACGGCAGGTCAACGACAAGCCCTTCATGATGCGTGAGTACGCTCATGCCATGGGAAACTCATGCGGCAACCTGCAGGAATATTGGGACGTCATCTATGCCGACAGCAGCATCTGCGGAGCGGCCATCTGGGACTGGGTGGACCAGGGCATATACAGATCCACCCCCAACGCCTCCCGTGAAGGGAGGGGAGAGGCTGGCGCAGTGTCGGCAAGCGGAAGTCTCCCCTTACGGGGAGATTTAGAGGGGTCTTTCCTCTACGGCGGCGACTTCGGCGACAAGCCCAACGACGGACCCTTCTGTCTCAACGGAATCCTGGCTCCCGACCGCAAGCCGCATCCCCACTATTACGAGGTGCAGCATGTCTATCAGCCCCTGCAGTTCCTGCGCGATGAACAAGGCGACATTCACATCGTCAATCGCGACCATTTCACTGATCCCGACGAATACGACATCACCTACGACACCCTGCACTTCGGCAGCGAGACCGTGCTCAACGTCTCAGCACGCCTGCGGCGCGACACGCCGTGGGCCGACCGTGGCTTTGCCGTGGCCCGCGAGCAGTTCGTGCTGACGCCTTACGCCTTCCCTTCCATTGACGGCATCACGAAACACGCTTCAACTATCACCGTCAGCGGAAACGCCCTCACCTCGTGGATCGTCGCAGGCCGCGAGCTGCTCGAGGCACCTCTTGAACCCTATTTCTGGAAACCCGAGAACGACAACCAGAGTGCCGCAGGATTTGCACGACGCACCGCGATGTGGAAGGAGGTGAAGGACGTCCAGGTCACCTACACACCCATCGACAGCCTCAGCATTCTCGTCCAAATGGACTACCGTCCCACGGCCAACGACCGCCCCGTGATGCCCAAATTCGGTATGCGCCTGCGCCTGCCCGCCGACTTCACACTCGTCCGCTACTACGGCCGCGGACCCTGGGAAAACTATCCCGACCGCAAGCGCTCTGCCTTCCTCGGCGAATATGCGATGCCCCTCAGCGAGTTCCAAACCGAGTATATCCATCCGCAGGACAACGGCAACCGCTGCGACGTGCGCTGGCTGGAACTCTCGTCAGCGGCCGACGACGACGTCACACCGCGTCGTACGCTGCGCATCGAAGGCCTACAGCCCCTATGTATTCGCGCCTGGGACTACGGCGAGGAAGACCTCGAAGGCGCACGGCATCCCGACGACATACCACGCCATCGCTTCGTCAATGTCAACATCGACCTCAACATACACGGCGTAGGAGGCACCGATACATGGGGCAAGCGCACCCTGCCGCAGTACACCATCGACGGCAACCAGCCCCACCACCTCGCCTTCATCCTCACCGTGAAGCCTCAGAACTGAGCCAACGCTTGCTACTTGTACATCCTATAAATGACTACTCGCATCATGACCTCAAAACATAGGGGTTTTATTCATAAACGAGATGAGGTGCGCACATATCCCTCTGCGCAGCCTTTGTCATTCGTCATTGACCTTCGGTCGAGCCTGCTCACGCTCGGGATAGTTCAAGCGAGCTTGACTCTCCTCTCGCTTAATCGCAGCCTTCATCATTCATCATTCTTTTATTCTTCATTCTTCATTCTTCAATAGCTATCGTCTTCGTCTTCGTCTTCCTCTTCCTCCTGCATTTGGCAGATGCGTCGCGTCTCCTTGCGCGCTTCGCGCCAGCTTGGGTAGAAGTGGTCCATGAGGGCGTGGAAGCGCGCATTGTGGCTGGGTTCGAGGAGATGGCAGAGCTCGTGGACGACGATGTGTTCGACGCACCACTCCGGCAACAGGAGGACGTAGGCTGAGAAGTAGATGCTACGGTCCTTCACGTTGCATTGTCCCCATCGCGAGATGGTCGGTTTGTAATAGACGATGCTCGGCTGCACGCCCATCGCCTGTGCGTGGCGCGCCACCATCGGTTCCACCAATGCCTTGAGCCTGCGTAGTGCCTCGTCGGCCTGCTGGCGTGTGGAGAGAGGCAGTTGGTCGAAGAAGGCTGCGCGCTGGCGCTGTCGTGCCAGGGTGTTCTGTCTGGCTTGCTCAATCCATACGCGATTCTCCTCGATGAAGGCCATCACTCTGTCTCGCGGCGTGCCGAGGGGTGCCGACACGTGTACGTCGCCGTTCTTCACGATGCGCATGGACAGTCGGCTCGTGCGCCTGTAGGTGATCTGTATGCTCATGCCGAGAGTATTTCGCCGATGGGCTTGCGCTTCTTCTGGCGTGGCTCGTCGGCAGGGTAGCCTATGGGGATGACGACGGCGGGTTCCTCGTCCGCGGGCAGGGCAAAGCGTTCCTTCAGCAGGGCGGCATCGAAGTTGCACACCCAGCAGGTGCCCAGGCCTTGCTCCGTGGCGGCCAGGCATAGGTGCTCAACGGCGATGGCGACGTCGATGTCGCCGTGGTGCTTGCCGTCGGCTCGCACCCATTCCTCGTCGTGCAGCACGGAGGCGATGATGTACAAGGGAGCGGTCTTGAACCACTCGCGGTCGTAGCATTCCTGCAGCTTGGCCTTGTCGGCCGGCTCGCTGATGAGGTGGAAGCGCCAGGGCTGTTTGTTAACGGCCGACGGCGCCAGGCGCACGCACTCCATGACGTACGCTATCTTCTCTTGCTCCACGCCGAGCGGTTGGTAGGTCCGGCAGCTGTATCTACGCTGGATTAAATCTAAAAGGGACATAAATGAATGAAGAATAAAAGAATGATGAATGATTTTGCTGCAAAAATACATAATCCCTTTGAATAGACAAACAAAAGCGGTGAAAAAAAGGTTTTCGCGCATTTTGCTGCATTTTTCTTAATGATAAAGGGATTCGTTTCGAAGAATTGTTGTAACTTTGTCGCGGTTAAGGTCTGCCGGAGCCGCTGTCGTGTGGTCAGGGTGGCTTTTTCATCGCATTTTTTTCGAATCATTCCTGTATATGTATATGCTCATGAAAAAGATTTTTGTTGTGGCCGTCCTGTTGCTCGCAGCCCTGTCGGGGTCGGCACAGGAGAAGGTAATGACCGTCCAGAAGAAGGACGGGACGAGCGCCGGCACGCGTGTGGCTGACGTGAAGGAGATCAGTTTCCTCGCTGTGGAAGCCGGCAGCCAGGGCGTGCTGGTGAAGACGCAGAGCGGCGAGACGGCGGCCGTGCGCTTCGAGGCGAATCCCGTCGTGACCGTCGCCAACGGTAAGCTGAACGTCAGGTCGAGCGATGCCGATGCTATAGCGTTCGAAATCAGCGACGTCGCGGAAATCCTCTTCGGCGATGCTTCCGAAGGCACGGCCATCAAGGCACCCGAAGGGTTGGCCTTTGTCGTGCAGGAGGGCGGCGCGCTGCTGCGAGGCATACCAAAGGGCGTGAAGCCGCGCATCTATACGATGGACGGCCGCAGTCTGCCGACGCCTCCGCTGCAAGGTGACGAACTGCGACTGAACCGCGCTACCATGGGCGCTGGCATCTTTATCGTGAAGGTGGGCTCGTTCGCTACGAAGATCAGAGTGGGGAGAGATTAGAGATGAGAGATTAGAGATTAAAGATTAGAGATAAGAGATTGCTTTAGCACAATGAACACGATGAAAAAGATATTGCTTATGGCGGCTTCCCTCGTGGGTGCCGCACAGCTGATGGCTCAGGAGCCCACCACGATGGTCATGAAGCTCGCGAATGGCGCCGTGGTGCGTACCGACGTGAACGAGGTGGAAAGGATCACGTTCGACGATGCCACATATAACCTTAACAGCTCGGGCGACCGCATCCTGGAGGCCGACGAGCTATGCTGGCCGGAGGACCGTCTGATCCCGTTGTTCTTGCCGCCGGCATCGACGATCAAGACGCTGGACTTGAATGCCTTCGGGTTCAGCGCCGAGGAACGCGTCATGTTCTGCACGCTGCAGGGACTCGTCAACCGCACGCGACCGCGCCTGCTGCTCTACAACCACAACGAGGAACCGCGCACCACGTGGCCCAATGCCCACAGCCTCAGAACCAGCGCCGTGACCGAATCGCCCTACCAGCTGGTGAAGCTGTACGCGGAGGAGATCAAGGGGCTGGTGCTGTACAGCACGCAGCGCAGCGCGCACTACGCCAATCTCGCCGTGACCATCGCGGGACTGGACCGCCTGCTGCCCGTGACGGCAGCCATCAGGGACAAGCTCGTGGCGGCCGGCATGGACTTCCCCGTCGTCGAGGACCTCACGGAGCTCACCTACAGCAACGCCGTAGGCGTATATAAACACCTCTACTCCAACTACTGGAGCCGCTGCAACCATCGCCTGATTATCAACGAGGCACCCGACATACCCTACGTCCACGACATCGGTGCCGCCTGCGGCTCGGCCTGCGTGTGGCTCGACCCGCGCAACGCCACCGAAAAGGCGCTGCTCGACAGGATGCTCAAAGACCTGACACCCGGACGCGACTTCGTGCTCGGGTGGTACCCCGAGGAACGCTCCGGCATCGGAGAAGCCACCAAGTACGGCCTCACGAGCGTGCCCGCTGACTTCTTCGAGAATACCACGGTCTATACGGCCGTGAACAAACCCGTCAAGATTCCGCCTGTGCCCAAGCGTCCCAAGCTCGAGAACAAGGTCTATGCGGCCGTGTATATCAGCGACGGCGACAATATCCAGTACTGTCAGCACGCCATGGCCAAGATCTTCGAGCAGGGCGGCCGCGGACAGATGGCCTTGAACTGGACCATCAGCCCCGCGCTCGTGGACATCGCCCCCATGATGTTGAACTACTACTACCGCAAGGCTTCGACCAACGACTGCTTCGTCAGCGGTCCGTCGGGACTGGGCTATGCCATGCCTTACGATGCGCACAACTCGCGCTATAATGCCGGCGCGGACGACAGCGGGCTGTTCACCCCCTACACGCAGCTCACGCAGCGCTACATCGAGAAAGCCGGGCTGCGCGTCATCACCGTATGGGATAACATCAGCGACACGCAGCGGCAGGCCTATGCCGACAACTGCCCCTACCTCTATGGACTCACCATCAACGACTGGGAGCGACAGAACGGACGCCTGGCCACCAAGGTGCAGGCCGAATGGCTGCCCGTAGCCGTGCAATATCCCTGCTACGCCAATGGCGTGGACGTCATCACCGACTTCTTCAACCGCGACGTCAAGAACTTCACGGGCGCCGAGCCCATGTTCGTCACGGGTCAGGCCACCGTCTGGGATGCCGGTCCCGACAAGCTCATCGCCCTGCGTTCGAGGCTCAACGAACTCGCCCCGGGCAACGTCGACATCGTGCGTGCCGACCATTGGTTCAGCTATTTCAACGAGGCGCGCCACCTGCCGTTCAACATCACCCTGCTGGAGCAGATGGAAGCCACGTCGTCGCCCTCGAGGACCAAAGCCAAGCTGGCTGCCGACGGCTCACCGTCCGACGGATACCTGTGGGTGGCCACGGCCGCCGACGGCACGGGATGGGTGCAGCTGGACTTCAAGGAGCCTTTCCTCATCAGCCGCTACGTCATACGTCATGCCGAAACGGCAGGCTTGGATGCCGGTCTCAACAGCCGCGACTTCACCGTCGAGGTCAGCATCGACGGCGAGACATGGACCACCGTAGGCGCATACGTTGGCAACACCAAGCCCGTCACCGAAGCCGCCATCACGCCCGTCGAGGCGCAGTACGTGCGCGTGAACGTCACCAACAGCGGCACCGACGGGCACGTTCGCATCTGCGACATCGAGGTCTATGGCTCACATTGATGATCAACAAGTATCACCATAAAAATATTGAAGACTATGCAAAAGATTTATGATTTCAAGGCGCTAACGAGCAAAGGCAAGGAGCTCGATTTCGCACAGTTCGAGGGCAAGGTACTGCTCATCGTCAACACCGCCAGCAAGTGCGGCTTCACCCCTCAGTTCGCAGGCCTTGAGGCGCTGAACCAGAAGTATCGCGACAAGGGACTCGTCATCATCGGATTCCCCTGCAACCAGTTCAAGGAGCAGGATCCGGGCAACGACGCTCAGATCGAGGAGTTCTGCCAGCTCAACTACGGCGTCACCTTCCAGATCATGAAGAAGACCGACGTCAACGGCCCCGATGCCGAACCCATCTTCGAGTACCTCAAGGCACAGGCGCCCACCGAGGACTACTCCGGACTGAAGGCCAAGGCGACGCACGCCCTCCTGAAAACGCTCAGCAAGAGCGTCGAGAAGGACAGCGACATCCTCTGGAACTTCACCAAATTCCTCATCTCGAAGGACGGACAAACCATCAAACGCTATGCGCCCACCACGGAACCCAAGGACTTCGAGAAGGACGTGGAAGCGTTCCTGAATTGACGCTTGTCAACTCGTCAACTTGTCAACTCGTCAACTATCAACTTTCAACTCCCATGGCACAGCATCAATGTGAGAACTGTAAGTTCAGAGCTTACCACGACAAGAACCCGAAGTCGCTGCTGGGACGCTTCTGGCGGTGGCACATCAACTTCTGCCCCGGCTGGAAGGCTTATTTCACCAGTCAGGACGACGGGAAGAAAGCCCAGCTCAGGGCACAGTACAACTTCACGAAGTATCAGTAGAGTATAGAAACTATTCACCCCATCATTCCTATCGTTATGAAGAAAACAATGACATTTATAGCAGCTGCGGCGCTCATGCTGTCGAGCTGCTTCACCACGGGCAACACGGGCAGCTCAACCGGCAACGTGCTGGGAACCTTGTTGGGCAGCATTTTAAGCAGCGTGTTGCTGGGCGGTTCGACCTATGATCAGGCAGGCCTCCTGGGCAGCTGGAACTATAGCGCCCCGGGTGCTGCCTTCACCACCGAAAAGGCGCTGACAAAGGCTGGAGGAACGGCTGCCGTGTCCAACCTCACGACGTCGCTGGCAAGCAACTACAGCAATATCGGAATCAATCGCAGCAACACTTCCTTCTCGTTCCTTAGCGGCAATATGTTCTCGGCTAAGGTAAATGGCATACCTTTCAGCGGAACCTATGCCTACAACCCGCAGAACGGCGAAATCGCCCTCAAGACGGCTACTGAGACCATCAAGGGCAACGTGTTGAAGACCGAGAAAGGTATGGGTCTGATGTTCGACTCCAAACAGATGGCCAATGTCCTCCAGAAAGAGGGCAAGGTCAGCAACACGGCCGCTGTGCAGGCCGTCAGCAAGCTCGCCAAGAGTACGGACGGCGCCCGTGTCGGCTTTGTGCTCACAAAATAGGAAAGCGCTTGATTCCCCTACTTCGGCTGCAAGCACAGTCGGTACTCGCTGGGCGATAGGCCGAGGTGCTTGGTGCAGTAGCGGCTGAAGTAGGAGAGGGAGGTGAAATGCATGCGGTCGGCTATCTGGGTGAGCGACAGACGTTCGTCATCCAGATAGCTTTTTATTATAGGTATGGTGTGGCGGTCGATGTAGGAGGTGACGCTGTGCCCCGTGACGCGCTTGATGGTGGTATGACTGTATGCAGACCGAACAGCGAACGAACGAACAGTTGTTTGTGTTCGGTTATGAAGGGCGACTAATTGTTCAATAATATATATTATATATAATATATATTATTGGCTTATCCATCCGATGACATTTCTATTTGTTCGCTTCTATTTGTTCGCTGTTCGTTCGTTCGCTGTTCGTTCGTTCGCTGTTCGGGTAAGGGTGAAGGAGCAGGCGAACATCAAAACGGCAAGCAACGAACGAACGAACAACGAACGGAACAACGAGCAACGAACGAACGGAACGTGGTACGGCAATGGCTGCGGCATTCATGGACAATGAAAAGCCCTACCTGAAAAAAGAGCCTCGCGCCGCCCCGCTTTTTTCAAAACCTATTGCAAGCGCCAAGGAATAGTCGTACCTTTGCAACGTTGAAAGAAGAGAGCAGGCAAAGCCCGCTGAGCGAATAGACGCAGTCGCGAATGCGAATAGACGCTCAAGCCCGCGCGACTGGTCGCAGTGCGCAATGCGACTGCTCGCTTGAAAGAAAAGCCTCACCCCCAAACCCCTCTCCAAAAGGCGCGCCCTACGCTACTCAACATGCTATTTCCCCAGGAACTCGCTGGGAGTGAGGCCCGTAGTTCGCTTGAAGAGGCGAGTGAAATGATGGGGATAGTCGAAGCCGAGCAGCTGGGAGGTCTCGCTGATGTTGTGGCCGTTCATCAGCAGGCTCTTGGCTTGGTTGATGACGTATTTGTGGATATAGCCGATGGCTGTGCCGCCCGTGGTTTTTTTAATGATGTCGCCGAAGTAACGGGCGGAATAGGCCAGCTCGGAGGCGCAATAGGCTACGGTTGGCAGACCGCGCGTCAGCTGTCGGTTCTCGCGGAAATAGGTCTGCAGCAGGTTGTGGAAGCGTTTCAGAAGGTCGTTGGCACCTTTGTCCTCTTCGGAGAGCTGGCGCTGGTAGATGCGGTTGCAGTATTCGAGGATTAGGCGCAGATAACCGAGCAGGATGTTCCTCAGCGATGGCGAATCGTCGTGTGCGATGAGTTCCTCTCTCATTTGTGCCACCAACTGTGTGATGCTGATCCATTCGTCGGGCTCCATCCGCAGCGAGTCCGCGAAGAAATACGAGAAGAACTGGTAGCGGTCGATCTGACGTTCCAGCTCATTGCCGTGCAGCAGTTCGGGTGACCACATCAGCACCCATCCGCTGAGCGAGATGCGTTCGTCGTTGTCCTCCAGTCCGCCTATCTGTCCCGGCTCCACGGCGATGATGGAGCCGTCGCTCGCCTGCAGCGTCTTCATGCCGTAGGAGAGATCCTTGGGGAACTGCCGCTGGATGAACAGGCCATAGACGCCGTAGTTGTTCAGGCTATGACGAAAGGGCTGCAGCTCATCGTAGTGAATGATGCAGACCAGCGGGTGCAGCACAGGCGCTTCCACGAACCGTGCGTAGTCGTTGGGGTTGTTAACTCTCAGAATCTTCTTCATTGCGCGGCAAAGGTAAGAATAATTTATGATTGATGAATGATGAATGATGAAGTTTTTGTTTTTCTGAGACGTTTTGATTGCGATTCGGAAATAATCTTTACCTTTGCAGACCGCAACGAGAAAAACAAGCCCTTTGTTATTTCAAAACGGCATTTCAATGTGGAATAAATAATTATATAGCATTGTGAATATGATGAGATCAGACGGAGCGATGGACGAAAAGGAGAGAAAGTTGCAGGAGAAGCTGCGGTTCGCGGGCGAGAAGGTGCCTTCGATGAAGCGCCGGTCGGACCTTAACGACTACTACGGGCGACATATCTACATGGTTACTATGGCTGTGGAGGGGCGTCGGTCGTTGCTGGGGCGGCTGGTGGGCGACGTGAAGGCTGGGTGCGATGGGGAGGAAGCACCGCGTGTGGTGCCGACGGCGTTGGGGCAGGAGGTGACGCGCTGTTGGGAGCTGATTCCTCATTTCCATCCGGAAGTGCGCCTGCTGGCTTTCCAGCTGATGCCCGACCACCTGCATGGCATCCTTTTTGTGCAAAAGGCTATGGAGGAACATCTGGGACAAGTGATCAGCGGCTTCAAGGCTGGGTGCAATAAGGCTTACAGGCGGATAGTGGGGGGAGTTGAGGCGGTGCCTCAACATACAAATAATGGTGCACCCCAACCGGCGGGTGCGTCCCAACCGGCAGGTATGCCTCAACCAGCGGGTGCGCCTCAACCGGCAGGTGCACCTCGACAGGCAGGTGCGTCTCAACTCGCGTGTGCGCCTCAACCGGCAGGTACGGGGTTGCTTTCAGCGTATGAAGTGGCACCGCCACTTCCACTCCCTTCCGAGCATCGGCTGAAGAAGGATGACAGGGCCCATGGGCTGCTGTTTGAGCGCGGGTATAATGACCTGATATCGAAGAGCTACGATATGCTGCCTCGCCTGACGGCCTACCTGCGCGACAACCCGCGCCGCCTGTGGCTGAAGAGCCGGCACCCAGATCTCTTCCGCCTGCACCGCCGCACGGAAGCCGCAGGCCTGCTGTTCACCTCCCTCGGCAATCATTTCCTGCTTGCCTGGCCCGAGGGGCAGGAGGTGGAATTGTCGCGTAGCGCTTCGAGCGCGCAGGTGCAGGGGCGGCTGCTGGCGGCGCTGGCGGCGGCTCACAATGGTGCGGTGACTTACACCGCCGCCATCAGCGAGGGCGAGAAGCTCATTGCCCGCACACTGCGCGAGCAGGGCTATCCGCTGGTGGTGCTTCTCAATGATGGTTTCCCCAAGGAGGGCTCGCCGCACGAACGCTACTACAAGCCCGGAGGCGTCTATTTCGAGGCGTGTTGCAGAGGACGGCTCCTGCTGCTGGAACCCGCCGAGCAGTCGTTCCTCGATGCCGGCATACGCGCGGCTGTCGAAGAGACCCTGCGTCGCAAGGCTGAGGCACGCCATTGGGCCTACACACCCATCCCCGTGACAAGCCAGCGTTATAGGTTCGTGGCGCTCAATGAGATGGCGAAGCGGTTGGCACAAGGCGAATAAAAGCTGCATTCTTGCGGCCGAGACGTTTCCGGCTGTCATGTAAGTGTTATTATTAGCCTAATAATGGTATTTATTTGATGCTTTTTAATCGTTATCTGCGAATTTGGTATATAATCAGCCAATATATGTAACACCTATTTAGAAAGGAGTGCGTACCTTTGCAGCCAGAAACCAAAACGTAAATAATGATAGGAGTTATGAAACAGATTCTATTTATGCTTTCCGCGCTGCTGTTCTGCTGCTGTTCGTCGGACAGCGAGGTGAATGCCGTGGAGCCCGCTCAAGCCGGCAAGACGCTGGTGGTGTACTACAGCTACACGGGCAACTGCCGCGCTATTGTGAATACGCTAACCAGCCAGATTCAGGCTGATGTCGTTGAGATTCAGCCTGCTGAGAAGGGGCTGAAGTATGAGGCCAACGGCTATGCATTAGGTACTCAATTGTTGAATGCTATCCAGGCGAATCCCAACGACCTCAGCAGCTATCCCGCCATCGACCCCGTGGAGACCTCGCTCGGCGACTACGAGAACATCATCATCGTGACGCCGCTGTGGTGGAGCCAGATGGCAGCCATCATGCAGACCTATCTGTTCCAGAGTGCCTCTGCGATGGCTGGCAAACACGTGGCGATGATTGTGTCGAGCCATTCGAGCGGCATCAGCGGAGTGGTCAGTGATGCCCGCAGATTGTTGCCAGAGGTGACGTGGATGGGCGATGCCCTTTGGATCAATGCCAGCAACCATGCGAACCGCCTTTCGTTGATTGAGGCGTGGCTCAAGAATTTGAATTTCGCTGAAGGACAAACGACTATGGAAAAAATGTACATCACCATCGGCGGACAGACGCAGAGCGTGACGCTCGTCGATAATGCCGCCACACGGGCTCTGGTCGAGAAACTGAAGCAGGCACCTGTCACCGTGACGCTCAATAGCAGCGGCGGCTTTGAGATCTGGGGAGCCTTAGGCTTCTCGCTGCCCACCAGCAACCAGCAGACGACGGCCGAGGCAGGCGACGTCATCCTTTACAACGGCAGCAATATCTGCCTTTTCTATGGCTCTAATTCATGGAGCTACACGCGATTAGGCAAGATTGACGACCTGTCGGGGAGTGAGCTGCAAAGCTTCCTGAAGGCTGGAGAGAGCAATATCAACGTGAGGCTGGCGCTGGATAATATGACGAGCATAAGAGCGAGCCTAACCCCCGACCCCTCTCTAAAGGGCGAGGGGAGTATATACTCCATGAATGGGCAGAGGGTGAAGAATCCGACGAAGGGGATTTATGTTAAAGACGGCAAAAAGATAGCATTATAGAAAATCTAGAGGATCTAGAAAATCAAAATACCATCCGACTTATGAAAAGAGTTATTGTTATTTCTACGAGCCTGCGTCGCGGCTCAAACAGCGACATGATGGCTGACCAGTTCGTCGCAGGTGCCAAGGCAGCCGGACATGAGGTCGAGAAGATTTCACTCGTCGGCAAGGAGATTCAGTTCTGCAAGGGTTGTCTCGGATGTCAGAAGTTGGGCCGCTGCGTCATCGACGACGACGTGAACAACATCATGGCAAAGGTGCTGCAGGCCGACGTCATCTGCTGGGCTACACCTATTTATTACTACGAGATGAGCGGACAGATGAAGACGCTCATCGACCGCATGAACGCCATGTACGAGCAGGACTATCAGTTCCGCGACGTCTATCTGCTGACGACGGCTGCCGAGGACGAGACCGAGACTCCGAAGCGTGCTGAGATCGGTCTGACGGGTTGGATAGACTGCTATCCTAAGTCTCACCTCGCTGCCCACCTCTTCTGTGGAGGCGTGAACGATGCCCGCGAGATAGAAGGCAATGCCAAGCTGCAGGAGGC
>JAEEHP010000106.1 GCA_016280855.1 Bacteroidaceae bacterium
CATGCCGGGATAAGCATCGCGCAGCGAAGGGATTTTAATACCCTGACGATAGGCATCGAGAAGAGTGGCGATGGCATGCTCAGTGCGCACCGTAGGCACACATTCGTGATTGGTGCTCCAATCCTTCTTTCCTGTCAGGTAAAGCTGAGCCAGAGACTCCATGATGTCGG
The DNA here is from genome assembly GCA_016280855.1 of Bacteroidaceae bacterium. Lineage (GTDB taxonomy): Bacteria > Bacteroidota > Bacteroidia > Bacteroidales > Bacteroidaceae > Physcousia. The sequence goes on from JAEEHP010000106.1 coordinate 171, forward strand.
ACGAGTGGATATGGTCGAGCAAAGTGATGAGCGGGAACTTAGTGCGGTAGGTGTCCCACAGCGACCATGAACTGTAGTAGTGACCATGTGTTGCCTCATGCAAACTGCCGTCGGTACCGAGATAGTTGCGCAAGACATCGTCCGTCACCTGAAAAGGGCTATGGAAGGTTCTATATAAAGAGGTATAGAAGATGGTCTGCTGATCAGGCGTACCGCCCTGCACGTCGATGGTCGTGAGTAGGCTTTCCCACTCACGGCGTGCACACTCCTTAATGGATTGGAAGTCGTCACGCCACACTTCCTGCTCCGGCAATCGTGCCAATTCGTCTGCGAGTCCCGTGGAGACAACAACGCGCACTTCGACCTCGCCAGTCGTAAGCTCTGGGAAGGTGAGACGCTTGAGTCCGCCAGCTAACGTATCGAGGCAGAAGGGAGTGCTGGTGTAGAGACGGTAGTGGAGGTGATAACGCCCACGTCCGCAAGTGTTGGCGCTCTCGATGAAGCCTTGTCCCATCGATGCTGTTTTCTGCTCGAAGGCGGCTGCAAAAACTTTTTCAAAAGCGGAACGGGGATTGAGCAACAGAACCGCCTTGGATGCATCGGGGAAGGTGAAACGCTCGGCAGCCATGCGACGGTCGGCAGTAGCCATAAAGCGGACGCCATTGGTCAGGGCAACGCTGTAGTAGCCAGGCGATGCCTGTTCGGTGGACTTCACGAGGCGCACCTCTTCGCCTGTGGCATCGGGCATGAGCGACACATTGCCACCACAACCGCTGCCGCCCACTCCAGAGAGACGATTGATGCTAAAGCCCGAAATCGTCGGCTGTTCGAAGTCATAGCCTGGATGCTGTCGCGGCTTGCTGTCGGGGCAGACCTGAATCTGGCTGTAAGGCACCGTGGCCCCAGGTGCCATCTGCCCGTAGTCGTCGGCGGTACCCATATAGAGGTTCACCTTGTCGAGCACCGCGCTCTGCTGCGCTCTCATCGGTGTGCCCACGATGAAAGCCACAACCATAGCCAAAGCTATTATATTTGTTTGCTTCATCCTATCTCCCATTTATGTTTTAATTCTTCGCTAACAAGCGTTTTCGTTTTAGTTTTCGTTTATCGGTCCAACTTTACGATTACCTTTTTGCCATTCTTGATATAAACACCGCGTGGCAAACGCTCTGCCACCTTCTTCCCGCTGAGGTCGAACACGGCTGTAGTCCTCTGTTCACTGTTCACCCTTCCAATCCCGTCTGCTTGCAAAGGAATCAGCCGAAAGGGGAAGGTGGTGAGGTTGGTGTTGGAGGTATTCAGCGAACCGTCGTCCTCCACCATCCAATATTTGGTATTACTGGCACTGGCACCGATACGAAGGACGTAACGATCGATGCCTACAGCTTCGTCGATGAAGAAGACGTACGGCTGCGTGGCAGCGAGCTTGGCGGCGGTGGTTACGCCAAGACTGTCCGGCAAGTTAAAAAGAGCATAGCGAGTGCCATTGGTAGTGATGAACCACGTCTGCCCTTCGGCAGGAGCCTCCGTGTCGCCTTCCTCGAAGGTGATGAGCTGACTGAGGCCATGCCCGGTAAGCAGGCGGCCGCTCTTGGCATCCTGAATGAGATAGTTGCCAGGAGCCACGACAGCTGCCCCTGCAGCCTTCACGAAGACGGTGAAGGTGAAAGCGTAGTCGACGCCACCGAGTGGGAAGGTGGCTGTATATTCACCGCTGGTCTGCACGTCCTCCAACGTCAGCGTCTTGCTGCCCGAAGTACCGTTGCTCCATGATACTTTAGAGGCTGCCACAGTGCTGGGCGTGGTCAGACCGAGTGTCACACTACTGCCCTGCTCCACCACCACGTCGGAGGCTTCGACGGTCGTCCCGCCTTTAATATAATAAGGTATAGCCATCCTCACGCGGAAGGGGAACACGAGTGTAGAGACGGCTCCACCCTGATTGGTATAGGTGAGGCTGATCTCCTGATCGGTCCTGATGGCAGGCGAGGTGATGCTCTGTGTGGTGGCTCCCGTGCTCCATTTGAACGTTCCCCATCCGGCTGAGGGTGTCGCACTGAGGGTGACGGTCTTGCCGTATAGCACCTCGATGGGGGCGGCCACGCCTTCGATGACACGAAGGGGAAGGGCTGCGCCGTCGTAGGTCGCAGAGGGCGTGAGGTGGTCGGGCGTGCAGTCGCCCCTGGCAGCGATGGCAAAGGAGAGCTGACTGTCAATGCCGCTGGCGTTGGTGTAAGTAACGCGATAGATGTAGCTGCGATCGGTAGAAACGGTGATGTCGCGCGACGTCTCGCCGGTGTTCCACTGCCACTGCCCCGTGTCCTCCTCGCCATCGGGAAGCTGCGGCATGAGTGTCACGCTCTGTCCCTCGGGCGGGCAGGTGTTGATGTTCGCAGTATAGGTGTTGACGAGTCCTCCGAGCTCGTTGTGTAGGATCGTGTTGCCGCTGACAAGTCCGCGCGTACGTTCCTGTGCAAGGCTGGGGATGAGGTTCGAGTTAAGTGAACCCGAATATTCCATCTTAGGTGTCAACTCCGTGGGTATTTTGTCAGGCGGGCAGAGCTGTTCGTCGCGCGTATTCATAAGAACACTGTAACCGAGGTGATCATAGCCGCCACTGGTGCCACCCTGGCCGCCTTCATCGATGCCCATCTGTGCGTAGGAAGCTTCGGCAAAAGGCATCGTCACGCCCTTGACACCCTCATAGATACCGATGACGGTGCCCCAGTAAGGACGCATCTGTGCGCCCATGGCGGGTCCTTCCATCAACCATGCGCGAGAGTCAGAATAGTAGTAGCCGCTGGAGCCGTAATGGTAGTTCACCCACGGCAGTCCCTCGACGTTCTGCGTCTGTGCGGCGACATATTCGATGCCGGCAGCGAGGCGATGGTTCATGTAGGCGAAGAGATCGTCGCCCTGGTTCCACCCTTGCTTCGCAATGTCCACGGCCAACCCCAGCGCCATCGACGAGTGCCCGGTGTCGCGTCCGCTCTCATTCATTTGTCCGAGCTGGCCGTAGGCCCCCGGCTCAAGTTCGCTTTGGGAAGTCGTCACGACGAGATTGCCCAGGAACTCCGTGAGGCCGTCGTTCTTAATCGGCACTTCGGTCCTGGGGTCTCGGAAAGTTCCGCATTGGTCGTATTTGAAATAAGACACGCCCTGATTGTAGATGAATACATCGTCGCAAAGCACGCCGATACTCATAACGCACAGCACGTTGCACAGCCCCCAGTTCGACCAGTAGTGGCCCGGAGCCTGCCACCACTTACCGGTATTCTCCCACGTGCCGTTGCGACCACGGAGGAAGCCTATAGCCTTGGGATACCAGATTTCAAGCATCCAACGGCGGAAGGTCTCGAAATCATCACGGCTCCAGCCTTCGTAGTCGCGCATCAGCTCGGCGGCCTGCGCAAATTGGTAGCCGTAGAGCCCGGCAGCAAGGCACTGATCGCTGTTGCCACTGATGGCCGTGGTCGTGTTTGCCCAAGCCATGAGGATGCGCACTGCCGCCTTGGCGCAGGCGGTGTTATCCTCTATCTTCCATCGTAGCGCGTTTTGATAAGCCATCGTGGCGCCGCGTGCCGCGTTGATATAGTTCTCGCCGTTGCCGCCGCCTCGCACAATGGTCTCGACGGGGCTGGTCTGCACACTTGGCTGTGCGTAGGCAGCGCTCTTGAGCTTTTGGTACGCTTGTTTCACCTTGGCGTTGCCAGCCTCCAACTGCGCCTTGACGCGGTCGAAGTCTGCTTGCGTGTGGAGACCGCCAGGATGGATGAATCCTCGATCTGGCGTATCAATCTGAGCTTGAACGGTCATGATTGCCATCGTGGCGGCAACGATTAGAAGGAATACCTTTTTCATTGTTTAAATCTGTCAATAACTTATTCTACAAACGCTTAACTCACATATTGCATCTTTCGCATGCACGCAAACTTTTGCATTGAGCACAATATTTTGCGCAAATATACTTAAAAATTCTATTGCCACGTCAAAAATCAGCAAAAAACTCAAGATTCATTATCCATTATACTCAACTTTCGCAAGCTCAGTTTCGTTAGGCTCTCAGGTTATGAGGTCGCTTCGCTTACAGGTTTTAAGGTGAGAATAGCAATCATATTGACAGAAGAAACATATCTTACAACCTTATAACCTTATAACCTAAGAAGTTGAGTATATACGAAACTTCAACATTATACATTATCCATTTCTAAGAAACTCCTCCAGCGTCTGGTTCTCGCGGGGACGGGTGTTGTACTTGCGCATCAGGGTGATGAGTTCCTCCCACGTGCCATCCTGCCTCGACTGTTCGCGATGGCGCATACAATGTAGGAAGAGGGGTTGCATGCGAACGCGTTCTACCCGCTGAAGGATAATGTCGCTGCCGGCCAGCCCGCGTGCCTCGTCAAGGATAGCGAAGGCTTGGCGCAAAAAGTCGTCGGTGTAAATCGCGTGGTTCTCGCGAATATAAATGCCGAAATGCA
>JAEEHP010000010.1 GCA_016280855.1 Bacteroidaceae bacterium
GCTGTCGGAATGGAAGAACGACGGCCGCCTCTCTACCGCCTGGATTACCTACCGCCTGGCTGAGCAGGCCTTCGTCGATGACATCTGCCTGAAGCTCACAGGCTGGCGCCTGCGCAGCTATCCCCTTGAGATATATGCCGGCCAGGAGCTCATCTGGAGCGGCGAGACCAGTCGCAGCCTCGGGTACGTGCACCTCACACCCCTCAAGCGCGTCAAGACCGAAGAGATGACCATCCGTCTCCGTGGTGCCGGCAAGGACGAGGATGCCTTCGGAGGTATCGTGGAGGTGGCAGAACCTGCCGCAGGCGAGCTCGACCTCTTCAAAGCCAAGAACGGCGGCGACACCAAGAACGAGCTGCGCATCGTGGAGATAGAATTCCTCGAGAACATCACCTCACAAACCATATCATCAATTTGAATCATGAAAACAGCCATCATCATTGGCGCCACTTCGGGCATCGGTCGTGAAGTAGCAGCGTGCCTCGTGGAGCAGGGGTGGCGCGTAGGCATTGCCGGCCGGCGCACGGAAGCCCTGGAAGCCTTTCGCAAGGCGTACGGCGCAGAGCGGGTTCACATCGCCACGCTGGATGTCACCCGCGATGATGCTGTCGCGGCGTTGGATAAGTTGCTGGCGCAGACCGGTGACCCCGACCTGTTCTTCTATGCCTCGGGCGTAGGCTACCAAAACCGCGAGCTGGACCTGGACAAGGAAATCAGGACGGTGAGGACCAATTGCGAGGGCATGGTGCGTATGGTGGACCATTTCGTGGACTATGTGCGCCACCACGGTTATTCACCTGACCACAAAGCCCATATCGCCGTCATCACCTCTGTGGCCGGCACGGCAGGCCTCGGCTCAGCACCCGCCTATTCCGCCACGAAGAGGATGCAGAGCACCTATCTCACGGCCCTCGCACAGTTGGCGCGGATGGAACATACCCCCGTGTGCTTCACGGACATACGACCGGGCTTTATCGCCACCGACATCCTCAGTCCCGACAAGCATTATCCCATGCTGATGACCAAGGAGCAGGCGGCCGACCACATCATGAAAGCCCTGCGCCGACGCAAGCGCGTCTATACCTTCGACTGGCGTTTCCGGCTGCTCACCTGCCTGTGGAGCTTTATGCCCCGCTGCATCTGGGAGCGCATCACATGGGTCAGGAACTGAGCGCCACGACGTTCACTACATGTAGATTTCAGAACCTAAGAACCATCATTGTTTAACCCCCAAAACCAAGAAGCATCATGGACATTAAAGCAGTAAAATTCCGCCGAGACGGCTTCTACACCCAGCCCTTCGTCATGGGTGGCGAAGAAGGCATGGAGAAGTACGACAAGAACATCCGCTACCGCGGTAGCCTCCAGAACTATCTGATTGACACCGGCTCTGAGGTGATTCTCGTGGACACAGGCATCCCTGCCGGCACTCCCGAGGAAGTGCCCGACGAGAATTCCTTACTCTACACCGGCCACGACATCTGCACCTATATGGAAGCCTTTGCAGCCCTCGGCTACAAGCCCGAGCAGGTGACAAAGATCCTCCTCACCCACCGCCATGCCGACCACAGCGGCGAGCTGAAGAGCTTCCCCAACGCCAAGGTTTATGTCAACCAGGAGGAGATGGACGCTGCCGAGCTGCAGGGACTCACCAACCTCGTACCCGTTAGCTTCACCGACGGCCCCTACTACAACTTCCCCGAGAGCCAGAAGATTCACGACGGCATCTACCTCATCAAGGCTAAGGGCCACACCAAGGGCAACAGCATCATCATCGTGGAGAACGACGGATTGTTCTACATGATTCACGGCGACATCACCTACGTGGACGAAGCCCTCTGCGACGACAAGCTGTCGGTGGTCTTCGACGACCTCCCTGCTGCCCGTGAGACGCAGAACCGCATCCGCGCGTTCATCCGTAATCATCCCACCGTCTATTGTGGCACCCACACGCCCCAAGGCTACGAGAACCTCGAGGCCAAGCGCGTCATGGATCTCGACAACCCCGTCCCCACCGTCCTTGCCGACGTCGATTTCTCCCAGCAGAAGGCTTCCGGCAAGTACGTCTGCAGCATTTGCGGATATGTCTATGACCCCGCAGAGCACGACGGCGTACCCTTCGAGGATTTGCCCGACGACTGGCGATGCCCACGCTGCAAACAGCCGAAGGAGAAGTTCAATAAAGCTTAGTCAACCCTTATTGCTAGTTACGACGAAAGAAGCAGCAGAAATAGTTGCTGAAAGAGACAGGGGCTGCCTCGTGGTGAGGACAGTCCCATGTCTGTTATGGAGTGCCACTACGTGGCAGAAATCTCACAAATCTTATCAAATCTATCAATCATCAATCATCATTATTTCATTCTTCATTCGTTTTTCCTCCTCTCCCTTGGGAGAGGCCGGGAGTGGGCCCATCATCATTCATACATTAATTCCTTCTCACCTTCACGACCCGATGGCCTCGTCTGACGATATTCACGCCTCGCTGCATCCTGTTCATCTTCTTGCCGTCGAGGGAGTAGAACTCGGCTTGATAGCTGTTTTGCCTTACGTCATTAACCCCATCCGTGTACGTTCCCTCGATGGTGATGTCATGGGCTGGCATCGTTTCAGGATATTCCCCCCACGTGAATGTGCTGCCCTCACGCTCAGGCACATCAGGGGTAGTGATAGCGGAGCCAAACGCAACTTCCGCAATCGCAAATAGTTGACCATCAACGAGGTAGGTGACGTTGTAATAATTAGGATTGTATTCGCCTACGATAGTCACATCACCTGCGGGCATCGTCTCTGGCACTTCACTCCACGTGAAGGTGTAACCCGTCAGTTCGGGCATTTCAGGAACTGCTATTACAGAGCCATAGTCCAACGTCTGCGTCTCATAGACATTATCGCCGACTTTGAAAGTAATGGTATATTGGTTGATCGTGAACGTTCCCGTTACCGTTACATCATGGTTAGGCATCGTCTCTGGAATCTCGCTCCACCCAGAGAACGTGTAGCCCTCTTTGGTTGGCACCTCCATGGGAGTAATCGTAGCACTCTCCTCTATTTCCTCAATACTTAACTCTTCGCCGTCAACCATATAGATTAGCTTATGGCTTGGCATACTGATAGGAACAATCGACCCAAACCCGCTCCACGGCTCTGTTGTCCTGTAAGCATCGATGGCTGATGCTGGCACATGCAGTGTTGAATTCGAGATAGGAGAGTCCTCGAAAACATCTGAACCTGTCCCGGGCGCCATCTCCGCATAGCAATACACATCTGTCAGCTCTGTACAGCCCGCGAAAGCCCCGTCTCCAATGGCGGTGACGGATGATGGGATGGTCACGGAGGTAATACCTGTGCAGCCATAGAAAGCCTTGCTCCCGATGGTGGTGACGGATGATGGGATGGTCACAGAGGTCAGCCCCGTGCAGTTATTGAAAGCACTCTCCCCGATGGAGGTGACGGTTGAAGGGATAGTCACGGAGGTCAGACCCGAGCAGCAATAGAAAGTACCTCTCCTAATGGTGGTGACACCTTCAGGGATAGTTACGGATGTCAGACCTGTGCAGTAAGCGAAAGCCCCTTCCCCGATGGAGGTGACAGATGAGGGAATGGTTATGGAGGTCAGACCTGTGCAGCCAATGAAAGCATAGTCCCCAATGGCGGTGACTGATGATGGGATGGTCACGGAGGTAATACCTGTGCAGCCATAGAAAACATAGTCCCCAATGGTGGTGACGGATGATGGGATGGTCACGGAGGTAAGACCTGTGCAGTTATTGAAAGCACTCTCCCCGATGGTGGTGACGGATGAAGGGATAGTTATGGAGGTCAGACCTGTGCAGTAAGCGAAAGCCCCTTTCCCGATGGAGGTGACAGATGAGGGAATGGTTATGGAGGTCAGACCTGAGCAGCCAATGAATGAACCTCCCCCAATGGAGGTGACGGATGAAGGGATGGTTACGGAGGTAAGACCTGTGCAGCCATAGAAAACTTTGTCCCCGATGGTGGTGGCTGATGAGGGGATAGTTATTGAGGTCAGACCTGTGCATTCAGAGAAAGCCCCTTCCCCGATGGAGGTGACAGATGAGGGAATGGTTACGGAGGTCAGACCTGTGCAGAGTTGGAAAGCATAGTCCCCAATGGCGGTGACTGATGAAGGGATGGTCACGGAGGAGAGACGTTTGCAGCCATGGAAAGCAAAGTTCCCGATAGAGGTAACGGATGATGGGATGGTCACGGAGGTTAGACCTGTGCAGAGTTGGAAAGCCCCTTCCCCAATGGTGGTGACGGATGAAGGGATGGTCACAGAGGTCAGACCTGTGCAGCTAGAAAAAGCACAGTACCCGATGGAGGTGACGGATGAGGGGATAAAACTTTTCCTACAGCCTGCTATTAACGTATTAGTGGCTGTTTCAATGATAGCATTGCAGTTCTCGCGCGAGTCGTAAACGCCATTGCGTGAATCGACGGAAAGGGAGGTCAGACGCGTGCAATCAGAGAAAGCATTGTTCCCGATGGAGGTGACGGATGATGGGATGTTTATGGAGGTCAGTTTTGTGCAGATCTCGAAAGCCCCTTCCCCAATGGTGGTGACGGATGAAGGGATGGTCACAGAGGTCAGAGATTGGCAAAAACGGAAAGCCTCTTTCCCGATGGAGGTGACGGCACATTCCACGCCATCCACAACGATGCTGGCAGGGATGACAACATCGCCCGTGTATATGGGACTCTTTTGGATGACCGTGGCAGAATTTTCTTCCACTTCATACTTAATCCCATCAATCTCTATCTCTCCTGTGAACGCCCACGCCACCACGGGTAGCAGCGCCATCAAGAATAATACGATTTGCTTTTTCATTGTTGTTTATTTCTTTTATTTTCATCCTCCAGCACCCACAAGGACAATAATATACGATAGAAGCGTGGAGCTGATATACCACTTCTTCAGTTGGAGGTTGTAGGATGACCTTGAGTTGAGAAAGATTAACCAGCCCACGCTATACACGCGCGAACCGATATACTTTCCTTGCAACTCTTGGAAGTTTCCTACATTTCCAACTGCAAGTCGAGCATAACGCTTCGTTTTCCAATAAATATGTGCAAATCCTTGCGGATTGCGGTGCAAAGATAGTGAATAATCTGTTACGGCGAAAAGAAACGGCAGAAAAAGTCATGAAAAAAAAGACAGGGACTGCCTCGCGGTGAGGACAGTCCCATGTCGGGATTGAATGGTGAAAAGGGTGAGGATAGTCTTACGAAACTGTCATCTGTCATCTGTCATCGCACCCCTGCGACCGATGTCACTTTCTTGAAACAGCCGTCGCCGGCCTCCTCGATGTAGCCGCGTGACTTCCACTGGCTCAGCATGTTGCGGGCTCCGTGCTCGTCCTTGCCGTTCTTGATGCGTATGGCAATGGCGTCGCTGAGGGTGAAGAGTCCGTCGGGGTTGGTGGTAATCTGTTCGAGCAGGTTGCCGGGGCCTCGCTTGGAGGTCTTCATCTTACCGTCGGACTCGCGTATCATGTCGCCGAAGAAGTGGAGCTTGAGCCATAGGTCGTAGTGCAGGCTCCATCGGCAGAACGCCTCGATGGCCTTCTCCCATTTCATGCCGTTGGCGGCATAGAGCAGGCACGCTTTGCGGAAGGCGTGTACGAGGGCACGGTGGCTGAGGTTGTCGAACACCTCGTCCTGCGTGACCAGGGTGTACTGGTCGCACTCGGCCTTCAACCGCTCGGCCAGCTTTATGGCCTGTCGACAGACGATGTCTCCCGTGGCCGCCTGCAAGTGCTCGATGTAGGGAGCAAGGGCGGCATCGTACTTCTCGTCGTAGCGTCCATAGCGTGGCATGGGAGCTGCCAGCCCTACCTGAGGCGTTGTGGCAAGGCACACACGGCTTACGGGGCCGTCGACCATCACATGCCGGAACATCTCCTGCGCCTTGTTGGGGGTTGTGCTGGCGTTCCAGTTGAGGCCGAGAGGACCGTTGTAGTTGACGCTCTGCACGCCGGCACGCTCCTGACCGAAGGGGTTGTCCTCGTCGTCGGCCAGCTTCAGGTTCTTGAACGTGCACATCGAGCCGCGCAGGCCTTCGATACCGTACCACTGCTCGAACTCGTGGAGGTGAGTGTAGAGGAATGCTCCCTGCGAGTCGTCCATGAGCTGTGCCAGGCGGGCCGGTGTGAGGTCGGCGCCCACCTTCTGGATGATGAGGTCGTCGGGACGCTTGGGCTTGTCCTTATTGGACTTAGTGCTGTTGTACTGCTCGTTGTACTCCTTCAGGCGTTGGCGGTTGACGGCATCGCGCTCCACCATGGGAGCCGTGATGTGCTTGATGGGCTGTTTCAGGCTGGTGTCCTTGCCGCTGCCCGTGCCGCCTATGGTGAGGCAGTTGATACGGAGCTCGCGGAACTGGTTGTCGGAGTAGAGGAAGCGCAGCTTGCGGGGATAGGTTCCCAGGGGCGGGAACATGCCCTGCGCCACGGTCGGCTTCATCTCCTCGGGTGTCTGCGAGGTGACGATTCTCACCAATGCCGGAAGCCTTGAGGGCAGCAACGGAGGCTGCTCGCTGGCGTAGATGTCTGCCAACGTTGCCGCGTCGCCGCGAACAGGGGCTTTGGCGGCAGGCTTGCCCGCCTCGGCAGCCTCGGCCGCTGTCTCTGCTTCCAGCTTGCGGCTCTTGCGGAACACCGACTTCTGGAACTCCGTGAGCTTGGTGCTATCGTCGAAGTACTTGGCGTAGAAGTCCTTGACGAGCTGACGGATGTTCGGGTCCTGCCACCGTTCGGGCATCACCTCGCTGAGTGCGCCGAGGAATTCACCTTCGTTCAGGAGCTGTGTGGCATGAGCCAGGAGCATCTTCACCGCGTTGTGGCGGCCTCCTTGGTCGTTGAGGTCAGCCTCGGCGATGTCCTCCTTGTGCATGATTTCCTTCAGGATGAAGCGTGTGCGCTTGTTCGCAGGGATGATGTCGGTTGTCCCGCTCGTCGTGGACTGTTCAGGCTCGTGTGTGCCGTCCTTGGCCGCCTGGGCAGCGGGCTTGGCAGCGGGCTTGGTCACTTTCTTGTCCTGACTGCCGGCTCCTGCGTACGCACGCGTTCCTTTGTCTGATTTGACGCATCCGTCGGCCTCCAGACCCCGTTCGGCATAAGCCTTGCGCTGTGCGGCCACCTCTTCATCCGTGAGCGGTTCGAGCCACTTCTCGGAACGATAGACCTCGTCGCCGGTCATGTAGATGAAACGCTCGGGCGTGGTACAACTCTCGTCGTAGGGCACACCTATCTCGTCGCAGAAAGCCTGCTGAGCCTCGGCCACCGTCATGCCCATGGGCAGACGTATCCAGATGTGCACCTTCCGTCGCGCGGAATATTCGATGTACTCCACCTTACCCTCAAACTGCGAGAAGGGACTCGCGTTGACGTTCAGCGCCTTCTCGATGGCCTGAGCCACCAAGTCCTTGTCGTCCACGTCAATGCAAGTCTTGAACGTGAACTCCTCGGGCACGATGTCGGCCTGAGCGCGGTGGTTGCTGCGGAAGCGGCTGTAGTGGGGGCATAGGAAGGGCAGCGTTTCCTTCAGCTCCTCCTGTCCTTCGCGGATGGCTTCCACGATGCCCTTCACGTTGCCGATGCCGCCGAACAACATGTCCATGACCTGCCCCACCGTTGCCGGCTCGGCAAATCCACGATTGTACTTCTTTTCGATTTCACCCGTCGATGGGTTCTTAAGACGGGGATTCGTAGCAAAAACAAAATTTCTCATAATTCAAAATAGGTTTTAAAATGTTTTGAAAGATGAGAGCGCTCTCGATGTCACCCCGCCCTTTTCAGTGCACTGGGCAAAAGTGAGCATCACAACCGTATTATCCGGACTGCGGTGCAAAGGTACTGAAACCTCAGCACTTCCTGAAGGGCATAAACATAAAAAAAGCCCACTATTTTCGATAATAGTAGGCTTAGTAAACTATTGCTTGTAAGCTTCGTAGACTTTTATCCTGATGCGGCGATTATTTCAATGCCATGTGCAGTTTCGTGGCCAAGCTGACGGCAGCTTCGCACTCCTTTCGTCTTCCGCCGTCCACCTTTTTGGGGTACATCGTTTCTATATATTGAATCATGGAACTCTGGTCTTTGACGTAAGTGTCAAAAGACTCAGAGGACTTCCTATTCATATTATATAATGCTTCCGTTATCTTTTTCTCTTCATCCCCCTTTCTGATGATTTGCGGATAAGCCTCAATAACCAACCTGACAAATGACGCTATTTCTGTCGATTCCAACAGACGACGTGCTTGCATCGCCAGCAAAAGAAAATAGAGTTGGCTCGGTTCATTCACATCAAGCAGTCCTTGTGTGAAACACGCAGCTATCTTATTCTGGAGAGAACTGTCGTCGCCGTCGCCTTCTTCATCGACCTCTGCATCCGAGGCATCGGCAAGAGGGGAATCGGGCGCCTCCTGCATGGTAATCTGCTGAACGGTGCCGAAGTAATTGTGCTGCTCCTTCACATACCCGTTCATCTGCGCACCGGGCATGACTGTGATGCTAATCTTAGGTTCGTTCATGCTAATGGTGTTAATGGATTATAGCCTAGTGCGTGATTCGTTTGCTGCTGAACGAAACCATTGACGTTGGAGCCGGGCTGCGCTGTGATGGTCATGCTGTAAGTCATTTCCTGCTGCTGCTTATTCAGAATCTTATCACGGATGGCAAGCGAGCGTGTGTTCCAAGCTTTATTCCCAACCAGCAGAATATTCAACTGCATAAATATTGCCAACGCTTCCCTGGATTGAAACTTCATCAGTTCGTCCTCAATCTCTTGTATCGGCACGGAAGCTTCTAAAGCTGCGCTAAGGCGTTTTGCCATTTCTTTAGCTTGATTATCTAACTCCGCTGCTGTTGCTTCCAACTTGTTTTTTACCTGACCAATCTCGCTTTCCAGCTCGCGATAACTCTTCATGCGATGATGGTTTAGCATATCCCGGAACTCTTCAGGGAAAAGCACTTCGAACAGTTCATCAAGCTCATGGGAGGGCTCCGTCTGCTGCATCTTCTTTTCTATCTTCAGGATTGACGCATCGAGCCTTTCGGCTTTGCAGTCCTTTTGGCAAAAATCATCACGGCGCTCCTTCAGGGGAGCGTAGAACAAACGGAGATAGGGAGCATAACTAGCATTGTTCTCAACGACATTAGCTACTGCTACAATATTGGCAAGTTTGCTGCCTACTACACAACGCAACATTACAGAATACACATATCTGATGAAATCCCAATTGTCGAAGAAAGCATCAAACAACTCATCCCTTTTCGATGCATCAAATTCCGAATCGCGAATCATGCAAAAAGCATGAAGGCAACAATAATATTCGCCTACATCCTTATCCGCCCTGCGCGAACCTTCAACCTCCAGACGCTGCAAGCGTTCGTTAACCTGAGCTTTGGTCACAGACAAATCCGCGTTGAAACCAGACTTGCCCAAATGGTGCAGCAGCTTACGATACTCGCCTGCAGACGCGCCGGCTATCCATTTCTCAGTCAAATCAAATATATCGTATCTTTCCGAGACCCATTCCACAGCGCTTTCATCCGCCTCGAACACCTGCACCACAAAAAAAGCTTTAGCACGTATTCCTTTAGATGCGTTATCAAATATGCGCAATCGCGTTTCCATCAACTCCACATAATACGGCTGCATAATCTCGTGCAGAGGTTGTTTAATTTGTTCTTGAGCCATGCAGCGTATAGCCGTATTTCTCAGCTGATACCAGTCGTATTGCTTTAATCCGCCTGGGTTCCTCAATTCGTCCTCCAACGGCTTTTTCAAACAATGGTAAAAATCATTCATCAGTATTATAATACAAAAGAGATTTTAAATTTGATATTTATAATTATTTAATTTGCTCAAGATTGCAGCAAAAAGTATGCCAAAACGCTCACCCGCCACCTTTATTCTTAACTGTCATCTGTCATCTGTCACGATGGCAGAAAATGCACCCCTGACGCGTATTCCAAATCCTGTCAGGTGTCAGAGAAACTGCCATGGCAGCTGCCAACATATCCCCCCTGCGACTCCTTCGCCTGAAGTCATGTACAGCAGCAAGTAATCGCTCATCGGTGCCCCATCTATGACAGATGACAGATGACAGTTTCTATACGAGCCCCTCACCCGTCTCAAATGCAATTATCCTTATATAATCTTATATAATAATTAACTTAATTATACTATTATTTATATAAATAACTATATATAGATAAGAATACATACATCCGTACCCGCAGGTAGCACCTAAAATAAAACTGTCATCTGTCATCTGTCATCGCACGCCCCCGCCCAGCCGCACACGTCCCGTCGCTCAGCTCCACACGTCTATACGTGCAAGCCTCTTTCTCTATACTGTTCGCCGTACACCTCCGCTAGATGCAGTACTGTGGCAAATGTCAATTCTGGTTTCTTCTTCATCTCTTTCGCGTTGTCGTGGGCATAAAGGGACCTTGATGTCCACTCATTATACGTGGCTTGGTATTCCAGCGCGCGGGATGACATTTATACTTCCAACTCTTGCAGCAAGTCCTTCAGGATGTACTCGTCGCTCTGCAGTTGCTGACCACTGTCGGGATTTGCAAGAAGCGCGTAGGTGTGCGAGTTGTAGAGGATATCGAGGGCTCGCTCGGTGCCGATGTCGAGGCGCTCAGCCAGCAGGGCTACGATGCGCCCCTCCTTACGCCAAAGTACCTGGTCTCTCATCGCGCACCTCCTTCCTCCACTACTGGTTCTGTGACAACAAAGCGCAGACATCGGTCAACAATGTCCTGTCGACGGATGCACATCTGGTGCGTCGGCTTGGCGAAACGCAGTTGCCCGATGGCTTGCTCAGCGGTGATACGACCGGCGTAGTAGTCCTCCACGGTGTCGATGACCTGATCGTTGGCCACGCCGCCCTCGATGATGTCATAGTCGCGCCATGGCTCCTCGCCGCGGCGGCTGCTGACCACGAAGTCAAGCCATTCTTGATCGTAGTGCTCTAGATTGAGGCGGCGAATGTCGGCAGGCAGAAGGCTCTCGTCAAACTCATATGTTGTAAGCAATGGTGTATCTTTGGCACGGATGATGCACACGCGGCGCGCCCAGCGCTCGGCCTGTTCACGGAGGTAAGTGACGTAGAAGCCCGGGCCGAAATCGAGTTCCCTGCGTCCTACACCTGTCAACGGCGATGGCACGCTGACATATGAACCATGATAGAGTGTCATCATCGCGCACCTCCTTCCTTTGCGTCCCAGTTCTTCAGGGCTTCCTGCACGTTCCATACCACGCCGTCAATGCTCTCAGCGTGCAATGTGTCGTAGCAGTCAAGCAGCAGTCGGCGCACTAGCCCATGGCGCTTTAGACGGTTGTGCAGCTCAGTGGCAGTGATGCCCATACGCTGAGCCGTGGCTCCGATGGCCAGCGTTACGAACTGCGTCTGCGGTAGCGTATATGTCTTCATAATATCGGGGTTCTTTTGATTTTCGCCTGCAAATATACATCATTGTGCTAGAAGCACAAAATTTTAGTGACATTATTTTCATTTATGCCACCCCGAAGCATCGGAAGGGGCCGCGCACACGTCCCCTCGCTCAGCTCCACACGTCTATACGTGCAAGGCTCTACGTCTATACGTGTGACCTCCTACGTCTATACGTGTGATTTGAGGTCATAAAAAGAACGACCCCGCCGCCAGCTCAGTGTCTGACCGCGGGGTCTTGCGTAGTGTGTCCGAAGGGTTGATTACGGCTCTTCCTCTTCCTCCTCCTTGGGCGTCCAGTCGGCAGTGGTCTTGCCTTCCTTGGCAGCCTTCTTGGCAGCAGCCTGGGCGGCGCGGGAGGTGGTGAATTCGAAGTTCACGTCCTCGTCGAGGTTCCACTGGAGACCCTTGCCGGGCTCGAACAACACGTTGAGGGCAGTGATGTTGCCTTCAGAGAAAGCGTCA
>JAEEHP010000107.1 GCA_016280855.1 Bacteroidaceae bacterium
ACTGCAGAATATATTCAGAATCATGGCTTTAGGTCTGACGCTCCTGTTGGCCCCAGCTATGCTGTTGTCTGCGGCGCCTTTTGTCGATCCTGGCACCATTTCGCGGTCTGACGCCGGCGCTGCAGCTTCTGCACGTTCGTCACGTCCTTCCGTTCCGAAGGCTTTCCCGAGCAAATCTGCCATGCCGAAGCAGTTCATGCCGGCTGACACGGCGGAATACTCGCCCTACTCCTACGTCCGCTTCGTTGACAACAAGAAGGACGTGGATCTGACCGACGAGGAGTTCTTCGACATTGCCGGTAAGGTCATCTTCCCCATCAACAAGTACACGTTGCCGAAGCGCGACTCGCTGGTCATGCAGCTGGCTAATGAAGTGTTGCCGCTCATCAACCGCGACAGCCTCGAGCTTGTTTATGTGATGCTACGTGGTGCTGCCTCGCCTGAAGGTCCTACGCGATTCAACAAGTTCCTCGGCGAGAAGCGTGCCGAAGCCTTGCTGGACTTCATCAAGCAGAGCCTGACAGTGCCCACGGGCGAGGAGTTCGACATGGAGATCGACATCGAGGACTACCGCACCCTGTGCCTGATGATGCGCCGTCGCGGCGACCCAGACTATGGTTACGTCCAGGCTCAGTGCGACCTCTACCTGCCGAAGAACCGCATCCAGAAACTGAAGACCACGTTGCAGGGTGCCCGTCAAGGCCGTCTGTGGCGCCGCCTCTACCGCGAATATTTCGCACAGCTGCGTGCCGCCCGCATCGTTCTCTTCTTCCGTAAGCCCAACACGTATGTCAGCACGGTGCTGCCGGAGCTGGTGGCTCTCCCCGAGGTGACACCCGCCGAGCCGCTGCCGCTCGAGCCCGACACGACGAAGACCGTGGTGCCCATCGTGCCGCCCGTCGTCGTGGAACCCACGCCTGTCGTGGTGGAGCCCGCTCCCGTCGTGAAGCCCGTGCCCGTCGATACCCCCTTGGTGAAGCCTGTGATGCTCCGTCTGCCGCGCCGCGAACTGCTGTCGGTGAAGAGCAACCTGCTGTTCGACTTCGCCTATGTCCCCGGCTACGACCGCTGGTGTCCCATCCCCAATGTGGCGCTGGAGTACTACCCCAAGCGCGGCCACTTCACCTTCGGTGCCTCGATGGACTTCCCGTGGTGGCAGCATCACGCCGACCATAAGTTCTTCGAGATCCGCAACTACCAGCTCGAGTCGCGCTACTACCTCCGCAGCGGCAGCATCGACAAGAATCCTCCGGGCGAGGGCATGGCGTTCCGCGGCCTCTTCTTCCAGGCTTATGTCCACGGCGGTCTCTACAGCATCTGCTTCGATGCTGACCACGGATGGGAAGGCGAAGGCCTCGGCGGCGGCCTCGGCATCGGCTACGTCATGCCGTTGGGCAAGTCCAAGACTACACGCTGGCGTCTGGAGTTCGCCGCACAGTTCGGCCTCTTCGTCACCCGCTACGACCCCTACGTCTATGAGCATCCTATCTATAAGGATTTCAAGGACGACCGCTACTACTACGACTGGATCTATGATCCCGACAACTTCGTACGTCGTGCCCACCGCTTCACGTGGTTCGGTCCCACGCGTGTCGGCATCACGCTCAGCTACGACCTGCTGTTCCGTCGCAATGCCAAGAAGGGCATCAGCTTCAACCGCTGGGAATATCAGGAGCAGGATCCGCAGCAGACCCCACAACCCGTTCAACCCTTGCAGAACTCGCAACAATGATCACACTACGCACCATACTCCGCTCCGCTAAGACCGCATGGCAGTCGTCATGCAGCCTTCGTCATGCCATGGTCGTGACGCTGATTGTTGTTGTCGGCGGCGTGACGCTGCTGTCTGTCGGCAGCTGCGAGCGTCGTCCTGAGCTCTACCTGCGCAAGATCGTGCCGACGCGCTTCACCATCACCAACCTGGCGCTGAAGTTAGACACCTATTGGGACTATTCCTTTATATATGGTGTGAAGTACGACTGGCGCGGCGAGTGGTACTACGGTTGGGATAAGCAGGACTCCACGATCTTCGGTCCCATCGGATATACCGACCCCGAGGTGTTCAACCTGCGCCGCTACTACACGTCGATGACGCCCTATGCGCCCCACAATCGTGTGCAGTCGCACATCGTCAACGGCCACGAGTTCACAGGCGACTTCGAGTTCGGCTTCTGGGACCTGCTCGTGTGGAACGACATCCATACGCCGGACAACGTGCAGAGCTTGATCCTCGACGAGACGTCGTCGTTGGATTCCGTCACGGCGTCCACCAACCCCTCGATGCGCACCTCCCGCTACTCGGCACCGAGGTTCACCCATGCCTTCAACCAGCCCGAGGAACTGTTCTCGGCCTACGAGCAGGCCATCGAGATCAACGAGGACCTCGAAGGTTTCACCTGGGACGAGCTGCGCAACGTATGGGTCAAGGTGCTCAACATGGAACTGACCCCCGTCACCTATATCTATCTCACGCAGGTCATCCTGCGACACAACAACAACAAGATCACCGGCGTGGAGGGTAACTGTGACTTCTCGGGCATAGCTCGAACGACGAACGTCAACACCGGCCGTGCCGGCGACGACGCCGTGACGCTGTACTACAACACGCGCTTCAAGCAGAACTGCGACATGGACGGCGAGTCCGTCGATATCGCCGGCGGACGCCTCCTCACCTTCGGCATACCGGGCCTGACACCCCGCAACTTCCGCACGCAGGCCGACGAGCCCGAGCTGCGCCGCCAGCTGCAAGGCAAGGGACGCAACAATCTCGCCATTAGCCTGCAGTTCAACAATGGCGCCGACTCCACGTTCGTCTTCGATGTCACCGACCAGGTGCATCGCCGCTTCCGAGGCGGTATCATCACCGTGATGCTCGACATGGACACGATTCCTATCCCCAGCAAGACGGGAGGCTCCGGATTCAATGCCGAGGTCGAGCCCTACAAAGAAGAAACTCACGAGATCGATATGTAGAAATATAAACTTTAAACATTACACATTACACATTAAACTATATAATATATCAAGGTATCAAATATAACGCAAAAAATTATTTAGCGAGAAAATAAATAGATTATTCACTTATAAAATGAAAATGCAAATGAAGACAAAGAAGTACATGATTATGGCTTTCGTTGGAGTGCTCGCGGCGAGCTGTGCCAACGATGAATTTACTGCTATGGACGGTGCTGCCAGCTTGGGCGGCATCAACCCCATTGAGTTCGGCAGCACGGCCAAGAAGGTGACACGTGCTACTCATGAGGAGTCGGCAGCTCTCCTGAACAACAAGTTCTGGATCTACGGCACCAAGACCACTAACGGCACCACGACCACGCTCTTCGACAACTATCTTCTGGAATATACCGCCGGTAGCGCCGGCTCCACGGAGACCAATGTCGCCGACTGGGAATATGCAGGCAAGACCTCCAAGAAGGGTGCCGTGCAGAGCGTGAAGTACTGGGACTACAGCGCCGAGAAGTATGATTTCGTCGCTGCCGCCGGTATTCTGGCTACTGAGGAAATCAAGAACACGACCGAAGGTATGCGCATCGATGTGCCCAATGCCGATGCCATCAGCAACATCTATGTCGCTGACCGCATCACCGCTACGCCGACGGCACAGGCTGCCACGGCTACGACGCCCGCTACGGTGCCTTACCGCAACGTCATCACGTTCCAGTTCCGCCGCCTCGGAGCCCGCATGCGTGTCGGCTTCTACGAGACCGTTCCCGGCTATGCCGTCAAGGACCTCGTGTTCTACTACATCGGTGCTCCTCACGGCAGCTACAACGTTGGTGTCGGCTCCGCCTTCCCCACGTCCGGTAAGTACACCGTTGAATATGACGATGCCACCAACGCCGCTGTCACCACTTTCGCCGGTGCAGCCAACACGATGGCATTCTGCAACGACTTCGGTCCCCTGGACTACACCTCCGCTAACTCGCAGCAGGGTATCGCCGGTCAGCCTTACCTGAACACCGACGGTACGGCTTCCGCTACTGCCGTGAATGCCTTCCTCGGCACCACCTCCGGCGAGGCTACCTTCGGCAAGGGCGACTACACCATCGACGGTGTCGCTGGCGTACACTCCGACTTCAAGCCCATCCTGCCCAACGAGAACAACACCCTGAAGATGCAGCTCCGCGTGGACTACACCCTCGTAGCCCTCGACGGCTCCGGCGATGAGATCCACGTCCGCGACGCTTATGTCAGCGTGCCCGTCGAGTACCTCCAGTGGAAGCCCAACCACTCCTACACCTATCTGTTTAAGATCAGCGACAACAGCAACGGTTACACTGGCGACGGCGGTGGCGGCGGCACAACCGTAGGCCCCGGCCGCGACCCGGATCCCGACAATGGCGGTGGCGACACAGATCCCGTCATCGATCCCACCACGGGTGAGGTTATTCCTCCCTACATCCCCGATCCCAACGATCCCAATCCTACGATTCCTGATCCCGATAATCCAGGTCAGACCATCCCCAACCCCGATGTACCTCTGGTGCCCAATCCCCTCTATCCCGCAGGTCCTGGCGGCGACCAGCACGATCCCTCCAACCCCGTGCCCACGCCCACCGTTCCCGATCCCGATCCTTCGAATCCTGGCGGCATCATTCCCGATCCTGAGAACCCGTCCAACCTCTATCCCATCACCTTCGAC
>JAEEHP010000108.1 GCA_016280855.1 Bacteroidaceae bacterium
ACGGGAGGCACTGGGACAGCTGATGCCGACGGAGCGTATGGTGTCGTAGCCGCCATTGGCCTCGGCTATCGTGATGATGGACTCAGTGAGCCGCTCTATATAGTGGGCAACGTCAGGATAGTCAGATGTGGGAAAACTGTCAATGGCTATCACGTTGCCACGTACATCGACGATGGCATAAGTAGTCAGGGCATTGCCGATGTCAACGCCGATAACACGCTTCTTGATACTGGTTTGCTGCATAGTTTTTTCGGTTTCTAGTAATTATTTACCATTTTTAGTTCATCATATTTGCATGCAAAGATACAATTTTTTCCGTAAACACTATACAATAGGAGAAAAAAAACGAAAAAAAGCGTGCATCACAATGGTAGAGAATCCTTGTTCGTTGGAAAATAAAGGCTGTTGGTTGAAAAAGTTTGGCCAAGAACATCTTTTCAGCTACCTTTGCACAAAAATAAATAAGTTAAACCTAAACAGACAACGCAATGAAGATACTATTTGTCATGCTGATGACCATGGCGGGAGTCCTGACGGTGATGGCCGACGACTACCCCTACCTGACATTTGAAACCAGCGACGGAAACAAACAGTCGGTTTCAACGACAGCACTCACACTGGAAATCAGCGGCGACAAGCTGCTGGTAAACAACGGAACACAGAGCTTTACACTTACTGACCTGCAGAAGATGTATTTCTCGGCGAACGATGCCACAGCCATTGAGTCAATAGACAATGGGCAACGGACCATGGACGAGGGCGTCTGGTACACCATCGACGGAAGGATGCTCAGCGGAAAGCCCACAACCAAAGGCATCTACGTTAACAACGGCCGTAAGGTCATTATCAAATAAGGAGGAACGGCTATGAAGAAGATGACAACACTCTTGGCTGTCTTGCTGGTCAGTCTGACGGCCACAGCACAGACCTTGAACATTCAGACCGGACAGGTAACCTGGCAATTCCCCGCAGCCCAGACGGGCGACATGACATGGACGGACGGCCAGACGCTGACCGTGATGGGCAAGTCGTTCAACGTTGGCGACATCACAGGCATGACCGTTGACCAGACGGTTGTCACCGACAACGCCATAACCGTCAGCTACGAAGGCACGACAGCATCAGTTACCATAGCCGGTAACGTGGCACAGTATGTCACGCCTTCCGTCAGCAATGCCCACGTATCAATAGCACAAAGTGACGACTTGGCAGAGGAAATCACCTATACGCTCAGCGGCACATCAACCGATGGAGAGTTCTACATGTCAGGTTCCTACAAGGCAACCATCGAACTGGACGGACTCACACTGACCAACACCACACCCGTATATAGCGGTGCTGCCATACACATACAGAACGGTAAGCGCATCAAGGTAAAGCCCATCACGGGCACGACCAACTGGCTCACCGATGCTGCCAGCGGTTCCCAGAAGGGATGCTTCTACATCAAGGGACATGCCGAGTTTGCACAGAAGGGTACGCTCAATATTGTAGGAAACGTGAAGCACGGCATCAAAACGGGTGAGTACTTCAGCATCAAGAATGCCACCATTAACGTGACCGCAGCTACAGGCGACGGCATCAACTGCGGACAGTACTTCCTCATGGAGAGCGGAACGATAACCATCAGCGGCACCAGCGACGACGGCATACAATGTGACATCGAGGACACCGACACATACCCCACAGGAACCGGCATCACCACCGACCACGAGGACGAGGACTCCGGCAACATCTACCTGGAGGGGGGCACCATCAACGTCAGCGTGACGGCTGACAAGGCCAAGGCCATCAAGAGCGAGGGCGACCTCTACGTCAGCGGCACCACCGTTACAGCCTCCACAGCGGGCGGTGGCGTGTGGGACGAAGACGACCTGAAGACGAAGGCGGCAGCCTGTCTGAGTGCCGACGGCAACATGGAAATCAGCGGCGGCAAACTCGTACTGACCAGCACGGGGGCCGGAGGCAAGGGCATCAGCGTCGATGGCACGCTGACCATCAATGGCGATGCCGACATCACCGTCACCACCAGCGGCAATGCCGTTGTGGCCTCGTCAAGCGGCAACCTCTCGGTAGTGACCGACTCACGAACGCTCGACAACTACACCACCAGCTACAAGTCGTCGCCCAAGGGCATCAAGGCCGACGGAGCCATCAACATCAGCGGCGGCATCACCCGTGTCACCACCAGCGGTGCCGGTGGCGAAGGTATTGAGAGCAAGGACGAAATCAACGTCAGCGGCGGACAGGTCATCGTGAACGCAAGCGACGATGCCATCAACGCGGCCTACAAGAAGAACGACCAGAAGCAGAAGGTGTCGGGAACAGGAACCATGACTGTGACGGGGGGTTACATCTATGCACGCTCTACTGGTAACGACGCGATGGACTCGAACGGCGACACCTACATCAAAGGCGGTGTGGTCTTTGCCATCGGGGCTTCGGGCGGTGAAATGGCCATCGATGCCAATACCGAGGAACAGAAGAAGCTCTACATCCAGGGCGGTACAGTCATTGCCATAGGCAACCTGGAGAACGGAGCCAGCATCAGTGGCGGCACAGCCAAGCAGACGACCTCATGGAATGGTAACACATGGTATGCACTCTACAACGGCTCAACACTCGTAGGGGCCTTCCTCACACCCGCCAAGTCGAACACCGGCATGGGTGGAGGCCCTGGTGGTGGTCCCGGCGGCGGTCCCGGTGGGGATAGCAGCCAGAAACTCATCGTCTATACCAGCAATACGCCATCCCTGACCACAGGCGGCACCATCAGTAACGGAACGGAATACTGCGACGGAATGCTCAACATGGGCTGCAGCGTCAGCGGTGGTTCCAGCGTAACGCTCAGCAGCTACTCGTCGTCGCAAGGAGGCAGGTGGTAGCGTGAATATTAGTGAAGCGTGAAGAGCAAATTCTTCACGCTTCACTTTTCTCTCTTCACTTTTTTTCGTACCTTTGTGCCCAAATAACCAACAACCAAGGACACAATGAGAAAACTACTATTACC
>JAEEHP010000109.1 GCA_016280855.1 Bacteroidaceae bacterium
CTACGCCGGCTTTGACGGTTGTGACGATCTCTCCGTCGTCCACATCGGCGCCAGCGCTGAGGAAGTCGTGAACGAAGTTCCCTTCGTCGATCCCGTCGAGGACGTCGAGTCCGATGGCGAGACCGTCTCCTTCGACGCGCGTGACTTCTCCATTTACGCGGTCGTCGGCGATAACGAAACAGGCGATCGTGCTCGTCTGACCGTTGAGTTCTATAACGGCACCCAGCTGATCCAGACCGCTATCGTCACAAAGGCCGGTATCAGCCTCATCGCGCAGACCATTCCCGATCCCACAATCGTTCAGGATCCCAATGATCATACGACCTTCTGCGGTTGGATCATCGATAAACCCAATTATACTAAGGACGACGTCAAGGGCGACCATACCATCAATTACGTAAGGGCAGCCGTTGCAGAGCGTCTTACCGACGAGTATGATCCTGTTGTCGAGGGTGAGGTCATGCGTGTTTACGCCATGTTCTTCCATTACTATGTTGTCTCCTACATTGGTGAGAACGGCGACGTTGTCCTTTACTCCGAGGCTATTTACAGCAAGGATAGTCCCATTGATTACACGATCCAGATGGCTTACTCCCCGACCGATCCTTCCCAGTATCGTTTCCTGGGTTGGGCGGTCCAGGGTCAGCCCGATGTTTATGAAAACGGCGATCATTACTCCCTCGCTTCCGACCTGGTCCTCAGGGCAAAGGTGCAGAGGGGTTATTGGCTCATGTTCGATGAGAATCCCGACGGCAATCATAATGGCGCTACCTATCGTCCTCCCGTGTTCTGCGAAAACGGCACAGTGACCACTGCGGATAGGCCCGCGAATCCCGAGCTCGTCGGTTACACCTTCGACGGCTGGTATCGTGACAAAAACTTCACTCAGCCCTTCAGCTTCACCGGCACTCTTGCTGCGCATACCACCGTTTACGCCAAGTGGACGCCGAACGCCACCGCGATCTATACGGTCCTCGTCTGGAAGCAGAATATTGACGGCAACGGTTACGATTTCGTTGAGTCCATAAGGCTCACCGGTGCGGTCGATGCAAACACGTCCAGCGCGATCGTTACGAGCGGCAGCGGCAATAATTCCTATGTCTCTATCGACGGTGAAAGGAAACAGTATACCGGCTTCCATTATAAAGAGACGACGGGTGATTCGACCATTGCGCGCAACAACTCCTCGGTAGTCAATGTCTATTATGACCGCAACCAGCATACGCTGACCTTCCAGGTCCCGAACGGAAGTTTCACGCGGCTTTCCTCCACACCTACGGCTAATGATAACAATCAGGATGTCTACGGTTATGTGAGCGCGGGTTCGGCTTATGATTCAGATTACAACAGGTTCTCTTGGTCAACCGGATATACCAAGCTTTATGCAAGGTACGCAAGCTCTTCGGCTACGTCTAGATCATGGTTCTTTAAGTCTGATTCCAGAACGATAAACGGTCAGACATATTATCTGTGGATCCCCTATAATTCCGACTATTACGGAAGTTCTTCCAACTCCGGCTATTATTATGAGCCCAGTGGTTGGACTACGATCAAGACCATCTCCATGGGTTACGGTCAGTTTATCGGTGATCAGTTCCCGATTACCGGCACCAACGGCGTTACTTACAGCGGAGGTGAGCGTTGGTTTCCCAACCCCACCACCACAAACTGGCAGCTTCCCATTGTCTATATCGAGACCATGCCTGATGAGGATGTCAATTTCCATCTCAATCAGGTTGCAAGGCCCGTAAAGACCATGGTCATGTACGTTGAGGCTCTTCCCGGCACCGATACGTCGAATGCCAACGTTTCCAATGATGGGGAGCCTGCCGAAGTAGTTACCTACAATGGCAATACGTACGTGCTCTATAACTATGTATCCGCATATTATAACGGCGTTTCTGCGGAGGACTATGTTGATATTCCCGGATTCACAAAGCTTTGTGTTACCGATAACAGCAACAATACCCTGACGCTTCACGCCGTAGATAATGTAACCGGTCAGTACTATGAGTGGGATACTGAAAAAGATGCGACTGTACGTTTCTACTATACCCGTAACAGCTACAAGATCCTCTATGAGGACGGCTCTTATTACAACGGCAACCAGGAGCTGATGACCGACGTCTCAAGCCGCGGTTATCTCGGCGAGTCTGCAGCTCTCTATTATGGCGCCGACATTTCTTCCTATAATAAAAACGAAGCCAACTTTTTTGAGCCCTCTTATGACGGCTACATCTTCGAAGGCTGGTATCTTGACAAAACGGGTACTCAGGAAGCTGATTTTGACACCATGCCTCTGGGCGGCGTGACTGTTTACGCCAGGTGGCAGAAGATCCAGTACCGTGTGTTCCTGCATAACAACGGCGGCACCTATGTCGACGCATCCCAGGATTCCGATTTCCGTATCAACTGGGGCGAATCTGTATCCGAGCCCGCTATTACGAGGACCGGATATGAACTCGTCGGCTGGTTCACCGATCCCGGCTTCACCCAGCCCTACAACTTCAAGACCAAGCTCACCAACGATACCGTCACAGCCGCTTATACCGATAAGCTTTCCTCTGACGTTCCCCGTTACTGGATAACCCGCAAGCTCGACCTTTACGCCAAGTGGCACAAGGTACTTGACGGCGCCAACGGTCTTACTATTGTTTACAACGCCGTGGCTTATGACACGACTCCCGGTAACATGGGTTCCGCCGGCGATATCACTTGGACCGATCCCCTTGTTTATCAGGATCAGGCGGATGCGATCGGTCGCTCCGCTTCGTCTCCCGATGATAACGAGCATTACGTATTCCTCTATTGGGAAATCATGAATCCCGACGGTACTCCCTCCGGCAAGTTCGTTTATCCCGGCCAGGAATTCACCGTGGATTATGATGACGCCGTAATGACTCCCCATACCAACATCGTCAACGCCAACGGCGTGCCTCAGCATAGGGGCTTAAGGACCTTTACTGAGAAGACGAAGACGAGCAATGAGCCTGCGACAAGGGCGACCGAGACTTACGAAAAGGTAACCGGATCTTCCCTTGAGGTAGGCAGCAAGTACCTGATCACGTATACAACGGGTAACACTGCCTATATTATGGGGAATACTATGTATTCCTCCAGTGCCGATTATCTCCTTGCTGTCTCTGCTACGGTATCCAGCAACACTATCACGGGCGATTACAGTGCTTATCTGTACACTGTTGAACAGTCCTCCGGATACTATATGTTCAAAAACGCGACCACGTCGCAATACTTTGGGCTTAAAAGCACAACATCGGCCGGGCTTACGATCAACAATACTGGCACGGATCTAGCAAAATGGTCCTGGAGCGGCACTTATATGACCAGCCAGGGCACCAATACTACAACCGGTTATCCGTATCTCGGTTCAACGACTTATGATGGCACCAGATACTTCCGCGGAGTTGATTCTTCCACTAACAGGATCACGGTTACTTTCTACAAGGTCAACGAAGCTTCCGCCTCTGGTGAACTCGATGAGGCTTTGAACGTCTCGGGCGGCGAGCTCCACTTCACGAGCACAGGCTCTTATCCCTGGTATGTACCCAGCGGTCAGACCTATGCCGAGTCCGGAAACTATCATGCTGCAAGCAGCGATTCCGTCCTCACGATGGATTCTGTACATCTTACCGCCGGCTCCACCCTGACCTTCAAGTACTATGCCGGCTCCGAGAGTCAAAACTACGATTATCTCTACTTCAAGGTAAACGGCACTGACCAGAGCAACGCGACCAACGCCTTCACTCATAAGGGCGGCTCCGGCATGAGCGGCTTCGCGACCTTCACGTATACCGCCGCCGCCGAGGGCGATTACGTCTTCTCCTGGGGCTATACAAAGGACGGCAGCTATAACACCGACCCTGACTGCGCTCGCCTTGACGACGTTGAGCTGACGATTGCTTCCGCGTCCAACGATATTACCGTCACCTTTGACGCGAACGGCGGCTCCGGTACGATGGCGAATCAGACAATGCCCGCCAACACGGCGACTGCTCTCAACGCCAATACCTTCACCCGCAGCGGCTATAGCTTCGCCAGTTGGAACACCGCTCGCAACGGCAGCGGCACCTCCTATGCCGACGGACAGTCCGTTACCCTGACTGCTGACGTTACGCTCTACGCTCAGTGGACCGCTAATGCTTCGGAGGACGTCACCTACAAGCTCGTTCAGACCCCCGTCTCCGGCGTGGGCTACATCCTTGTTGCGGACGGCTCCGTCTCCGGCACCACCGGCTATGCAGTTACCGACAGTACGATGACCAACTCGAGCGGTCCCCACATGGGCGCGACCGCGGTCACCGTCAGCAGCGATAAGTCCACCGTCACCGTGCCCTCCTCGATCCTCAGTTCCATCGTATGGACTCCCGCCACCTCCGGCAGCGGCTATACGTGGAAGGCTTCGAGCGGCAATTACATCGGCTTGAGCTCCGGCGGTTACCTCCAGCCGGATACCACTTCGAGGGTATGGCTCTATACTTCGGAAAAACGCTTTGACAACAATCAGGTCATTGACGCATTCCGTTATATGACGTATGCCAGCGAAAACACTTGGTATACAGTTTCCAAATCGACCAGCAATTCCAACGTCATCAACCTCTATGCCCGCGCCTACACCCTGACTGTCAACTACGTCATGGAGGACGGCACCACGCCTCCCGCTGCGCAGGTCATGCAGGTCGCCCAGGGCGAGAGCTACAGCGTACCCAGTCCGACGGTTTCGGGCTATACGCCCAGCACGGCGACGCTTTCCGGCACGATGCCCGGTCGTGACTACAGCGTGACGGTCACCTATACCAAGGAAGAGACGCCTTCCGGCGGCACCGAGGTTTGGGTACCCACGAATACGATCATTCCCAATGAGGATTATCTTATCGGTTTGGTCGTTGACGGCGTCACCTATCTTGTGCTGAATTACAGCAACACTTACGACGCATACTATAAGAACTTTACCAGCACCGGCGGTGCATATCCCTACTATAGGCAGGCTTACGCCGCTCCTGCGACTATCGAGAACAGCAACGTTGTTGCCGTTACCGGTGAAGCAACTGATCTGAAGTATGCCACATGGCAGTTCTCTTCCTCCAGCGGCGGAACGATTACGGCAGACGTAGGCGGCGAGACAGTGTACCTCTACCTGGCACGCACCGGATCAAGCAGTTCGTACATTTACTGGGCATGTCCGTATAGTAGCTCGACCAGCTTTACCTATAACAGTACCAACCATAGGCTGAGCTCCGGCAGCAGTTATTATGTCGCATACTTTACTAAGAGTGATGTCCACTACATGGATATTACCAACAGCAGCGATAATGCGGCTTACATCCAGCTCTACCACAAGGAGATCGTCGCCGATACCTACACCGTAACCTTCTACGGCTGGCAGGGCGAGGTGATCGGCACTCCTCAGACGGTCAGTGACGGCTCCTGCGCGACCGCGCCCACCGTTACCGCTCCCACCAATTACGTCTTCCAGGGTTGGACTAAGGATGACGATACGACCACGATCTATACCAAGGAGCAGATCGATGCGATGCCCATCACCGCGGATACCGAGTTCTATGCTTACTTTACGACTGTGTCCGGTAAGCCGGTCTATACGGTAATATTCGTCAATTGGAACGGTGAGACCATAAGCATCCAGAGCATTGAAGAAGGTGGAGACGCTGTAAAGCCCGCAGACCCCACCCGCCCGGGTTATACCTTCACCGGTTGGGATGCGAACTTCACCGGTGTTCACAGCGATCTTGTTGTCAATGCGAACTTTGCAAGGGAAGTAACAAAGGACTACACCATTACCGTCCGCGCCGTTTACGGTCCCAAGGTGCCCATTAAGCTCACCCATATCACCTGGTACGCGAACAACGGCACCGGCAATAAGATGGATTCCGAGGATGTTACGCCGAACGCGAAGATCAACATCGAGCTCCCGAAGGATGAGGGCGGCAACGCTATGTTCACCTGGGAGAATCACGTGTTCCTCGGTTGGGCAAGGCTCGACGAGTCTGACAGTGAAGGACATCCCATCACTATCGGCAATCAGGTCGCATTGAATGAGGACAATCTCTTCCTCAAGTGGGATGGTTCGACCAAGAAGTTCTACGCGCATGTTCCCGAGAACAGCTCCGCGTGGAAGGAAGTCACTCACGTTGCTGCTGACGAGCTGCTTCCCTACCATGGCATGTACGCGGTATGGGCAGAGGTGTTCTACGTCTACCATTCCGGCACCGGCAAGGTAGAGCAGATCGTACGTACCACCAAGGCCGGCACGACCTTCGATCTTGCGAACAGGACTTCCGAAGGTTACCTCTACGGCGGTTACTACAAAGATTACGCGGGCAAGTCCTCCAATTTCAACGAAAAGACGATGGGCTGGACTGCGATTCGCGGTATCGATGATTTCACGAACTCCATGAACGTCCAGACCAAGGATGATACCGGCGCGAAGAAGTACAACGGCTTCAACGTCAAGTGGGACGGCAGCAAGGCGTACAGGTTGGAGGATGGGATCGGCAACGGTCTCGGCATCACTCCCGTAGCGGGCCAGACCTACTTCATCAAGGAAGTTCCTGCTGCGAAGTACCTCCGTCCGTATCTGCATTACACGTTCTACAAGACGTCAGATGATGAAAATGCGGAAATGCCCATATCGACCGCATGGCTGATAAGCGATGTCGATGATAACAACTACAGCCAGGCCGGCTTTGTGATCATCTCCGCCAATAACGAGGCTTCGGTCGTTAAGTCCCTGACGGTGACGACAAACACCGATCCCGACAATACCATCACCCTGACTGCCATGAGGATCTTCGGTGCACGCGGATATCTGTCCTACCTGACTGTAATCAAGGACCGCTATGACGGAACGGATCCGATCTCACTCCTTGCCGACGGCGACAGAGTTGCGCAGTATTGGGTAACTCCCGATGGTTTGATCGTTACCGGCACTGCGGAGCGTACCTATTCCAGCCTTGCAAACACAAGCATAAGCGCAAATACGCTGGATGTTGAGTCCGTGATCTCGGTCTTTAACGCGACGAATCCTTCGCCCGTTGTTAAGCCCGGCAAGTAATCAAGAAAGAGGTGGATAATATGAAAAAAGCATTCACACTTCCCTTCGTTCTCATGTCCCCTGCCGAACCCGAGCCCACTTCCGTAGTCGGTGGCGGTACAGGTCAGGGCGGAACTGATCCGCTTACCCAAGCAATGTCCTATTCAAGTTGGATAGAAACAAATATCTGGGAGGATTTCGACGACAACGGGAACGGTCATGCCGACTGGGAAGATTATCTCCTTTGGTGGACAGAATGCGGTTTCCCGACGGATCTTTGGGATGAGCTGAACCCTCAAAATCCCTATCCCGGTCCCGGAAACAACTGATCTCGCCAACCAACCCCAAGCGCGGGGCATATGCCCCGCGCTTTTCCTATGCCCAAGTCAGGGCGTTTCCTTTTTACACTTGACAGGCAGTATTTGTCGTGTATAATAAAATAGATGAAGAAGGTCTTCCAAGTTGAATATGCGGGGCATCCGGTGCGGTACTCTTTTCTGTATCCGCTGACGAAGCTGAATTTCCGCAGTTACATTCGCCAGGCAGAAGGGGAGGAGTATGACGTCCGCGTCTCTCCGGAACTGATCGAGCTTGGGCGGAAGCTCTTGCCCGAGGACTCTGCCGATCATTACGTGGAGTATCGTTGTCTGATACCGCTCACGGCAAGGGCGCTTTTAAGGTGGAACGCGTGCATATTCCACTCGGCTTCGTTCGTGATGGGCGGGTATGCGTGGTTGGTCACCGCACCGAGCGGCACCGGAAAAACGACGCAGTATTTCAACTGGCAGAGGCTTTTTCCCGGCGAGATAACGATGATCTC
>JAEEHP010000110.1 GCA_016280855.1 Bacteroidaceae bacterium
AACTGAGCTAAAGAGGCGGGTGGGAAAGCGATCTGCATCGCGCCGCTACAACCAACTACCCTTGCTGCGGTCAAGCCCTGGGGGATTCGAAGGGAGCTGGCCGTACAGGACTTTCCCATGTCTGCTGTACGTAGCGCTTCACTCTTCCTACTTGCCTTGCGGAGAGGGCGAGATTCGAACTCGCGAACCAGTTTTGCCGGTCACACGCTTTCCAGGCGTGCCTCTTCAGCCACTCGAGCACCTCTCCGGAGACGAGCTTTCTGAGTTTTGCGGGTGCAAAAGTAGTGCTTTTCCGCGATATGACCAAATAAATTGGGCAAAAAGTGACGGAAAGAAGAAGAAAGATGGGACAAACGGACGTTTTTTGCTACAAAACAGCATTAATGGAAGCGCCAGCCGACACCGAAATGCAAACCATCGACCTTGGAGAAACGGTAAGCTTTGATAGTATAGCCCACATAGAGGCGGTCACGTGTGAAGGGGAAACTGTAGCGCAAACCGATCATCTGATAGAAACGACCCTCCTGGGTCACGCCACGCCAACCCTGATGACGATAGACAAACACACCGACACCCAGATTGACGGAGAAATGGCGATAGATGAAATCGTGACGCAAACCGATACCCACTACATTTCGATTATAATCTAGCGCACGTCCATCTATGGAATCATGTTTTTGGATGACATCCAGCTCGTGTAATTTCTCGGTGTAAGGGACATAAGTGTAGTTGACCTCAATGCCGCTGGCGTGATGTGGCAAATAGCGATACATCGGGGCGAGCATGGCGTTGTAGGAGAGATAGACAGGACCGTCGGCGGTGTGATAAACGTTATAGTAGTCGGCCAAAGCCTTTGGAATAATAGCGGCAGTAAGCTCGACATAGAAAGGCGATAACCTCTTCCCGTCTTCTTCTTTTCCCGTTACAGAAGAATCAGACGAACTTGCAGACGGCACAGTAGTAATCTCCGAAGCTTGTTTCGTTAAATCATATGTAACGCCAAGGGTGGGTCCGAAGCTGTTGATGCCTAAATTGGGACGCACGATGGAGGCGGCGCTGAAGTGCTTGAAATCGGCAGTTGCCGAGAGCGTCCATTGCGGAGAAAGACGGAAGCGTGCGGTGATGCCGAGACTGAAGTACATGGAAAAATGCGAGCCGATGTATTCGTTGCCGGCATTCGTGTGAGCATCGTAGGGACTCGTGTTGTAGGAGACACCATTGAGAAGGGTGTACCCTAGCGCCCAGCGACCGTGTCGCAGGAAATAGCGGTCGATGCCAAAATAAGGGGCTATAACACAGCCTAAGGTGGAATTGTAGGTCTGGGGACGGCTCGCATAGTACGCATCGATATGGGTGAGGTCGCCGACGACAAGACCTGCCTGAATGACGGGATAACGATAGAGCGCATCAAACGCGTTGCCGTCGGAAGGAAGCGTCTGGTAGCGCAAGCGAAGGTCGTAGAAGGCTGTTGTGTGGGAATGAAGCAGCGGCTCCGAGAGGCCAGCTACTGGAGTCATATAACCGACCGAACCTAGGGCGGAAAGGGAGAGATGGTTAAGAGGCGAAGGCTTATCCTTGAGAGCAAGGGAATCAAGGGACGCGGCTTGAAGCAAAGGTGTATTAAAGAAATATAAAACAAATATTACCAGCGATTTATACTTATCTGTTTTAAGTCTTTGTTGAATAATAGAAGCCGCTACGAAGAGTTGTGATGCAAAGTAAGTAGGCATCATCAAAGCGTAAAGCGTGCCGTCATGAAGAAAGCGTTTTTGAGCAATGAGAAGGTCGGAGAAAAGGAGGCTGCCGATACCTATAATAAATAAAACGCGCGAAGAACGGTTAACAACCACACGGCCACGGCCAATCCCCACAGCCGCTGCCAACGAGAGACACGAGACGAGAATGTACGCAAGGACGGCGATGCTGGTGACGGCATCACTGATGGCGGGACGTAGGAGAAAGAAATAGTAGCAACCAAAGACGATGCATAGCAAAGCGAATAGCCACCACAAGGGGCGTCCCATGCAAAGGCTGTAGGCCACATAGCCGAGATGAGCCACAAGGAAGAGACCTACTCCACTGACGAAACCCATAAAGCCTCCACCCCAGTGGCCTAAGACGAAATCGCCGGCAAAAGACAAGGCAAAAGCAGCAACAATCCACCACGCTACAGCCAAACGTTGCTTGACGACACCGAAATAGAGTACGATGGCCAGACAAAGCAACGTGGTAGCGGAACGCCAGATGAAACTATCTGTGAAGAAATAGCCGATGAGCGTTGCAAGAGGAAGAAAAAGGGAAGCTGGCTGAAGGATGCCAGCCAACTTCCCTGTGGAAGACTTCAATGTTCGAAGAGATTAGAGCTTGTCGTTGGAGCCGAGCACGTCCACGATCTTGTGGATATACATCTTCTTCATGTTCTCGCGAGCGGGCTTGAGATACTGACGGGGATCGAAGTGACTGGGGTTCTCAGCCAGGTACTTGCGGATGGCAGCTGTCATAGCCAGACGGCTGTCGGAGTCGATGTTGATCTTGCAGACAGCGCTCTTGCTGGCTTCGCGCAGCTGTTCCTCGGGAATACCTACTGCATCGGGCAGCTTGCCACCATACTGGTTGATGGTATCGACCTCGTCCTGAGGCACGGAGCTTGAGCCGTGGAGCACGATGGGGAATCCGGGGAGCTTCT
>JAEEHP010000111.1 GCA_016280855.1 Bacteroidaceae bacterium
CACACAGCCAACTCATACAAAGTAAAACAACTTGTTTTACCACTAGTGAAGGTAGTGTAAGGACAAATTTACCTTACACTCAATCTAACATCACATAAATCAATAAGTTATAACAAAAAGTGTAAGGACGGCGAAAAACGGCTAAAAATGTTTCTATTGGATTTAGTGTGAATTAACTATACCAAAATAATGCTCAGAGCAGCTCAGTCATATCTTCAAGGATGGTCGCTACGCTCAAAATTATCAGAAAATTAATTCAAAAAATTATAAGAACTGCAGCAGGACAAACCTTTTGATAATTTTCTTATTCAATTATTTATAACATTCTTGAAGGGTCAAGCGCGTTGCAGCTGCTGTTTGGACCCTCTCTCGCGCGCCAATCATCACTTTTTCATAAAAAAAAGATGGAATATTTGGAGGGTAGTACCAAAAATAGTACTTTTGCAACGCAAATCGAACAACAATGAGTTCAAAAGATAAATTGATAGAACGTTTTAAGAAGAAACCGAAAGACTTCACATACGAAGAGACGATAACATTATTGTCACACTTCGGCTATGAGGAGCACAATAAAGGGACAACATCAGGTTCCCGTGTGAGGTTTAAACATGAGCCATCAGGGGCCTTCATAGACATACACCGTCCCCACCCAGGGAGTATTATGAAAGAATGGATGATAAAAGCCATTTTTCAACACCTTAAAAGCAACAAACTCATCTAAACATATCTATGGATTATCTGGAATATAAAGGCTATAAGGGCAGTGTGGAATATAGCAAGGAAGACAACTGCCTGTTTGGTAAAGTACAAGGTCTGAGCAAGTCGCTTATTCTGTACGAAGGTCAGACGCTGGATGAGCTTCGCAAGGATTTCGAAGCTGGTGTGGACAGTTATTTGGAGGGATGCCGCGCTGATGGCGTGGAACCAGCCAAGCCATACAGTGGGCGTCTGAACCTGCGAATGTCATCCGAACTCCATTCGATGGTGGCCGCTTTTGTGTCAGCATCAGGAACCACAATCAATGACTTCATCAACAAAGCCATCAGGGATGAGTTGAAACACGCCGCCGTTCTATAACAGTAAGCTTCGCTACCTTATCACCTCATAACGATAACGATAACGATAACGAAAGCTTTTTTCTGTCTTCGTCGAAGAAATTGTGAATTATGAATTGTTAATTATGAATTGTGCATTGTGAATTATCAATTGTCAATTATACATTATCCATTATCCATTAAGAATCGCTATCTTTGCAGCGCGAGACGAGAAAGGAGGCATATTATGCAGACAAACAATCACCTTCCGGCGGCACCTACTAAAGGTGCAGGGGCATGAATTAACGTATTTGTGTTTATTCTCAACGTAGCCACCTGATATTTTCAGTATTAAGCAGATGAACGATTCAGCAAATAAGAAACAACCCCATATCCAGCACTACGCCGACGGCACTGCCAGTGTGATGCGCAAGGCGGTGGTATATACCGAACTGCGGTTCTATCAGCGCAGCGATGTGCTGTATCAGCTCACACAGGTGTTCTGTCAGCGCTATCTGCCCCGCTATGGCGACCGCACCGTGGATCAGATGGTGCAGGCAGCACGGAGCACCAAGCAGAACATTGCCGAGGGCAGCACCGACGGCCAGACGTCCACCGAGACAGAATTGAAACTTTTAGGCATAGCCCGAGGCAGTAACCAAGAACTGTTGGAGGATTATCAGGACTATCTGAAGCGAAAAGGTATGACGGAATGGTTCGGCAAGAACGAACGGTTCGACCCCCTCCACCGTTTCTGCCAAGAGCATACCCATTGGGACGACTATCGCCCCTTGACAGCGCGCATGAACGACGAGGAGCTCGCTAACATGGCCGTCTGCCTGTGCCATCAGGTGGATAAGGCGATGGCAAAATACATCGAGCGCAAAGACCGCGAGTTCACCACAGAAGGTGGCATCCGCGAGCGCATGACCGCAGCCAGGTTGGGCCAGCGCGAGACGCAGCGACAGATTATCGAGAGACAGGCAGCAGAGATAGCCGCCCTCCGCCAGGAGAATGCCCGCCTGAAGGAAATGCTCAAAGAGGCGGGAGAGGCCGGATAGGCCGGAAATTCCGGAAATTCCGGAAATTCCGGAAAATCCGGAGATTCCAGTGGAAAGGGCTGAGGGCCCGGCAGACGGACAGCGCCTTTTGTCAGTTCACATCGATGGTTTACGGCTGGCGCGCGGCCTTCATCAGCAGACCCTGTCACGTGGCGCATGATAGCCGCCGCAATGGCACAGCACGAGAACGGCCCGCACACGATCGACAGCGACGCCATGCTGCGAGGATGGGAGGCCGCTAAGTGAAGCAACCAAAAAGCCCCGCCGTCAGACTACGAGAGCTGACGGCGGGGTGTTTCGCGTGTTTTTGAGATTAACCCGACTGGACGTCGTCGTGTCAGTCGTGGATGAGGCAGTGGCCCGTCATTTCCTTGGGCTGCTCAAGGCCCATGATGTGGAGGATGCTGGGTGCTACGTCGGCCAGGATGCCGTCCTCGACGCGTGCGCTCTTGTTCTCGGTGACGTAGATGAAGGGCACGGGGTTGAGGCTGTGGGCAGTGTTGGGCGTGCCGTCGGGGTTGAGGGCGTTGTCGGCATTGCCGTGGTCGGCGATGATGACGACTTCGTAGTCGCCCATGGCCTTGGCGGTCTCGACGACCTCGCGTACGCATTGATCGACGGCGACGACGGCTTTCTCGATGGCCTCATAGACGCCGGTGTGTCCTACCATGTCGCCGTTGGCGAAGTTGACGACGATGAAGTCGTACTTGTTGTCGCGTATGGCGGCGACGAGCTTGTCCTTGACCTCGAAGGCACTCATCTCGGGCTTGAGGTCGTAGGTGGCCACCTTGGGCGAGGCGACGAGGATGCGGTCCTCGCCTTCGTAGGGTGCTTCGCGTCCGCCGTTGAAGAAGAAGGTGACGTGGGCGTACTTCTCGGTCTCGGCGGTGTGGAGCTGGCGCAGGCCCTGACGGCTGATGAACTCGCCGAGGGTGTTCCCGACGTTCTCCTTGGGGAAGAGGATGTGCACGCCCTGGAACGAAGCGTCGTAGGGCGTCATGCAGTAGTACTGGAGGCCGGGGATGGTGTGCATACCCTGCTCGGGCATGTCCTGCTGGGTGAGCACGATGGTGAGCTCCTTGGCACGGTCGTTGCGATAGTTGAAGAAGATGATGACGTCGCCCTCCTTGATGGTGCCGTCAACGTTGGCGTTGTTGATGGGTTTGATGAACTCGTCGGTGACGCCGTCGGCGTAGGAGAGCTCCATGGCCTCGGCCATGTCCTTGGCCTGATAGCCTTCGCCGGAGATGAGGAGGTCGTAGGCGATCTTGACGCGCTCCCATCGCTTGTCGCGATCCATGGCGTAGAAGCGTCCGACGATGCTGGCGATGTGTGCGCCGGTCTCGTTGCACTTCTCCTGGAGCTGACGGATGAAGCCTACGCCGGAGTGCGGGTCGGTGTCGCGGCCGTCCATGAAGCAATGGACGAAGGTCTGGCGTACCTTATATTCCTGTGAGATCTCGCAGAGCTTGAAGAGGTGCTCGAGCGAGGAGTGGACACCGCCGTCGGAGGTGAGCCCCATGAAGTGAACGGCCTTGGCCTCGCGCACGGCGTACTCGAAGGCGTTGACGATTTCGGGGTTCTGCATGATGGAATTGTCGCGACAGGCGCGGTTGATCTTGACGAGATCCTGATAG
The DNA here is from genome assembly GCA_016280855.1 of Bacteroidaceae bacterium. Taxonomy (GTDB): domain Bacteria; phylum Bacteroidota; class Bacteroidia; order Bacteroidales; family Bacteroidaceae; genus Physcousia. Next base: position 3,733 of record JAEEHP010000111.1, read on the forward strand.
ACGATGCGTCCGCCGCCGATGTTGAGGTGTCCGACTTCGGAGTTGCCCATCTGCCCGTCGGGCAAACCGACATTCTCGCCACAGGCCAGCAGCTGGCTGTGGGGATAGTTGTCGTTGAGCTCATCCATATAAGGCGTGGGGGTCTGATAGATGACGTCGCCTTTACCTTTGTTGCCGATTCCCCAACCGTCGAGGATCATCAGTAGTGCTTTTTTTGCCATATTTTTAAGTTGAAAGTTGAAAATTCTTGAAGTGTCAAGCGTCCCGATGGGCCGAGCGGAAAGATCTTCGCAAGCGAAGCGTCGCAAGCGCCGAGCGGAGACTTGTGAGTTATTTGCGGCTGCAAAGGTAGTAAAAAGATTGGAGATAGGAGATGAAAGGATAAAGATTTTTACTTTTTACGCCTTATTTTACCACTTCATCCTCTGTAGAACGTCAATTTGCGGTCGGAATGGAGCCATTGCGGAAGCTCATGGACATGGTGTGCTCGGAGCGCGGCACGAGGTAGGCGGTGAAATCGACCTGCCACTTGTCGAGCGCGGTGCTCATGTAGCCCTTGGTCAGCACGATGGGATAGTTCTTAATGGTGACACCCCCGCCTTGCGGGTTGCGGTTGGGCATGGCGACGCTGTCCACGGGAGCCGAGAAGTCCCACGCAGAGTGATCCTGGCGGATGGTGGCGGTGATGGGCTTCGAGAAGAGGTAGGCGGTGTCGTTCTTGACGACGCTGACGTCCTTCAACACGGCGGTGCCCCAGGTGTCGCTGACGTAGGTGAGGTTGCAGAGCGTGCCTGCGGCATTGGTGAGCTCTATGGTCAGCTTATCGCCCTCGGAAGGGATGTAGGGGGCGTAGGCATTGCTGCCGAGCGTCCATCCGCTGTAGGTGCCGGGGAGTGCCGCGGTCACAGGGTCATCCGTGGGCTGTTCTTCTTTCTCACTTTTGCTGCAGCTGACGACGAGGCCAGCGACGAGGAACATGGCCAAAGCCATGAAGATGGTTCTTTTGTTCATTGTGTTGTGGAGTTGAAATAGTTGAAAGTTGAAAATTGAAAGTTGAAAGTTTATAATTATTTGCGGCTGCAAAGGTAGTATAAATTTCGTATCGCGACTCATTTTTATTAGGTATTTTGCAGTTCAAACGTGAAAATACCTACTTTTAATGATAGTAGCTGCGACTTTTTGTTGTATCTTTGCGCCCGAAAAACGAAATAAGCCCATCAGATGCACACGCTGTTCATAGCCCTTTTCGCGCTCTTCACGCCCGAAGTCACGGACTCGATCATCACGACGGACATCGAGGAAATCGTGGTAGCGGCAACACCGAAGGAGAGCCTGCGTCTCCGCCGTCAGCCCCTGTCATCGACCTCCTTCGCGAGCGCCGACATGACGGAACAGGGGATGAGGGGCATCACGGATTTCACGTCATCCGTCCCCAACCTGTTCATCCCCAACTATGGTTCGCGCCTGACGACGAGCGTATATATCCGCGGCATCGGTTCGCGCACGGGCACGCCAGCCGTGGCACTGTACATCGACGGCGTGCCGCAGATCTCCCCCGCGAGCTACGACTTCAACTTCTCGAACGTCGATCGCGTGGATGTCCTTCGCGGCGCACAATCGACGCTGTACGGCCGCAACTCCATGGGCGGCGTGATCCGCGTGTTCACGAAGAACCCGATGCATTACCAGGGCACGGACATCGATGTCGAGGGCAGCCACACCGCCGCAGCAGCACCCAACGGCCGCAAGGACGGCGGCGGCGTGGGGCACTATCGTCTGAACCTCACCCATTACCACCGCCTGAACGACCGTCTGGCTTTCACGGGGCATTTCTTCGGCGAGTTGGACGGCGGCTACTTCCGCAATGAGGCGCGCGGCAACGAGCTCATCGACAAGCTGATGGACGCAGGTGCCCGCTGGCGTCTCATCTACCTGCCTCGACCCGATCTGAACTTCGACATCTCGCTGAGCCACGAATGGCTGAAGCAAGGCGGCTACCCCTACGAATACCAGGGCATCACTGGGTCGCCGTCAACGCCTGACCCACAGACGCCCGTCGGACATATCGCCTACGACAACCACAGCGGCTACCGACGCCAACTGACTCATCTGGGAGTGACAGCGGAGAAGCGGTGGCCTAAGGTAACGCTCACCAGCGTGACCGGCTACCAGCATTTGCACGACCGCATGGACCTTGACCAGGACTTCACGGACAAGAACCTTTATACACTCACGCAGCGGCAGGAAGGCAACACGGTGTCGGAAGAGATCGTGCTGCGGCCTACGGAGCCTGGCAAGTACTCGTGGCTATGCGGCCTCTCGGCAATACGTCAATGGATGACGACCGACGGCCCCGTGGCCTTTCACGACGACGGCCTCGGATGGCTGAACGGCCTCATCAACCGTCAGGCCAACACGCATCTGCCCACCGTGACGAGCCACGACGAGGAGGGACGCGAAGCCTACACGATGAATTTCCTCTTCGACAACCTCATCATGGGCGACGACCTGGGCTTCCCCGGCACGTACAAGACGCCGATGACGAACGTGGCCTTGTTCCACGAGAGCACGCTGCAGCAGCTGTTCGGCGTGGAGGGACTCACGCTGACAGGCGGGTTGCGCTTGGACTACGAACACTTCGTCCTCGACTACGACACCCGCTACACCTTCCAGCAGCGCTACGGCCTCAACGGACGTCTGACCTATCCCGACGGCAGCGTTCGCGACGGGATGATGCTGGTGCCGACGCGGACGTTCAACGTCGAGGACGGCATGAAGGGCCGGCTGAGCAAGGACTACCTGAAGCTGATGCCCCGCGTGACGCTGCAATATGCGTTCCGATGCGACGAGAACAGCACGCATTCCAACGTCTATGCCACCGTGTCGCGAGGCTATCGGTCGGGAGGCTACAACATGCAGATGTTCAGCGACCTGCTGCAGAGCCGTATGCAGACGGCGATCATGCACAACGTTGCGAACGCCACCGTGCCCGTCGTGGACGGCGTGGCAATGATTCCGGCCGACGTGAAGACAAAGGTGAGGAACATGCTCATCGGCATGGGCACACAGCAGGAAATGGATGTCGATTCGGCAACGTGGTACAAGCCCGAGAGCTCGTGGAACTACGAGGTAGGCACCCACCTGAACCTCTTCGCCTCGCGCCTGCAAGCCGACGCTGCGCTGTTCTTCATGAACACCCGCGACCAGCAATTGAGCCGCATGTCGTCGGGCGGACTGGGACGCGTCACGGTGAACTCAGGTCGCAGCCGCAGCATCGGCGGCGAGCTGTCGTTGCGCTGGCACGTCACCGACGACCTACTGGTGCAGACGGCCTACGGCTACACCCATGCCACGTTCACGGACGGCGGCTATGTGCCCTTCGTGCCTCGTCACACCTTCATGGCGGGCATCACACAGCAATGGACGCTCCGAGGCCGCTGGCTCGACGCCATAACCCTCCACGGCGACTACCACGGCGCAGGACGCATCTACTGGACCGAGAGCAACACAACGTGGCAGAACTTCGCGGGCACGCTGAACGCCCGGCTCAGCCTACAAAGAAAGGGCACAGCGCTCTCGCTCTATGCCCATAACATTCTGGCCACGCGCTTCCAGACGTTCTACTTCGAAACGATGCAGCGCGGCTTTGCGCAGTACGCACGTCCCACCGAGTTGGGCGTGAACCTGCGTCTGCACTTCTAATCTTCCTCCTCTCCGAACTCCAGTTCCCCCTGCACGACCCAGATGAGATCTTCGGGTCGGAAGTCGCCGTACTTCTCTTTCTTGGCGCGCTTGGCCAATGCCTCGGCGATGGCTTCGGTGTCGATATCGACAAAACCTTCGTCATCGGGTTCGGCATCGAGCAGGCCGCTCTCGACATAGTAGTCGGCAAGGAGATCGATGAAGTAGAAGAGGTCGTCGTCGGTGAACTTCTCCTTCACCTCCTGAGGAAGATAACTCTTGATGAACGCCACGGTACGGACGTCATCCTCGGCCATGGCCATGAAATCTTCTTCCATAAGCTTATTTCAATATACTCTGCAACTTAGCCTCGAACACGGCCTTGGGCGCAGCGCCGATCTGCTTATCGACGATTTCGCCGTTGCGCAGGAAGAGCACCGTGGGGATATTACGCACGCCGTAGCGGATGGCGAGCTCGTCGTTCTCGTCAACGTCCACCTTGCCGATGATGGCACGGTCGCCATAGTTCTCAGCGAGTTCTTCAATGTAAGGACCGATCTTCTTGCAGGGACCACACCAGGTAGCCCAGAAGTCCACGACCATCGGCTTGCCCTCGGCAAGCAGTTCGTCGAAATTAGAATCTGTGATTGCTAATGCCATAATAGTTTTGTTTTTAATAGTTTATAAATGAGTGTTTTTTGATTATTCTTCATTGATCGCGTAGGACATGGCCGAATTGTTGTTGATGAAATCGACCAGGTCGCGCTTCACCGTGATGCGGTGGGTACGGCTCTTGAGAGTGAGGTTCATGCGTCCCTCGGGATCTATGATCCTGAAGAACAGGTCCACCTTGCCGGGACTCTCGTTGATGAGTTCCGTGAGCGAGAGCACGGTGTCCTCGTCGATCGTGGCGAGCGACATCGTGATGGTCATGCTCTCGATGAGGCTGTCCTTGATGTCGCCCAGGAATTCCACCTTGCCGATGTAGAGGTCGATGCGGTTGGGGTTATGGCGGGCAGGCTGCACACGCGCAGTGACAAAGATGGAGCTGCCGACGCTCATGAAACGCCCCCAGTTGGCCCAGTCCTGTCCCCACAGCGGCAATTCGCCGGTGCCTGAGTAGTCCTCGATGGAGACTATGCCGTAAGGCTGTCCGCTCTTGCCTATGCCATTGCGTATGCCCGTGACGATTCCGCCGAAGGTGATGTCCTGGTTGAGGAGTTTCTCCTTGTCCTGAAGCGCCGTGACCTTCGTCGTACAAACATCATTCAGGATAATCGAGAATTCATCCAGGGGATGAGCCGACAGGTAGATGCCCACGAGATCACGCTCCTTGTTGAGGCGTGTGAGGCTGCTCCATTCCTCATATTCCTGCGGGATGGGCGGCGTGGCGACTTCCACCATGTCAAAGTCGCCGAACAAGGAGTTCTCGGCAGATGCCTTAGCCTCCTGGTACTGCGTGCCGTAGCGCACGAGCGTGTCGATGAACACCTCACCCCTCAGGTTGCGACCATAGTACTGCTCGCGACGGATGCCCTCGAAATCGTCGAAGGCACCGCTGAGGATCAGGCTTTCAATGCCATTGCGCTTCACCGCAGGAATGCTCACGCGCTGGATGAAATCGAAGAGGCCGGTGAACAGCCCTCCGCGCTCACGTTCCACGATAATCGCTTCCACGGCGCTGTCGCCCAGACCTTTGATGGCAGCCAGGCCGAAACGTATGTTGCCGTGCTCGTCAACGCTGAACTTACGGCGACTATAGTTGATGCTCGGTCCGAGGGTGCTGATGCCCAGCGACTTGCACTCACTCATCAGCTTCGTGATTTCCGAGATGTTATCCAGGCTTCGGCTCATCACGGCAGCCATATACTCAGCGGGGAAGTTGGCCTTGAGCCAAGCCGTCTGGTAGGCGACCCACGAATAGCACGTGGCGTGGCTCTTGTTGAAAGCATAGGAGGCGAACTTCTCCCAGTCGGCCCATATCTTCTCCAAGACCTTGGGGTCGTGGCCATTGGACTTGCCCTGCTCGATGAACTGAGGCTTCATGTGGTCCAGCTTGTCCTTGAGCTTTTTACCCATGGCCTTTCGAAGCGTGTCGCTTTCGCCACGCGTGAAGTTGGCCAGCTGACGCGACAGCAACATGACCTGCTCCTGATAGACCGTGATGCCGTAAGTGTCCTTCAAGTACTTCTCCATGCACGGGATGTCGTACTCGACGGGCTTGCGACCCTGTTTGCGGTCGATGAAATCGGGAATGTAATCCATAGGTCCCGGCCGGTAGAGGGCATTCATGGCGATAAGATCCTCGAAGGTCGAGGGTTGCAGCTCGCGCAGGTATTTCTGCATGCCCGCCGACTCAAACTGGAAGGTGCCGATCGTGCGGCCGTCGCAGTAGAGCTGGTAGGTGGCAGGGTCTTCGATATCGATATTGTCGATGTTGACGTCAATGCCCAGGCTGTCCTTGATGTTGGCTTGTGCCTCCTTGATGATGCTGAGCGTCTTCAGCCCGAGGAAGTCCATCTTGATGAGTCCGGTGTCCTCGATGACGGAGCCTTCGTATTGGGTGCAACGCAGCTTCTCGCCCGTCTCCTTGTCATCGGCCGTCGAGACGGGTACCCAGTCGCTCACATCGTCGCGACAGATGATGACGCCACAGGCATGGACGCCCGTATTGCGTACATTGCCTTCGAGCATCTGCGCAAAACGGACGGTGTCTCTCAGCAGGGGATTCGGTGAGATGGCCGCCTGCTGCAGCTCCGGCACACAGGCTATGGCATTGGTCAGGTTCATCTTGCGCGGCTTGCCGCTGGGATCATCGGGCA
>JAEEHP010000112.1 GCA_016280855.1 Bacteroidaceae bacterium
ACATCGTGTGCAACATCAAAGACGGAAAGGTGTACAAAGGGACTTCTTCCTATACCGCCGATGTCTTAGTCCGTTTCGACGGCACGCACCTCTACCGCGGCAACAGCAGCTATTCCAGCGACATCATTATGACGTGGCGCGATGGCAAGATCTATCGCGGCCGTTCCTCCTACCAGTCGGATGTCCTCGCCACGTGGCGCGACGGCAAGATGTACGACGGCACCTCATCCTACCAGTCCGACATCCTGTTCACCTATCGCGGCAACAAGATCTATCGCAAGAACGACACTTACCAGAGCAGTATCCTCCTCAATACCTCATCCCAGATTCACCCCCTCCTACTCTACTGGTTGCTAAGATGATGGCATTTTTTCAGCGCTTTTGAAACAAGTTATTGGAAAAAGCGTTATCTTTGCGGCGTCCTATTACACTAAAAACTGCAATGAAGAAAAGACTTACCTTATTATTTACCTTTATATTGTTCTGCATCTGTGGCGTTTACGCCGATCCCGTCGTGGAGGATGGCGTGTACTACATCACATGTGAACAAGGTGCAGGATATGTCGCCCTCGGTGCCAAACATGGCGAGTTGCCATACATATGCTTTGTCAAGGACATGAGCAGCGTGGCAGCCGACGGCTTCTGGATCGTCACGAACACCCGTTCGGGCTACACGTTCCGCAACGAAGTCACGGGTGAATACCTCGTCTTTACCACCGGACGTGACGACGCCTACTACAAAGGGATGACGCTGTCCACCTCCCCCGAGGACAGGACACAGTTCTGGACCATCGAGGATTTCGGCGACGGATCGGTGAAGATCCATAGCGTGGTGTCGGAGGGCAGCTACTGGAACCTGCGCTACAGCCAGGGGCTGTTAGGCACCTATTCCAGCAACAGCAGCTCCGCCTCGGCCAACGAGCGCTTCTATTTCTGGAAGAAAGGCACGGAACCGGGACCGGGACCGGGCCCAGGGCCGGATCCTGTGGAGCCTACGCAGATGACGAAATTCCCCGATGCCCTGCACGTTTATCTCAACGACGGCCGCATCGAGGCTTACCCCTTGGATTATATTGCATCGCGCAACGAGACAGGCGGCAACCTCGTCATCAAGACCACCTTCGGCAAGACCTTCACCTATTCGATGTCCGAGGTGCAGCGCGTCAGCGAAGAAGCGCCCACCGACTTCCCGATGTTCGAGTCGTACAAGTTCAACAACAAGTTCAACGACCAGCTCTTCACCGATGCCGAAGGCGAGTTTGACGCCGACACGGTGAACGTCACCATCTCCGCTATCGGCAAGCGTCTGACGCCTTCGTTCAAGGTTCCTGACGACGGGACGTTGGTGTATGTCGATGGCGAGCTGCAGGAGAGCAAGGTGACCCGCCTGCGTTTCGATAAGGACATCTACTACGTCGTCACCCGTGCCGGCATCTCGATGTTGCTGCCCGATGCCACCGACGACGGCACCCGCAGCGAGACCACCTATTCGATGCAGCCATACGGCCGACTGGTGTGCGTTCGTGTCAATTGGCTCACCGATCGTGCCGAGGTGCCTACCATCTACATTAACACCGCCGACGGCCAGCCCATCACCAGCAAAGACTATTTCAAGGAAGCTACGATTCGCATCGATGGTCATGGCATCTTCCCCTCCATGGACGAGACGCTCATGCAGATCAAGGGACGCGGCAACAGCAGCTGGGGATGGAGCAAGAAGCCTTACCGCATCAAGTTCTCCGAGAAGGTTAAGCCCCTCGGCATGAAGAACGGCAAGAACTGGGTGCTGCTCGCCAACGGAATCGGCGGATCGCTGATGTCGAACGCCGTCGGCATGAAGGCCGCCAACCTGATGGGTGCTGCAGCTGCCAACCACATCGTGCCTGTGGATCTCTATCTCAACGGCGAATACCGTGGCAGCTACAACTTCACCGAGAAGGTAGGATTTGCGAACAACAGCGTCGATCTCGACGACGAGACGGCAGCCGCAATGCTCGAACTCGACTCCTACTACGACGAGCCCGTGGGACAGAAATTCCGCTCCATGCCCTACGGTTTGCCTATCAACATCAAGGAACCAGAGTTCGACGAAGGCACCACAACGCTCACCTTAGACGTTATCCAAAACGATTTCAACACCTTCTTGGCTACCCTCTACAACGGACAGGACATCTCGCAATACGTCGATGTGGAGCAACTGGTGCGTTTCCTCATGGTCAATGAACTCATCTGCAACTTCGAGCTCTATCACCCGAAGAGCACTTTCTGCTACCGCGAGAGTTTCGAAAGCGACACGAGCAAATATGTCTTCGGACCTGTGTGGGACCTCGACTGGGCTTTTGGCTACGAGCAGGGCCGCAACTACTTCAGGAACAACGTCACCAGCAATTTCTGGATTGAAATGCCCAACTTCGAAGTCAAGCCGTTCATTCAGGACCTGCGCTGGAAGTACGAGCCCATGAGCGACCTTTACAAGGAACTATGGGAGAAGTTCCTCGAAGAAGACCTCACCGAGCTTAAGGAGTTCTGCCAGGATTACTACGACTTTGCACATAAGTCGTTCAACAGCAACGCCAACGTATGGGGCGACAGGACCAACTACGCCCAGCAAGCCGTGGAAGCTGCCGAATGGCTTGACACGCGCGCAAACCGAATTTATCAAGATATTCTCAACGGCGTCAAGCCCGAACCCGTCGAGCCCGTCGAACCCATCACATTCGAGAACGACAAGCTCTACACCATCACCTGCCGACGCGGAGGCATAGTGCTTAATGAGGATCATACGGGACTCGACGTAGG
>JAEEHP010000113.1 GCA_016280855.1 Bacteroidaceae bacterium
CAAGGAGCTGAGCATCGGCCCCCTCATCGGAGCCCCCGTGCCGGGAACCATGACCGCCGTGTGGTGGGAGACCATCGACGACATCGTGTTCGGTATCCCCGAGGTAGGCATGAAGGACCGTCAGGGCCGCTACCTCGAGAACCAGCAGCTCGAACCCGACCACCTCATCATCAGTCAGCCCGGCGACCTCCTGCATGGTCGCGACCTGCAGTTGGAGCGTGCCGTAGAATTGATGTTAAAGAAGAAATAAGGCTTTATGAGAGGGAAAGTGTGAAATCTTTGCACTTTCCTTCTTTCGTTTCAACAAAATTGTATATCTTTGCAGCGCAAACCATCAGAGCGAATGAAACTATTACTGCTTTCTACACCTGATTTCTTTGTCGAAGAAGACACCATCATCAATGCCCTCTTCGAGGAAGGATTAGATATTCTGCATTTGCGCAAGCCCGGCAGCGAGCCCGTCTATTCCGAACGGCTCCTCACCCTCCTTCCCGAAAAATGGCACAGCCAAATCGTCGTTCACGAGCATTTCTACCTAAAGGAAGAGTTCAACCTCAGGGGCATACACCTCGGCAGCAACGACGCCTTGCCGTCGAAGGAGTACAAGGGACAGGTGAGCCGCTCGTGCCACAGCTTAGATGAACTCGCCACGATGAAGGACACGATGGACTACGTGTTCCTCTCCCCCGTCTTCGACAGCATCACCTATCCCGAACGCCACTCCGCCTATACCACGACTCAGCTCCACGATGCCGCACGCGCCGGTCTCATCGACCGCAAAGTCATGGCAGCCGGCGGCATCAACAGCGATACCCTACCCCTGCTCGCCGACTACGGTTTCGGCGGTGCCGTCGTCCTAGGTGACTTATGGACGCGGTTCAACATCCACTCCGGTCTCGACTACAAAGAAGTCATTGCACACTTCCGCAAGCTGCGCAAGGCGGCAGGGTGAGATTAGAGATATCAACTTTCAACTCTCCACTTTCAACTTTCAACTTACGCATGAGCAATTTCATCGTTTTCACAGGCACCGCAACGCGTTATCTCACCGAGAAGATTTGTCTGAGCCTCGGCGTACCCATGGGCAACTGCACCGTCACTCACTTCGCCGACGGCGAGTTCTCCGTTTGCTATAACGAAACCGTTCGCGGCCGCGATGTGTTCCTCGTCCAGAGCACCTTCCCCAACAGCGACAACCTCATGGAGCTCCTCCTCATGATAGATGCCGCCAAGCGCGCCTCTGCACGATCCATCAACGCCGTCATCCCCTACTTCGGCTGGGCACGGCAGGACCGCAAGGACCAGCCCCGCGTAGCCATCGGCGCCAAGCTCGTTGCCGACATGCTCTCCGTGGCCGGCATCAACCGCGTCATCACCATGGACCTCCATGCCGACCAGGAGCAGGGTTTCTTCAACGTTCCCGTTGACCACCTCTACGCCTCCAGCGTCATGCTCCCCTACATCGAGAGCCTGCACCTCGACAACCTGGTCATCGCCACGCCGGACGTGGGCGGTTCGAAACGTGCTTCGGCCTACTCCAAGTACTTCCAATGCCCGCTCGTGCTCTGTAACAAGGTACGCCGCAAGCCCAACGAGGTTGCCTCCATGCAGATTATCGGCGACGTCACCGACGCCAACGTCGTGCTCGTGGACGATATGGTAGATACTGCCGGCACCATCACCAAAGCCGCCGACCTCATGATAGAGAACGGAGCACGCAGCGTGCGAGCCATCGCCAGCCATTGCATCATGAGCGGACCTGCCAGCGAACGCGTACAGGCCAGCCAGCTCGAAGAGATGGTCTTCACCGACTCCATCCCCTACAGCAACCGCTGCGCCAAAGTCAAGCAAATCTCCATCGCCGACCTCATCGCCGAAACCATACGCCGCGTCGAGGACAACAAGAGCATCTCCGACCAGTACCTCCTTTAAACCTTCTCCCCATTTTTCGGTCATACACTTAACGATTAAACGATTAATCTATTAAACTATTAAACATTTTATAAAAAATGAAAAAGACTCTATTCATCGCCGCCATGGCTTTCGCCATGTTCCAGGCACAAGACATCAAGGCAGCCAACTTCGTCGCTAACGACGACACCACCACCATCGTGCAGCAGGCTGAGAAGCAAATCAAGGAGCAGGAAGACATCATCCGCGACTTGAAGAAGAAGCAGCGCGACATCGAGGACGATCTCAAGGACGTCAAGGATAAGATCAAGGCCGCACAGGCTGAAATCAAGAAGGCCAAGAACGTCATCAAGACCGAGAACGCCCGCATCAAGGCTGAACAGAAAGCCGCCAAAGCTGCCGACGAGTTCAAGAAGTAATCCCCACACATCGAACACAAGAATCTGAGGCTGTGTCCATCATGAGCGACATGGCCTCAGTTCGTTTCCACCCCGAAAAGAGCATTATCATCACAAACGATACGACAATGAAAAGAATGATTCTATGCCTCACGGCCATGATGAGCGTGCTGACGATGTCCGCACAGTCCATCTATGATTTCAACGTGAAGAACGATGCCGGCGAGGAGGTGTCGCTGGAGGCCTACAAGGGCAAGGTGCTCCTCATCGTGAACACCGCCACGCGCTGCGGTTTCACGCCGCAGTACACCGAGCTGGAGGCGCTATACGGCAAGTATTCTCCCGAGGGCTTCGAGATTCTCGACTTCCCCTGCAACCAGTTCGGCAAGCAGGCACCCGGCACCATCGGCGAGATCCACGAGTTCTGCACCGCCAACTTCAACATCCACTTCCCGCAGTTCGACAAGATAGACGTGAACGGCCCCGGCGAGCATCCCCTCTACACCTTCCTGAAAGCCCGTAAGGGCTTCCGCGGCTTCGACCTCAACGACCAGCGCGGCAAGATGATGGACGGCATGTTGCGCCGTCAGGATGCCGAGTACGACAAGAAGGCGGACATCAAATGGAACTTCACCAAGTTCCTCGTCGCCCGCGACGGACGCGTCATCAAACGCTATGAGCCCACCGACAAGATGAGCGACGTGGAAGCCGACATCCAGCTGGAAATGAATCCCGTACTTGCCACTATCATGGCCCGTCGCTCCGTGCGCAAATACCTCGACAAGCCCGTGGAACACGAGAAGCTCCAGCTCATCGCCACGTGTGGCATCAACGCCCCCAGCGGCATGAACCGCCAGCCGTGGATCGTACGCGTGGTCGAAGACCAGCAGCTGATAGCTGCCGTCACGGAGGTCTATCGTCAGGAGAATGCCGAGCAGGTGGCACGCGACAAGGACTTCAAGAATATGTTCCGCAACGCGCCGAACATCATCTGCGTTTGCACGCCGGCCGCTGGCGGTGGCGAACTGGATGCAGGCCTGCTGGGCGAGAACATGATGCTGGCGGCACAGGCCATGGGGCTCGGCACCTGCTGCCTCGGAGGCCCCGTGCGCTTCATCACCTCGAACCCCAAAGCCAAGTTTTTTCTCGAACGACTGGACATCCCCGCGGACTACCGCCTGAACTACATCATCGCCGTAGGCTACCCCGACGAGCAGCCCGAAGCACGGCCTCGCGATACGGCGAAGGTGAAGTTCATCAAATAGCTTAACCTCTTCGCGTAGCGAACCGTCTTCGTTTCCGTCTTAGTTTTCCCTTATGAAAAAGTTGCTTCTCCTCTCCCTCCTCACGTTCACATTCCTCCTTCCTTCGCATGCCCGTACGCAACAACTCTTCGACGGCGGCTGGCAGTTCACGCGCAACGGCAAGACCATCGCTGTCGATTTGCCCCACGATTGGGACATCTACGAAGCTCCCGACCCCGCGACGGGTGCCACAGGCACGGGCGGCGGTTGGTACCAAGGCGGACAGGGCGAGTACCGCAAAAGCTTCGTGCTCAAGCGTCTGGCACCCCACACCGAGCTCTACTTCGAAGGCGTGTATGAGCGTGCTGACATCTACGTGAACGGTCACGAGGCAGGGCACCACGACTACGGCTACACGTCGTTTGCCGTGGACATCACGCCCTATCTGGTGCTGGGACGTAATGAGGTGGTGGTACGCGTCGATAACTCCCACCAGCCCAACTGCCGCTGGTATTCGGGCTCCGGCATCTATCGCCACGTGTGGCTTGAGGAGAGCAGCGACGTTCATTTTGCTCCCCATCAGGGCCCGGGCATCAACGTCGTCTCCCTGGGCGTGGCCGACGGCAAGGCACAGCTGCGCATCAAGGCCACGATGGTGAATGAGAAGGGCGGTTTTCGCGACGGGTTGGTGTTTACGGTTCGCGTAGGCGACCAGTCGAAGCAAGTGAATCTCAAGTTCCTGGAGCAGCAGCCGCGGATGTCGCCTGTAGCATTCCTCGACATCGCCCAGCCACGTTTGTGGACGCTGGAGAAGCCGGAGATGTACACCGCCCATCTGACATTGGCAAAGGACGACGGCACCGTTCTCGACGAGATGTACGTGCCCTTTGGCATACGTACCATAGACTATGACGCCAAGCAGGGTTTTCGTCTCAACGGACAGCCCCTGCTCATCAACGGCGCCTGCCTCCACCACGATGCCGGCGTCCTCGGCGCCATGGCCTTCGACGATGCAGAAGTGCGCAAGGTACGTTTGATGAAGGAGGCTGGTTTCAACCTCATCCGCACCGCTCACAACCCGCCCTCTCCAGCCTTCCTCGCAGCCTGCGACACCTTGGGCATGCTGGTCATCGACGAGGCGTTCGACGGGTGGCGGTCAGAGAAAAATCCTCACGATTTCCACCTCTTCTTCGACGCGCAGGCCGAGCAGGAGGTATGTGCCATGGTACGGCGCGACGCCAACCACCCCAGCATCATCGCCTGGAGCATAGGCAACGAAGTCATCGAGCGTAAGGACTTGCGCGTCGTCACCACAGCCCGACGCCTCAAGGCCGCTGCACGCAGCATCGACACCTCGCGACCCGTCACCGAAGCCCTCTGCGCCTGGGACAACGACTGGGAGATCTACGACCCCCATGCCGAGGTGCTTGATATCGTAGGCTACAACTATATGATTCACAAGCATGCCTCCGACCACCAGCGCGACCCGCAACGCATCATGTGGCAGACCGAGAGCTATCCCCGCGACGCCTTCAGCAACTGGGCACTCGTCCACGACTACCCCTACATCATCGGCGACATCGTGTGGACAGGTCTCGACTACCTGGGCGAATCGGGCATAGGCCGCTTCTATTACGAAGGCGAACGACAGGGCGAGCACTACATCGCCGGCGGACAACCCGACTGGCACGGAGCCTACTGCGGCGACATCGACATCACAGGCTGGCGCAAACCCATCAGCCACTACCGCCAAATCCTATGGCAGCAGCCCAGCGCGCAGGCAGCTCCCCTCCCTGATGGAAGGAGCACAGTGGCGCAGGCAGCTTCCCTTCCTGACCAGAGGGGCACGGGAGTGGGGCTTTTCATCCGCGAGCCCAACGGCTACCACGGCACCATCAAGGAGACGGCATGGAGCGTGTGGCCCACGTGGGAATCGTGGACATGGCCGGGATGGGAAGGCAAGCCCATCGACGTCGAGATCTACACCAAGGCTCCCGAGGCCAAGCTCTACCTCAACGACCAACTCGTAGGCACCAAGACCGTGAGCCGCGACACGCAGTTCAAGGCCGTGTTCACCCTACCCTACCAGCCAGGCACCCTGCGCGCCGAAGCTGGCGGCGAGACCGTCACCCTCGCCACGGCAGGCGCTCCGGCACGACTGCGACTCACAGCCGACCGCCGCACGATGGAGGCCGACGGACAGTCCCTGGCATTCATCGCCGTGGAGGTCGTGGACAAGGAAGGGCGCGTATGCCCCGAAGCCGCCATCCCCTGCGACGTTGTCGTCAGCGGACAGGGCACGCTCATGGCGGCGGCATCTGCCGACCTCAAGGACCGTGAACCCTACACCACGCCGCACGTCACCACCTGGAAAGGCCGCGCCATCATTATCGTGCGCAGCACGCAGCGCAAGGGACAAATCAGCGTCAAGGTCAAGAGCCAGCTGCCCACGGCCAGCATGACCCTTCGAAACCAATAAAATCACTACTTTTTTAATATGCATGAACATCCATACGTCGAGGCTTGTACGTATGGACGTGTGAGGCGATACGTATAGACGTGTAAGCTTCTACGTCCTAACGTGTGAGCTCTGACGTCTATACGTATTATTTTTCAGAAATAGCGAAAAAAGTTGAGGAAATGTTTGGTGGATTCGGGAATTTTGTGTAACTTTGCTATGTCAAAGGGGAGGACAAAAGACGCTGATGCAGCGCGCGATGCAGAGGGCACAAGGACGACCCGGAGACACTAGTTAACCTCTTTTCATTAACCATTAAATCTTTTTACATCATGAAAGAAACTATCAAGTACTCGTTGGCCATGCGCGCCAACCCCATGAAGCCCGAAGAGTCCAAGAAGGCTTATGCCACCCTCCAGAGCAACGGCGTCGTTGATCTCGACGACCTCACCGACCACATCCGTGCCCATGGGTCCAACTTCACCGAAGGTACCATCATCGGTGTGCTGCGCGACATGGTGGTGTGTGCCCGCGAGGCCCTCATCGAAGGCAACTACGTGGAGCTCGGACGCCTGGGCAAGCTCAAGCTCACCATCTCCAGCGAGGGTGCCGAGACCTATGACGCTTTCTCTGAAGGCAACATCACTGCCCTCAACGTGTTGTTCGAGCCCGGCAAGGGTCTCCAGTGGAACCTCGACGAGGACGTGAAC
>JAEEHP010000114.1 GCA_016280855.1 Bacteroidaceae bacterium
CACGGGCCCGCACCATCTGGCCGCCCGAAGTCGACCTTACCTTGCACAGATAACACGATTTATTGAAAATACCATATCCCACGGCGCCATAGGCCACAAACCAACAAAAAAGGAGGGGCGCCCGGGCGGGCGTCCCTCCAATTTGTCAGGTGTCAATACCCTCAGGTATTATTAACCCTCAGTGGTCTCACCACCCTCGGTGGGCTCGGTGGGCTCGGTGGGCTCAGTGGGCTCAGTGGGCTCGGCGTCTCCGGAGGCGGAGCTGTCGTTCTGCTCACCAACTGTCTTGGCGACAGGGACGGTGATCCAGTCGGTGTCGAGCCAGCCGAATCCGTAGCCGACCTTCGCCTTGATGTAGAGGTTGAAGTCGGCGGTGACGTTAACACCGTTGTTCTTGTAAGTGATGTATCCGCTCTCGTTCTCGGGCAGGGTGACTGTCGCACCGCTCTGAGGATCCTCAGTGGTGGTCGCACCGGCCTCGGTCTGGCGGATGACGAGGTTCACGTCAAGAGGTCCGCGGGTGCCGCCAAGGTCGCACTCGATGTTCTCCGTGTCGACTATGACCTTGAACGGGCCGTAGTACTTCCACAGGAACGCATTGTCCTTGCCGGGGATCGGCTTGCCCTTGCTGTCAAGCTCGGTCACGAACTTGTAGTCACGCCAATCGATAGGATCAAGCAGATCCTCGATCTTGATGTATGAGCCGGGCTCTCCGAAGTTCACGGCGTCGATGAAGCCCTCGGCGGACTTCGTGGTCACGCTGACAGGACGCAGGATGTTGGCGCGGAAGTGATCCTCACCGTCGAACGTCACGTCAAGCTGCCTAGGCTCCTCGCCCTTGCCGGTGCACAGGAACGCGTTGGCGCCAATGTACGTGTACATGTAGCCAGTCCTGACATCGATGCCGGCGTTGATGAGGGAGTCGGCGACCGTCGTGTTGGTCTGCTTGCTGTTGAACTTCTGGACGAATGTCAGAATGTCCTTCTTGGCCCAGACGAAGACGTTGTTGTACCTCACGGCGTCGTCAAGCTTGAGACCGTTGAGGTTCTTATCAAACTCGCTCTGGTTCTGAGCGTCGTTGATGATCACGGCAACGACCTGGGTGTCGGTGACGGCGGCAGTACCGGCCTCGTCAAGGATGCAGGCCTTCAGCACGCTGATCAGGCCCTCGCCCTCGTCGACGTCGTCGGACACGTCCTTAGGATCCTCGACGAAGAACTTCACATTGAGACCGTCAATGGTCTTGATGGCCTCCACGTGAGGCTTGCAGAAGTAGTAAACCATGGAGTCGATCTTGATGTTCTTCTCCTTGTCAACCCACACCTTGCCGAAGTTGTCGGTCTGGAACGAGGAGTTGATGTTCAGCACCATCTCCGCGTGCTTGCTCACGGTGTCTCCCTGGGCGGGGGCGAGCACGTTGTACTTCGTGGCCTCGTAGCCGCTCGTCCAGCGCTGGGTGATGTAGTTGCCCTTCGTGGAGCTCAGCTTGATCGTCTTATCGACATCGTCGCCGACGGTGGCCTTCAGGAGGATCCTGAACGCCTGGTCAGGGGACTTGCTGTTGTAGTACTCCGCGATAACGGCGACCTCCTCGCCGGCGAACTCCCAGAGCTCGCCAGGGCTGAGCGTCCACTTGATGATGTGGGTGCCCTCCACAGGGTTGAGCACGACGTCCTCGATCTCGCCCACAAGAACGTCCTTGCCGTCCACCTTCATGCCGGCAACAGCGCGCAGGCTGTCATACAGCAGGTGGAAGCTCTTCTTGTTCATGTTGATCGGGTTGTACACGTACACGTTCATGTCGTGGACAGTCGTGAACAGGCTGTCTCCGTCGCAGTTGAAGTGGAACACGTTCTCGCTAGTGCCGTCCTCATCAAGGTAGTCCCTCCTAGGCACGAGCTCGATCTCAGGATTGATGGTGCTAGCCTGGGCGATGAAGATCTTGATGTACGCGACGTTGATGACGTCCTCGCCGTGCATCAGCTTGACGCGGATGATCGGGGTACGGCCGATAGCGGCGGTACCGTCGGTCTCGTACACCCTCGGCTTGAAGATGTGGCCGTCGACGAGGTCGACGAAGTTCGCCTGGTCGGTCTCGGGCTTGCCAGTGATGAAGTTCTGGACAACCTCGTACTCGAAGTGGAGGCCGTACTCCTCCATCTCCTCAAGCGACATCTCCTCGCAGTTGTCAACAAGGGGAGCCTGGGTCTGGCCCTGGCCATCAGCGGCAGCTAAATAGATAGGTTGCCTAGGAGCCTGCTCAGGAGTGGCGTCGCAGCAGTCAGATTTCTTGAAGCAGAAATCACCGTTGATGAAATAGTGAGGGATGGTGATGTCCAAGAGGTCGATAGTCTCGTTGTAGGCGACGGTGGTGTCGCACGTAGCGTGGGCGAAGGCCATGCCCTCGTCCGTGTTGGCGTCACTCATGACCCAGGGGGCCACATAATTCATCGAGGCGAAATACTGGTGGTAGCCGAGATCAAGATAATCCCAAACCTTGCCACTAGCATCAACAGGGATGCCAAGATCAGCACCAGATATACCCATAGTACCTCTGCGGTAGTGCTCCTCGAAGCTGAAGGGCTCCATCCTCGTCTTGCTCTCCTTGACCACGGCGATAGGGTCGGCGATCCTAGGGGCGATGATGTCCTTCACGACGAAGGTCGCGTAGTCGGAGGTGTAAACCTTGTCACCCTTGCTCACCTGGAGGGCGAACTGGGTCAGGTGGTTGGTCTGCTCGTCAACAGAGGCGGGAACGCCGGTGTAGGCGACCTCAACGGAAAGGACGCCGTTCTCGTAGCTCTTGAACTCGGCCGTCATGCCGAAGTCCGAGGAACTCTCAACCCTCGTGTAGACGGGGGTGTCTTTCGAGACAATGGTGTACTCGTACGTGTCGTCAAGCTCGACGTCGTAGTTCACGTGGTACTGGGCGATGGCGGGAATAGCCTCGCGGACAGCGGCATCGTTATCAACAGCGAAAGCAATCTCAATGGCAAGTTGCTCATTGTAATATGCCATTACATCAGCGAGCGAATTGATAGAACTTGGAGGAGTGGGCATAGCGATCTTGTTCGCCTTCATCCACTTCTGGAGCTCTGACTGATAATCCTTTATCTTCTCGACCGCAGGCATCCACTGCTCATCCTTGCTGTCGAGTTTCTCATCGTCGACAGGGACGTAGACATGAGAGGTGAGGCTCTTGATCTCCATGGCGTTGACACCGTCAACAAGGGCCTGGGGGATGAACACGAAGCTGGCGGATCCGCCCGCAAGCTCCACGGTGAACTCATCGTCACCGGCCTTGATCGTCAGGGTGTTCGTCTCGGAGTCGAACTCAACATCGATGAAGCCGTTAGGGATGATCGACTGCTCGGTGTCAGTGGTGACCTCCTCGCCGTCAACAATCTCGTGCTTGATCCAGGTGCCGGTCTCGGAATCCGGGGTGAACCAGATGCCGTCCTTACCGTCCTTACCGGCAGCGCCGGTGTCTCCCTTGTCGCCCTTGTCGCCCTTGGCGCCATTGTAGACAGGATACTTCTTACCATCGGAGGTGGTGAACTCCCAGCCACCAGGCTCTCCTGAAATAGGTGTGACAGCAGTAATCACAAAGCCCGCGTTGATCTTGTTCTGCAGCTCCTGGACCTGGCCCTGCAGACCGCTGACCTGCTCGCTAAGAGTCTTCTGGTCGCCTTGCAATTTGTTGATGTCATCATCGTAGTCCGTACAGGATACGGCTACCCCCGCGAGACCCAGAACGAGGGCCCCTGCAAGGAACAGATTTTTGATTTTTTTGTTCATAGTACTAAAACAAAATTGAATAAAG
>JAEEHP010000011.1 GCA_016280855.1 Bacteroidaceae bacterium
ATCTCGTCGAGCAGGGGAGCCTCGGCCGTGCTGTCGCTGGTGCCGAACTGCTTTGTGCCCTTGAACATCAGATGCTCGAGGTAGTGGGCCAGACCTGTGGTCTCGGCTGGGTCGTTGCGCGAACCTGTTCGCACGGCGATGTTGGCCTGTATGCGCGGCTCGTCCTTGTTGACGGAGAGATAGACCTTCAGGCCGTTCTTCAACGTGTAGATACGCGTCTTCATGGGGTCGCCCTTGACGCTCTCGTACTTCGCATTGTTGCAGCTCGTCGTAACGAGCAGCAGGGCTGCTGTTGCAGCAATAAGAAAAGAGTGTTTCATTGTAAAGGTTGGTAAAGTGAAATTGATTTCTGCTTGTTTTATGGCGCAAAGATACATTATTCTCTGCAAAGGTGCTTATAAAGCAGCTAATTTTTTACTTATTTTACCATTAAGTCCAAATCATCCATTAGGATTACTCTCAATTCGTGATTTGTCGTTTCTGATGTATTTGTGCTTATTTGACTTCGCAGAATTGGGAGAGATGGTTGTCGATGTAGTGGGCAATGACGGCGGTGATGTCCTCCTCGTTCTCGATGAACTCGTCATCGAGGTCATCGAACTGAGGGTATTGTTCGAAGAGCGCCATGAACTCATCGTCGGTGCAGGACTGTGTCAGCTCGTCGCCATATTGTTCGAAGAGCTTGCGCCCTTTATAGATTAGCTTGGAGAAATCGTGGAGCACGGTAGTTCCTTCCTCGTCTTCCATATCTTGTCCCCACAGTCTGACGGCTTTGGCGAAAGGATTCATGAAGATGAAAGGTCCTAGCCCGTTGTGTATGAGCTGGATGAATCCTCCGTCCATGACTTCTTCGTGCAAGAGGTGGTAGGCAATCAGCGTGATCTGATCGGCATTGAGCTTCGACATGTTGTCGGCGGTGAGCTGTCCGTCGATGCTTTGGAGGATAGCATCCGTGATGAGTTGGAGGAACGCGTCGGTTCCCTTGGCTGCAGCGTTGATGATGTCCTGTTCAGGAATAATCGGTGTCATAGGTTATAGGTTAGAAGAATTTCGGTTTGTTGGCACGTGCTTCCTCGAGCGAGTGGAGCGTGGCGGTCTCGTGCTGCTCGGCTTGTGCTCGCAGGGACGCCTGTTCGGCACTCAACTGTGCGAAGGCCTGGGCGGCGGTATCGGCGTGGAGGAAGGGCTCGGCGAGAGGCACATTCTGCGAGGCATCGCAGATATGGAGGACGGGGCCGTGGTAAGCGGGAGCTATCTTCAGGGCGGTGTGCAGCGCACTCGTCGTTGCTCCGCCAATCATGACGGGAACGCGGATGCCGGCTTCGTCGAGGAGGTGAACCGTATGTACCATCTCCTCCAACGAAGGCGTGATGAGACCTGAAAGGCCGATGGCATCAGGCTTGAGTTCCAACGCTTTAGCGACGATGGTGTCAGCTGGTACCATGACGCCGAGGTCGATGACCTCGTAGCCGTTGCAGGCCATGATTGTGGCTACGATGTTCTTGCCGATATCGTGGACGTCGCCTTTGACGGTGGCGATGAGGATACGGGGGGAGGAGGGGGAGGAAGGAGTTGAAAGTTCTTGAGGGGTCAAGCGTCCCTGCGAGCCGTGCGGAGAGTTGTGGAGGTGGGGCTGTAGAAGCTCAACGGCACGTTTCATGGTGCGTGCGGTCTTGACGACCTGCGGCAGGAACATCTTGCCTTCGCCGAAGAGCTGGCCGACAAGGGTCATGCCTTCCATGAGCGGTCCCTGGATGATATCGAGGGCCGAGGGATATTGGGTGAGGGCTTCAGTGAGGTCTGCCTCGAGGTTATCGGTGATGCCCGTGCGGAGTGCCGTGATAAGACGTGAGGTGACGGAGGCTGCCGGTGCTGAGGCATCGTTGTCCTTCGTGGCTTGGGTGCCGTCCTTTGTGGTGAGTGCCGCTTCTTCCTTGAGCTCCGTAGCCATCTCTATGAGCCGTTCGCAGGCGTTGGGTGTCCGTGCCAGAATGGCATCCTCGAGGACCTGTAGCTCGTGGGGTGGTATGTCGGCGTAGGTGACGCTGGAGGATGGGTTGACGATGGCCATGTCCATGCCGGCCTGACGTGCATGATAGAGGAACACGGCGTGCATGGCTTCGCGCAGCGGGTTGTTGCCGCGGAACGAGAAGGAGAGGTTGCTGACACCGCCGCTGACGTGAGCACCGGGCAGGTGATGCTTGATCCATGCTGTGGCGCGAATGAAGTCGAGGGCATAGCGGTCGTGCTCGGGCATACCCGTAGCTATGGCGAGCACGTTGGGGTCAAAGATGATGTCCTGCGGAGGGAATCCCACTTGCTCGGTGAGCAGTCGGTATGCCCTTTGGCAGATGGCGATGCGCCGTTCGTAGGTGGTGGCCTGTCCCTCTTCGTCGAACGCCATCACGATGACGGCGGCACCCATTCTGCGTATCTCGCAGGCGCGGCTGATGAACACCTCCTCGCCTTCCTTGAGCGAGATGCTGTTGACGATGCTTTTGCCCTGGATGCAGCCTAAGGCGGCACGAATGACCTCCCAACGGCTGGAGTCCACCATGAAAGGTACGACGCAGACTTCGGGCTCGGCAGCGAGGAGTCGCAGAAAATGGCACATCTCGGCCTCGGCCTCGAGCAAGCCGTCGTCGAGGTTGATGTCGAGTGCGAGCGCACCGTCCTCCACTTGTTGACGGGCAATGGCGATGGCAGCATCGTAGTTCTTCTCCTTGATGAGCCGCAGGAACTTCCTCGAACCGGCTACATTACAACGTTCGCCGACATTGATGAAAGAGGAAAGGTGAAAATGCAGGGGCGAGAGACCGGATAAGGAACCTGCCGACTCACCTCCATCTTCTGTCGTCAGGGAGGGGGCGGGTTGGGGCATAGTAGTGGAAATAACCTTCTTCATCTCCCTGATATGCTTATCCGTTGTTCCGCAACAGCCTCCGATGATGTCCACCAGGCCTTCCTGGATGAAGGGTAGGATGTGCTGTGCCATACGTTCCGGTGTCTCGTCGTATTGTCCGAGTTGGTTAGGCAGTCCGGCGTTGGGATAAGCACTTATATAAATAGGTTCGCGCGTGAGAGATGACATGCGTTCGATGGCTTGCCGCAGCTGTCGCAGGTGGGGTAGCATGTCCTCGGCGCCGAAGGAGCAGTTGAGACCGATGCTGAGGAGCGGCGCATGAGCCACGGAGATGATGAACGCTTCGAGCGTCTGTCCGCTCAGCAGTCGTCCGGCGCGGTCGCTGACCGTGGCGCTGAGCATCAGGGGTACTTGCTTGCCGGCCTCTTGCATCACCTTTTCGGCGGCGTAGATGGCAGCCTTGGCATTCAGGGTGTCGAAGATGGTCTCGATGAGCAAGGCATCGACGCCGGCCTCGACGAGTGCTGCCATCTGTTCGGCATAGGCGTTGACCAGGTTGTCGAAGGAGA
>JAEEHP010000115.1 GCA_016280855.1 Bacteroidaceae bacterium
CACCATGACCACCGTGTTCGAGGCCTTGATGGAGACGACGACATTCATAAAATGTTCGCGCATGCACACGCGCAGGAATTCCATGCACGACTCCACGATGCCGGCAGGCGTGTCGCCGTAGCGCGACATGATGCGGTCGCTGAGGCTACCGTGGTTCACGCCGATGCGCACGGCTGTGCCATGCTCGCGGCAGATATGGAGGAAAGGCACGAGGCGGTCCTCGATCTTCTGCAGCTCGGCGGCATATTCCTCGTCGGTGTATTCGAGCTGTTTGAACTTACGTGCTGCATCGACGTAGTTGCCCGGGTTGATGCGCACTTTCTCGCAGTAGAGCGCAGCCACGTCAGCCACGGCGGGGTTGAAATGCACGTCGGCCACGAGCGGCACCGTGCAGCCAGCTGCCCGCACGCGTTCGCGGATCACCTTCATGTTCTCCGCCTCGCGTACGCCTTGCGTCGTCAGGCGCACCAGTTCGCCGCCAGCCGCGGCGATGGCCAGGATCTGACGCACACAGCCGTCGGTGTCCATCGTCGATGTCGTGCACATCGACTGCACCCGCACAGGATTATTGCCTCCTATGCCGATATTGCCGACCCGCACTTCATGCGTCACGCGACGGCGTTGTCCATTATGGTTAGAAGATGTCATCACGCGCTAACAAGCTTTTTATCGTTTTCGGCCACAAAGATACGCATTATTTATGACAACGGTGTCTTGAATGCAAGAAAAATGCCTTTTCGAGGTATAAAATTACGGACTTACCGTTTCAATCTTGAAGAGCTTGTCGCTGGGGCGTATCTTGGCCTCGACGCGGAAGGAGACGTTAGATCCTTGGTGCGCCACCTGCACGGCGGCATTCGTGTCGTCGTGCATCTCCTCGATGGTGCCGTAGAGGGCTCCTGTGGTGGGGCCGGTGACGAGGAAGCGGTCGCCGACGTGGAGCTCGGCAGCCTCGATGCGGAACTCACCGAGTCCCAGCCGCGAGTAGAACTTGCGTCCACGCCCGACATAGACCTTGCGCTCGGTGGCCTCGGAGCCGTAGGTCTGCGACCATTCGCCCATGCGCTGACCCAGGTAGTAGCCGTCCCAGAAGCCGCGGTTGAAGACGGTGGCGAGGCGGGCGTCCCATTCGTCAAGATGCGAGGTGAAGCAGGGGAGAGGCGAGCCCTCGGGTAGGGTGGTCCTGTCCTCCAGAATCGTTGCCACGGCCTCGCTGTAGCATTCCACGACGGTGCGGACGTATTCGGGTCCCCTGGCACGCCCCTCGATCTTGAACACGCGCACGCCGGCATCGATGAGCTTGTCGAGGAAACGTATGGTCTTCAGGTCCTTGGGCGACATGATGTATTTGTTGTCCACCTCGAGCTCGATGTCCGTCTCGCGGTCCTTGACGATGTAACCGCGCCGGCATATCTGCATGCACTCGCCACGGTTGGCCGAGCGCCCTGTGTTCTGCAGCGAGAGGTAGCACTTGCCCGAGACTGCCATGCACAGCGCGCCGTGGCAGAACATCTCGATGCGAATCAGCTGCCCCGAAGGTCCGCAGATGTGATCGCGCAGGATAGCGTCGTAGATCTCGCGAACCTGTTGGATGTTGAGCTCACGAGCGAGCACCACGACATCGGCGAACTGGGCATAGAAGCGCAGGGCTTCGACGTTAGAGATGTTGAGCTGTGTGGAGAGGTGCACCTCGACGCCGATCTGCCGCGCATAGGTCATCACGGCGATGTCTGACGCGATGACGGCGCTGATGCCGGCCTCACGTGCTGCGTCGAGTATCTCGCGCATGAGGGGCAGATCCTCGCCGTAGATGATGGTGTTGACGGTGAGGTAGCTGCGCACGCCGTGTTCGCGGCAGGTGGCGGCGATCTCCTTGAGGTCGTCGATGGTGAAGGCCGACGACGAATGGGCGCGCATATTGAGCCGTCCGATGCCGAAATAGATGCTGTCGGCACCGGCCTGCAACGCGGCCGCCAGGCTCTCGCGCGAGCCTACGGGGGCCATAATCTCAAAATCTTCGCGTTTCATGGCTGCAAAGGTAGTGAAAAGTTGAAAGTTGAAAGTTGAAAGATGAAAGTTTTTGCCTTTTTGTGCCTCATTTTTCACTTTTTGGGGTCATCAATCATCAATCATCAATATAAAATCTGTACTTTTTCAATCATCAATCATCAATCCTCAATAAAAATCAGTATCTTTGCCATCGATATGAAGATAGGAAATATTGATTTGGGCGAAAGGCCCGTGCTGCTGGCGCCGATGGAAGACGTGACGGACATCGGTTTCCGTTTGCTGTGCCGTCGTCTCGGCGCCGCTATGGTGTACTCGGAATTCGTGTCGTGCGATGCCTTGGTGCGCATGGTGAACAAAAGCCTGAAGAAGCTGGAGGTGTGCGACGAGGAGCGCCCCGTGGCCATACAGATCTACGGCAAGGAGCCGGAACCCATGGCCGAAGCGGCGCGCATCGTCGTCGAGCAGGCTCATCCCGACGTGCTCGACATCAATTTCGGCTGTCCCGTCAAGAAAATCGCCGGCAAGGGAGCCGGAGCAGGCATGCTGCGCGACGTGCCCAAGCTGCTCGCGATCACGCGAGCCGTGGTTGATGCCGTGGGTAGCCAGGTGCCTGTGACTGTCAAGACTCGCCTCGGATGGGATAAGGAGAACATGATCATCGTCGAGCTGGCCGAACAGTTGCAGGACTGCGGAATCAGCGCACTGACCATTCACGGCCGCACACGTTCGCAGATGTACACCGACCAGGCCGACTGGACGCTCATCGGCGACGTCAAGCGCAATCCCCGCATGAAGATTCCCATCATCGGCAACGGCGACATCACCTCTGCGGAACGTGCCGTGGAGGCTTTCGAGCGCTATGGCGTTGATGCCGTCATGGTGGGACGCGCCACCTTCGGACGCCCGTGGATATTCAAGGAAATCGTGGAAAAGCTCCATCCCCAAGCCCCGCCATTGTCTTCCTCCGAAGCCCCGCGGGAGGGCCTCGACTGGAAGCTCGACATCTTGAAGGAGCAGGTGCTGACCTCCGTAGAACGCCTCGGCGAGCTGAGTGGTGTGCGCCACGTGCGGCGTCATCTGGCCGCTTCGCCTCTCTTCAAGGGCATTCCCGATTTCCGGCAGACGCGCATCAGCATGCTACGTGCCGAGACGGTCGATGATCTTTTCGAAATCATGGAACGCACGCGCGCATTGTTGCATCAGTTGCAAGAACAGAACGAAGATGAGGAATAGGTGTGTTGTCCTTGTATGGGCTTGGGCGTTGGTGGTCAACGTCGCCGCTCAGGAAGTGGTTGACCGTGAAGCCACCTTCCCGACGGAGGTTGAAACGGAAGTGGACGCTTCCCCGAAGTTGTCCAAGGAGGTGGCGGCGGAGGTCAAGGTTGTGCCGCTCGCTGCGTCGGCGGCGCTCATCACCGTGGGAGCCGTGGGCATTTCCAATGGTTGGATGTGCAAGGTGAAGACCAATGTGCGCGACGGCCTTCAGGGTTGGCGGGAAGACGGCCACCGTTATTTCCATGCCGACGACTACCTGCAATATTTCCCTTTGGTCGTGAACGTCGGTTTGGGCTTCACGGGCATCAAGTCGAAGCACGACTTTCGCGAGCGTCTGGCTGTGAGCGCCACGGCTACGCTCTTTCATGTCGGGATGACACAGGGCATGAAATGGATGGTCGATGAGGAGCGTCCCAATGCGCGCAACTCACGCTCGTTCCCCTCCGGGCATACGTCGTGGGCGTTCATGGGCGCTGAACTCATTCGCGAAGAGTACGGATGGGCTTGGGGTACGGGAGCTTATGCCTTTGCCTCGACCATTGCCTTCCTGCGGTTGTATAATAATGAACATTGGCTCAACGATGTCCTGGCAGGAGCCGGCTTCGGTATCCTCTCGGCTCGGCTGGCTTACCTGTTGTTGCCTCTCGAGCGTCGTCTGTTTCGTTGGGACAAGACGTCAGCCACCACCGTTGTGGTGCCTACTTTCGGACCCTATGGGCATTCGGTGGGGCTGGCTTTGAACATCACGTATTGATGCTTATCGGCCAATCCAATGTTCCGGATTGAGCTTGGCGGTTTCCTTGCGCAGCTGGAAATGCAAGATGAAGTTGCCGTTCTCGTCGGGCGCTACGGTGCCGAGGATATCTCGTGCCTTCACCTGCTGGCCGCGCTGTACAATGGTCGATGAGAGGTTGCAATAGACCGAGATGTAGGAGCCGTGGCGCACGAGCACGTTCTTCATGGAACCCAGTTGGAACACTGCCGACACCTCGCCGTCGAAGATAGCACGGGCGTGGGCGCCGGCTTGACCCATATAGTTGACGCCCTTGTTGTCGAGGACGACGGTGGAGGTGATGTGTGTCAGTCCGAAGCGCCGTTCGATGCGATAAGGTCCCGTGATGGGCACGGGCAGGCGGCCTTTATTCTGCTCGAGGTTGCCGTTGAGCTGACGGTCCTCGGCGGTGAGCCATTTCGAGGGTGCCTTGGCTGACGACTTGCTGTCGGAGGCGTTTGTTCCCTTTTTGCCTTTCTTGCTGCCTTTCTTGCTGTCGGCGCCTTTCTTGGCATTCTGGGCAGCCTGAGCCCGTAGCTCCGCTTCGCGCTTGCGCCGTGCTTCTTCTTCGGCACGCTTCCTGGCTTTCTCCACCTCGATGGCCACGAGCTCGTCGATTTTCTTGGTCAATGCCGTCAGCTGTTTTTGCTGTTCCGCCACCTGCTTTTCGATTTCCTTCTGCCGCTTCTTGAGCTGTGCGACATTAGCTTGCACGACGGAGTGCTCCGCAGCGAGTTTCTTGCGCTCGCGAATGACTTGTTGCACGGTGCCGCTGAGCTGCTGCTTGGCGCCGAGCAGCTCGTTGCGCTTGTCGCGCGCCTCGTTTTGTTTTGCCATGAGCTGCAAGCCGAGGTTCTTCTGGAAGACGGCGAACTCGCGAGCGTAGCGCATTCGGCGATAGATCTGAGGGAAGGACTCGGCCGAGAGGATGAAGAGCAGGGGATTGCGCAGGTCCGAGGAGGTGCGCGCGTGACGCAGGCTGAGCACGTATTTGTGCTTCTTCTCAACGACCTGACTGTCGAGAAGCGCCAATTGGCGTTCGAGGCGATCGACGCGCTGTTCCAAGGTGTCAATCTCCGTCTCCAGCTGCGAGATGTAGTTGAGGCGGTTGCGCAGTTGATCCTCGAGGAAGTCGGCCGTCTGCTCCTTCTTCACCGTCTCGTGCTTCGTCTGCTTGAGTTTCGTCTGAGACTGCTTGATGCCCTGCTCGATCTTCGAACGTTGCGACTTGAGGTCGTTGATCTTCTTGGTCTGAGCCGAGGCGCTGAGCGCTGTGAAAAGGGCGAGACAGCACACGAAGGCTGCCAGCACGAGCCTCCTCGCTATCGACTGATGATTCTTTGCAACCATATTCTAATGCCTGAACCTCTGAGTCCAATAATCATTTCGTGAGCATTCTCATGATCTGTTCGAGCGTGACACGCTTGTAGCCCGAGGGCACTCGTGAAGTCAGGTCGCCCATTTGCTCGTCGGCCTGAAGACTGGAATGGTCGAGGGTCAGCGAGTAGTTCTTGGAGCCTTCGCCTACGCTGAGGTACATCGACTTGGGAAAATGCTTGCCGTCGAGCTTGCCCCAGTCGGAGTAGGTACACAGGAAACTCATGTTGTAGCGCCCGTCGGAGGGAGCGACGCGGGTCTGCTGAAGCTGTGCCGGCGACGTGCCGACGTGGAAACTGGTGACCAGTTTCTTCGTGTTGGCTCTTGACGTTTTGGGCGTCACGACCAGGGTGGACGACTCCTTCGTGATGTCGAAATCGGTGACAGCCGGAGAGGTACTCATGCCCGGCACGAACAGCTCGTTCCAGAACAGCGCCTGGAACGTCGAGAAGTCGATGCCGGCTTCGGCCAATTCGGGCACGTCGCGCCAGCCTACTTGAATATACTGTTTGTTCACGCGATCAATCACCAGCAGCTGCGAGGGCGTCAGTTCCAGGCGTCCCACTTCCATGATGCCGAGCGCCATGACGGTCACTTGGATGATCTCGTCGCGTTTCATCTTCATCTGTCCGCTGGCCGAAGCTGACTTGCTGCCATAGCGCAGCTTGATGCCAACGCGACTACGCAACCCCTTGGCAGTCTGTTGCGTAGCGATGATGCTGGACAGGGCTCGTTCCTCTGCCGTCTGCCGTGTGCTCACCTGGCTGGTCGAGACTTCCGAAGTGACGTCGGTGTCCTTGGGCGCCTTCTTCGACGAACGGCAGCCCGCCAAGACCAGGGTCAAGGCGATGAATAATGTATAACAAACAATAAATGAAGTCCTTTTCATATCTTAATCCTTTCTTAATCCTTGAATTAAATAATCCGAAAAATGCTAATCTCTTATGTACTTTTTCAACTTGATCTTCTTGGGCAGGACAGCCGTGAGTCCGCTGCCGCCGGCTTTCTGTGCCAGCGTCCAGAAGCGCAAGGCTTGTTCCATCTGTTGGTTGCAGGCGGCTATGTCTCCGGCATGTTCAAGCACGACCCCCGAGATCGATGCATCGGCCAGCAGCACGGAGTCTGTGGAGTCAGGGGGACAGACGCGGTCGATGTAGCGCTGCGCTTCGCTGTAGCGTTGTTTCATGAAGAGGATCCAGGCGTAGGTGTCCAGGAACGTCTTATTGTCGGGCTCCAGACGAATACTGCGGTAGCTCATCTCCTCGGCACGGTCGAGGTCGCGATCCTCCAGCGACAGGTAGTAGGCGTAGTTGTTGAGGCAGCTCGCGTTGTCGCTTTGGTAGGTGAGGCAGGAGTCGTAGGCGGCGAAAGCATCAGTGTCGCGCCCCATCTCGTGGTATAAATCGCCGAGAATACTATACAAGTCGGCCACGATAGCCGGACGGCTCTCTTCGGTCTTCTGTACGATGCCGGCCTCGAACGCTTTCATCGCCTCGGGCTTCTTGTCCTGCTGATAGAGCGCTACGCCTAAATAGAAATGACACAGCAGCTCCTCGGGATGCGTCAGTACGCCCCGGCGGCATAGATCCTCGAGGTGCTCGAACTCCTTATGCTCGCCGTAGTATTGAATGAGGTAGAAAAGAGCCTGTGTGTTGGCTGGCTCCAGTTCGTTCACACGATCCATCACGGCCACGAAATCCTTGTCGTTGTTCTTGTCGTAGGTGGCCAGATAGGCGGCCCGCAGCTGCAGGAGGTCGAGGCTGTTGGGTTGGATGATGTCGAGCGTGTCGAAAGCTGCCGTGACGCGCTTGGGGCCGAGACTGTCCGTGTGCATCTCATCGGCGATCAGATCGCGCAGTAGGGCTACGCGGACGTCCGTATCAGTTTTCGGGGCATAAAGCAGCGAGTCGCGAAGATGGTAGAAGAGGAGGCTGTCTTCCGTGTGGCGGTAGTATTCCAGCATCGACAGCTGCAGAGCGGGATTATCCGGTTCGACCTTGCGCACCTGATCAAACACTTTCAGCGCTTCGCCGATGCGGTCGTCCTCCAACAGCTGGTTGCCGATGGACAGGCGATAGCTCATCTCGTGGGGGTACTCCTTGCAGAGGCTCTCCAGCTCGGCATAAGCCTGCTTGTCCTTACCCATCTGTTTGTAGAGGTTGAACTTCTGGTAGCTCACGCTCGCCATCTTGCCCTCAAGCACCTCGATGCGTTCCAGCGCATGGATAGCATCTTCGGGGCGGTCGGCGGCGCGATAGATATTCACCAATTGTGCAAGGATATCACTTCGATGGGGGCGCAGAGCGACCAGGGATTCCAGATAGGGTAGGGCGAGCGAAGCTTGCTGGCGGTTCATGAAGTAGGTGGCCAATGCTTCTTTGTAGAACGTGTTGAGGGGATCGTTATCTGCTGCGTGGCGCAAATCCTTCAGACCTAAGGAATCCTGACGCAGGAAGAGACGGTAGATGGCCATCTGGTATAGCACTTCTGGTGCTTCAGGCGAGATCTCCAGACAGTGGCTCAGCAGGTCAAAGGCAGCAACGTGATTTCCCAGCATCTTTTGCTTGGAAGCCTCTTGGAAGAGATAATCCAGACGCAGGCGATCGTTCGTGCTGAGGCTCGACTGCCACGATGGCTTCGTCGTCACAGCTTCCGCTGCCACAACGCCCACGTCCTTCGGTGCCTTGCCCGAAGTGCCACAGCCTGTCATGACCGCCGCAACCGTCATTAAGGAAGTAAAGAATAGGATATAGATGCTATAATTCTTCATTCTTTCACTTTTCCACTCTCCGCTCTCCGCTCGGCGCTTGCGACGCTTCGCTCGCGAAGAACTTTCCGCTCGACCTTTGGTCGCTCCACACTTGGAGAACTTTCAACTTGTCAACTCGTCAACTTGTCAACTCGTCAACTCGTCAACTTGTCAACTCGTCAACTTGTCAACTCGTCAACTTGTCAACTTTCAACTTTCAACTCTCATCTCCCCGTGTGTCCGAATCCTCCTTCGCCGCGTTCCGTTTCGTCGAGTTTGTCGGTGGGTAGCCATTCGGCCTGTTCGTGGCGGGCAATGACGAGCTGTGCGATGCGTTCGCCGTCGTTGATTGTGAACGGTTCATTCGACACGTTGACGAGAATCACGCATACCTCACCGCGGTAGTCGGCATCGATCGTGCCAGGAGCGTTCAACACGGTCACTCCGTGCTTGATGGCTAAACCGCTTCGTGGCCGTACTTGCGCTTCCACGCCTGGTGGTAGCGCGATGAACAGGCCCGTGGGAACAAGCACACGAGCCAGGGGAGCCACAACGATCGGTTCATCCAGATTGGCACGCAAGTCCAAGCCGGCGGACAGAGGGGTCGCAGAAGCCGGAAGAGCATGATGCGAGCGGTTGATGATGGGTATTTGCATATTATTCAGCCTAATTTTGCCGCAAAGGTACAAAAAAAGTGAAAAATGAAAGAGTGAAAAGTGAAAAATGAAAGAGTTGAAAGTTGAAAGTTGAAAGTTTTTACCTTTTTTGTGTATCATTTTGCACTTTTTTGGATCATCATTCCTCATTCCTCAATATAAATTCAGTATCTTTGCCCTCGAAATCCTCATTCCTCATTGACCTTCGGTCGAGCCTGCTCACGCTCGGGATAGTTCAAGCGAGCTTGACTCTCCTCTCGCTTAATCGCAGCCTTCATCATTCTTCACTATTTCATTCTTTTATTCTTCATTCTTCATTCTTCATTCAAATAATGAATTGGATTCAACTTTTAAGCAGCCAGCGTCTCGGCCTCGAAACAGAGCAGCAGCACCGGGACGACCGCACGGAATTTCAGCGCGATTACGACCGCCTCATCTTCTCCGCGCCTTTCCGCCGTCTGCAGAATAAAACCCAGGTGTTCCCTCTTCCAGGCAGTATCTTTGTGCATAATCGTCTCACTCATAGCCTCGAAGTTTCCAGTGTAGGACGATCACTCGGCAACGACAGCGCCCGCCTACTGCTCGAACGTCATCCAGAGCTGCGCGACACACATCTCAACGAAATGGGTAGCATCGTCAGCGCGGCCTGCCTCGCCCACGACCTCGGCAATCCTCCTTTCGGGCATTCCGGCGAGCGTGCCATTGCCACTTATTTCAGCGAGGGCGACGGTCGGTGGCTGCAGACGTATTGCGACCCCGAGACCGGCGATCGTCTCACGCCGACGCAATGGAACGACATCATTCATTTCGACGGCAATGCCAACACCTTCCGCTTGCTCACCCACCACTTCGAGGGGCGACGCCCAGGAGGATTTGTCATGACCTATAGCACGCTCGCCAGCATCGTCAAATATCCCTTCTGCAGTGATCTCGCTGGCGACCATCAGAAGTTCGGATTCTTCGATGCCGAACGCGAGGATTACCTGCGCATCGCCGATGAATTGGGCGTTTTTCGCCTGCCTTCGCCTCCCGGAACGCTTCGCTACGTACGCTTTCCGCTCACCTATCTCGTTGAGGCAGCCGACGACATCTGCTACGAAATTATGGACATCGAGGATGCCCACAAACTAAAGATCCTCACCACTGCCGACACACGCGAGCTGCTCATGGCCTACTTCACGCCGGAGCGTCGCGACGAAATCCATCGCAACCTCTCGCGTCTGGACGTCTATGACGTCAACGAGCAGATCGTCTATCTCCGCTCCTGCGTCATCAACGCCCTCGAAGGCGAATGCGTTCGAGCCTTCGTCGCCGCAGAACAGGAAATCCTCGAGGGACGCTTCCAGGGATCGCTCATACAGCATATCTCGGACATTCCGCGGCGCGCCTATGAGCAATGCGTCAATGTCAGCTATCGACATATTTACCATAGCAAAGACGTCGTCGATGTCGAGCTCGCCGGTTTCCGCGTCATGACCTCCCTCGTACACCAGATGGTGGAGGCTGCCATGAACCCCGACAGGGCCTACTCCCAGCTGCTCCTCAACCGCGTCTCGCGTCAGTATCAGATCCGTGCCCCGCGTCTCTACGACCGCCTCATGGCCGTGCTCGACTACATCACCGGCATGACGGACGTCTATGCCCTCGATCTCTATCGTAAACTCAACGGCATGAGCTTCCCCATCATCTAAGTCAATGATTCCCCGACCCATCCTTGCCCCTTCTTTTCCCCTTCCCGTCAGGTGTATATCTACTGCCTTTAGCGACCTGTCCTTACAGCCATAGCGAACATTCGTTATGTCCATAGCGGATGTTCGTTAGCGGCGTAACGAACATTCGTGAAACGTGAAGCGAGCAACCGTGGTCGCGCTAACGAATGGCGGCGTCAGGGGAAAGCAATGAACGTGAAATGATGAGCGAGGATTGCTGATTCAGGAAAACAATGTGCAAGCTTGCGCAAGAATGAAGTCCAGAAAAAATATCTATAAATAACAAGCTTGCCTCCACTAAACGGCTTTTTCGCTTGTAATGCGCACATATAGTGATTGTTACGGAAGTGGAGGCAACCCGTATAGCCTCCACTTTGCCTCCACTCCTAAGCAAACAATGCCTCACTCTCTCACTTCAACCTCTTACTCGCTGCCAAACCAGCCAGACGACCATTAACCACGATGTCAGCCACGCCATTTCCCCCCAGGCGGTTGGCGCCATGCAGTCCGCCAGTCACTTCGCCAGCGGCAAAGAGGCCGTCGATAGGTGTGCCGTCGGCTCGTAACACTTGTGTCTCCGTATTCACGCTCAGACCGCCCATCGTGTGATGAATGGCAGGCTTCACGCGAACGGCATAGAAGGGGGCCGTCTCCAAGGCGATGGGCATTCCTGTGGCACTGCGTCCGAAGTCATCGTCGCGCCCCGCTTTCTGCCAGGCATTATATCGGCTCACGGCCTGTGCGAACTGAGCAGCTGGGATACCCAACCGACCAGCCAACTCCTCTAACGTAGAACCTTCGCTGAGCAGATGCTGGTTGGCGTAGGTCTCGATGGATGCCAGCGACTTACGCACCGTCTGATCAAAGACAAGCAACGCTTCTCCTTGCGACTGCGCAAGAATGGCGGCAGACACCACATCGCGAGTGTCCATTTCGTTGCAGAAACGCTGGCCATCATGGTTCACAAGGATGGCTCCGTTGCCACGCACGGCCTCCGTGATGAGGATATGATTGGTAGCCTCAGCAGTCGGGTGGATCTGAATGTTTGCCATCTGTATGGTCGCACCTCCGATGGCCGTCACCCAATCGAAGGCATCGCCTGTTGCACCAGGATGGTTCAACGTCGCAAAGCCGCTGAGCGAAGGCTGCAACTTCGCCACCATAGCGAGATTGGCTCCGAAACCTCCCGTGGCGATGATGACAGCACGAGCCGTGAGTTTATAGCTGCTACCGTTGGCATTCTGTACGCTGACCCCAGTCACACGACCATCTACCGACGTCAGTAGTCCTGTCACCTTGTTTGATGTCCTTATTTCGACATTTTCCTTCTGACAGGCCGTCTTGAGCACCTTCATCAAGTGCGGACCGATGGCCGTGCCGCCCTGTGGACGATGTGTGCGCTTCACACTACTGCCGCCCATCAGTCCCACGTCTGTCAGGTCAGCACCAAGTCCCGTCAGCCACGAGATGGTGGCAGGCCCATTGTCCACCAGATTCCTGACCAACGACGGGATGTTCTCATACTTGCCGCCACGCATCGTGTCGTCGTAGAACAACTGCTTTGTGTCTTCTATGCCAAGTCCTTTCTGTATGTCCGTTTCTGCGGCATTGATGCCACCCGTAGAGTAGTTGGTGTTGCCGCCCAGGATGCCCTGCTTCTCCAACACGACAATCTTCAGCCCGTCATCCGCCTCTGACGCAGCCACCGCAGCTGAGAGGCCCGCACCGCCGGCACCAACAACCACGATGTCGCACGTGCCGTCATGATAAATCTTTTCAGCGTCGGCCCTCTTCCCTTCCGCTGCTAGCAAAGCAGCATTGATGGCATCAATCACACCTGTTGATGTCAACGTGGCTCCAGAGATGCCATCCACCTCCACGCTCATCACGTCCGTCCTTCCGAGTGCTTTTGCCACGAGCTTATTAATGGTCTCCTGTGCAAAGACTGATTCCGACTGGCTGACGACGGTCACCTGCTCTACTTGATGGTTCTTCACCACCACCTTGACAACGATGCTCCCGCTACGGCCCTCGCCAGTTCCCGTCCATTCACCGTCTTGCAACACTTGCCTCGCAGGTTCCACAATACCATTGTCATCATTCGAACATGATGTCAACGTTGCCAGACCACTCAGTATAAGGATGGTGGTCAGCATCCATAGGATTGTCTGTTTCATAAATTATCTCATTTTGTGTTTTCTTATCATCTCCACCACTTCCAAGTCCGCCGGCAGCCACTTCACACTGTCCAGCTCATCCTCAGCACCTAGTCTGGATGACCAGGCAATCGTTTATGGTTCAGTCTATAGCGAAAGCCTCTCTTCCACAGCCCACGTCGCACAATCATCTCTGGCTTCGTGTCCTTCGAATGGATCGCTGCCATATTGGCTGATCGCCGAGCCTGCTCACGCTCGGCAGAGCTTATGCAAGCATCGCTCTGCTCTTGCTTAATCGCAGCCTTATTGTGTCGTTGGAGTTTCGAGAGTTTATCCATAAACTAATGCATAAGTTCTTCCCAAGTAGCAAACCAAGGGCGTGCTGTATTGTTTCTCCGCGCAAGAGCTGGTATTTTGGCATAGTCTTGCGATTTACTTGTATCAAAAGAATATACCAAATAGTAATCATGCCCCAAATTTTCAAAGCCTTTCTTTTGCAAAGCTTCCTTAGACATAAATCTTGGCCCCCCATCTTTCAACTTATACAAAGTGCCAGATGTTCCGTTATGCAACATCACGTACTTTGCATTCAATGCTCTTGGCTCCAAAACAATAGCTCCCGC
Source organism: Bacteroidaceae bacterium (assembly GCA_016280855.1). Lineage (GTDB taxonomy): Bacteria > Bacteroidota > Bacteroidia > Bacteroidales > Bacteroidaceae > Physcousia. The sequence continues at coordinate 13,328 of JAEEHP010000115.1, forward strand.
ATCTTCGCCTGTACGAAGATAGCACAATCCCAATTCTTTCATCTTCGCTAGTTTGTCCTTCTTTGCGAAATTTACAAGAAGCACATCGTCAGGATCTTGGTATTCCAATCCATGTTGGGGCGCCACATTCTTATACAGATAAGTCTTCATCCGGCTCCGCTTCAACCATTCCGCTATCTGTTCACGCAATGCCTGCTCACTATTATTAGGATCAACTATAATCCCGTCCGACGGCTTCAATGGAAATGCGCCGATGCCA
>JAEEHP010000116.1 GCA_016280855.1 Bacteroidaceae bacterium
CTCAAGAAGAAATACGAGCGACAGATGAAGAACGGGGCACTGGGAGCGATGGACATCTCTGCAGGCTCCAAAGAGGTAAAGAAACGGATGCGCGAGTCCAACGGCGACAAGCGCCAGGAGGACGTTGACAAGGAGAAGCGCAACGTATCGCCGTATCGCATGAAGGACGGGCGGAAGAAGACCAAGCAGAACACCTACGACGAGAAGGACAAGGAATTCATGGCTTTTGACGACGCTGCAGACTTCCTGATGCCCGACTCGCTGAAATACTTCGGGACTGAATTCTTCAAGGAGGAAGAGCCCAAACGCAAGATCTTCGGACACGACCTCTTCAACAATGAGGACCTGACTTTCGAAAGTTCGATGAACCTGGCCACACCGCAGAACTACAGACTGGGAGCTGGTGACGAAGTGAACATCGACATCTGGGGTGCCTCGCAGGAAAGCATCTCAGAGGCCATCTCACCCGACGGCTACGTGACGGTAGAGGATATCGGGCTGATCCAGATCGGTGGTCTCACCGTGAGTCAGGCCAAGGCCAAACTTCGCAGTGTGCTGGGCGCCAGATTCAAGGACTCACACATCGAACTGACGCTCGGTCAGACACGCACCATCACCATCAGCGTGATCGGTGAGGTGAAGGTGCCGGGCACCTATACCCTGTCGGCTTTCTCGACCGTCTATAACGCTCTCTACATGGCTGGCGGCCCTAATGAGATCGGTACGCTGAGAAACATCAAGGTGTATCGCAACGGCCGTCTGCTGTCGAGTGTCGATGTCTATGACTTCCTGCTGAACGGCCATCTGACGGGTGATGTCAGGCTGCAGGACAATGACGTCGTGACCGTAGGTCCCTACGAAGCACTGGTAAACATCACGGGAAAGATCAAGCGCCCGATGTTCTACGAGATGAAGAAGACGGAGAGTGCAGCCACCCTGCTGCGTTATGCCGGTGGTTTCACTGGCGATGCCTATACAAAGGCTATCCGCATAAACCGTAAGGCAGGACAGATGTACTCCGTGTTCAACGTGAGTGAGTTTGATCTGAACGACTTCAAACTGATGGACGAAGACTCGGTGAGCGTAGATTCAACGCTGAACCGCTACCAGAACACGGTGGAGGTGAAGGGTGCCATATTCCGTCCAGGCAAATATCAGGTGGGCGGCCATATCTCAACGGTGAAAGCCCTTGTCGAAGCTGCTGACGGACTGACAGAGGATGCCATCGGGCAGCATGCCGTGATGCACCGTATGAAGAAAGACCGTTCGCTGGAGGTGAAGAGCATCGATGTGCTCGGCATTCTGGAAGGCACTACGCCCGATATCGAGCTGCAGAATGAAGACGTGCTCTTCATCGGTAGCCGTGAGGAAGAGAAAAACGACCAGACCATCACCATCCACGGAGAGGTGAACTATCCCGGTATCTACAAATTCGCTTCGAACGAGACCATCGAAGACCTCGTGCTGCAAGCTGGCGGACTGACGAATGCTGCCTCACTGGCCAAAGTCGATGTGTCGCGACGTATCATGGAACCAAATGCGACGGAGGCTGGTGACACGCTGGCCTTCACCTACAGCTTCAGTCTGAACCCAGACTTCACCATCCCGCAGGGAGAGGAGCCTTTCACGCTGCAGCCCTATGACGAGGTCTATATCCGCCGCAGTCCGAACTACAACGAACAGCAGAACGTGACCGTGGAGGGCGAGGTGCAGTTCAGAGGCAACTACACTCTGACGAGCAGCCGCCAGCGTCTCAGCGAGATTATCAAGCAGGCCGGTGGACTCACCAAGCGCGCCTACCCAGAGGGTGCCAAGTTGCTGAGGCAGATGACACAGGAAGAACGTGAACTGATGGAAACCATGCTCCGCACCGCCCAGCGCAACTCTGGACACGACTCCATCGATGTGAAGAAACTGCTGACGCTGACCACCTACCCCGTGGCCATCGAGTTGGAGAAGGCACTGGCAAAGCCTGGCAGCGACGACGACCCCTATCTGCGCGAGGGAGACCGTATCGTAGTGCCACGCTTCACGAGTACTGTCAGCATCAACGGTGAGGTGCTCTATCCCAACACCGTACGCTTCAAAGAAGGCGAAAATGCCGACTACTATCTCGACCTTGCAGGAGGCGTGAGTTCTACAGGTAAGCGCAGCCGTACGATCATCATCTACATGAACGGTATGGTGGCCAAGGCTGACCGTAAGCACAAGCCGAAGCCGGGTTGCCAGATCGTGGTGCCCACCAAGTCACGCCGTCGCGGACTGCAGCTGACCGAGTGGCTCAGCATCGGCACCACCGCCGCCTCACTGGGTACGATGATGGCCACCATTGCCAACCTGCTAAAGAAATAGCATTATGGAAGAGAAGAAGAAGATCGTCAATATCCATCTGATCGAGGTCGCCAAGACGCTCAAGGCCGACTTCAAGATGATACGCAACTATACCCTCATCGCAGGCCTCATCGGCGTCATACTGGCATTTGCCACGCCGAAGATCTATAAATCGACAGTCATCCTCGCCCCAGAGGAGTCGGGCAGCAGCTTTTCAGGCAGCATCTCGTCGCTGGCGGCGATGGTAGGCATGAATATGAAGATCGGACAGACGGGTGATGCCCTCTATCCGGAGATTTACCCCGACATCATGGAGTCGACAGGATTTATCGTGGGCATGTTTCCCATCACCGTCAAGAAGAGCAAGACCGGTGAGACCTACACCTACTATGACTATCTGGACAAGCACCAGCGACTGGCTTTTTATGAGTACCCACTGGACTGGATAGCCAAGCTGAAAGAACTCTTCAACGACCCCGTGCCTGCCGGCCACAAGGTGAACCCCAAACAACTGACCAGGAAGGAAAACGACATCGTGAAGGCCATCAACGGCAATATGGAGTGTACGGTCGACAAGAAGACCAGCGTGATTACCATCGTCGTGGAAGATCAGGATCCGCTGATAGCCGCCACCGTTGCCGACTCCACCCAAGTGCACCTGCAGCGCACCATCACCGACTATCGCACGAAGAAGGCACGCATCGACCTTGAATACATGCAGCAGCTCTTCACCGAAGCCTATAAGGCCTACGACGATTCCCGCCAAAAATATGCCGCCTACAGCGAAGCCAACAGCAAAGTGGCACTGCCCACCGTGCAATCAAATCTGGACAATCTGGAGGCGGATATGCAGTTGAAATATAATATCTATCAGCAAGTGGCAGAGCAGCGACAGTTGGCCCTCGCGAAAGTGCAGGAACGCACGCCTGCCTTCACCATCATCCAGGAGGCCACAGTCCCCGTAAAGCACAGCAACCTGCCCAAAGTCATTACCCTGGGCATCTGGATGATACTGGGTTTCCTCGTGCGTTTCGGCATGCTGGCTTTCAAGAATCGAGGTCTGTTCCTAAATATCTGAACATTTGAAAAGGCATCCCTATATCCTTGCTGCGATGATCGCCACCTTGATAGCCATCTTGGTGTGGATAGTCGTGCCTAAGGATTATACCGCCTTCACCAAACTCAGCGATGAGTACAAGGAAACGGAACTCGCCATCGGACTCAATGCCATCCAGGCACATATCAAGGAGGTCACCGGAAGTGCCGATTCGGGCATCAACGACATGGAGATCTATTCCAAGGTGCTGAAATCGGCAGACTTCGCCCGTTGCATCGCTGGCAAGACGGTATCGGGGAAAGGCATCACCTACGGAGCCTATCTGGACGAGGAAGACATCATCGAGGCCGTTCAGGATGCCATCGTATATAACTACATCCACAGTCAGCAGACACTCTCCATCAGCTTTACAGACAGAGATCCCGTCGTGGCCTCACAGATGCTCGACAGCGTGACAGTGGAACTGCAGCGGATCATCACCCGGCACCGCAGAGAGATCATCGCGGCGGCGCTGAAAAATGCCGAAAA
>JAEEHP010000117.1 GCA_016280855.1 Bacteroidaceae bacterium
AAGACCTTCAAAGCCCTGCCCGTAGAACTCGGCGTCTCCAACGGCACGCTGACCGAGATCACTGGTGGCGTCAAAGCCGGCACGGAGGTGCTCGAGGAAATGGTGTTCGAGGAGCTGCCCACGATGGACGCTTCTCAGCAGAAGAGCAATCCCTTCATGCCGGGACCGCGCAACAGAAACAACCAGCAGCGCCAAGGCGGTGCCAACGCCACACAAAAGAAATAACTGACCCACCAGCAAGTAGTGTGCTCGGCGGTTTCCCCGCCGAAAAAAAGAAGATTTATGGCACAAGAAAAGAAAGTCGTCATCAAACTCGACAACGTGCGACGCCATTTCCAGGTCGGCAACGAGACGGTGAAGGCGCTGCGCGGCGTGAGTTTTGAGATCCACGAGGGCGAGTTCGTCACTATCATGGGCACCTCGGGCTCCGGCAAATCGACGCTGCTGAACCAGCTCGGCTGTCTGGACACCCCCACGAGCGGTGAGTACTACCTCGATGGCATCAGCGTGCGAACGATGCGCCGCAGCCAACGAGCCCGACTGCGCAACCGCAAGATCGGCTTCGTGTTCCAGAACTACAACCTGCTGCCCAAGACCACAGCCGTCGAGAACGTAGAGCTGCCGCTGATGTACAATAAGGAATACTCCGCCAAGCAACGCCGCGAGGCAGCCGTTGAAGCGCTGAAAGCCGTAGGCTTGGGCGACCGTCTGGAGCACAAGAGCAATCAGATGTCCGGCGGCCAGATGCAACGCGTCGCCATTGCCCGTGCCCTGGTCAACAACCCCGCCGTGATCCTCGCCGACGAAGCGACGGGTAACCTCGACACGCGAACCAGCTACGAGGTGCTCGTGCTCTTCCAGAAGCTGCACGCCGAAGGACGCACCATCATCTTTGTCACCCACAACCCCGATATCGCCAAGTACTCGAGCCGCAACATCATCCTGCGCGACGGCAAGATACGCGAAGACACCTATAACCCCAATATCCTCAGCGCCGCAGAAGCATTAGCAGCTCTGCCGGTACAAGAAGATTAAAGACCTTATGAGTTTCACCAACTTACTCAAAGTAGCTCTCAGAGCTATCCTCAGCAATAAAGGACGTTCGTTCCTCTCCATGCTCGGCATCATCATCGGTGTCGGCGCCGTCATCGTCATGATGGCCATCGGTCAGGGCTCCAAGCAGAGCATCCGCGAGGAGATACAGAAGAACGGCACGAATATGCTCACCATACGCCCCGGCGCTGACATGCGAGGCGGCGTACGTCTCGACCCCTCGGCCATGCAGACGTTGAAACAGATTGATTACGAGACCATTCTCGCCGAAGCTAAGTACGTCAACAAGGTGTCGCCCGAGGTGAGCACCAGCGGCCAGGCCGTGTTCGGCTCCAACAACACCACCTCGACCTGCTACGGCGAATCGCCCGACTATCTGGGCATCCGTCTGTGGGAAATCGAGGAAGGCATCTTCTTCACCGAGGAGGACGTCAAGAAGAGCGCCAAGGTGTGCGTCGTCGGGCAGACTGTCGTCAAGGAACTCTTCCCCAACGGCCAGGATCCCGTAGGCAAGACGATTCGCTTCAAGAGCATACCCCTGCGCATCATCGGCGTGTTCAAGGGCAAGGGCTACAACAACTGGGGCATGGACCAGGACAACGTCATCGTGTCGCCCTATACCACGGTGATGAAGCGCCTGGCGGCACAGACCCACTACAACAGTATCCTCTGCTCTGCCGTGACGGAAGAACTCAGCGACCAGGCCATCGAAGACCTCACGCAGATCCTCCGTCGCACCCATAAGCTGAAGGACAGCGACGTGGACAACTTCACCATCCGCTCGCAGCAGGAATGGATGGAAACGATGTCCTCGACGATGGACACCATCACCATCATCCTCGTCGTGGCAGCGGCCTTCTCGTTGCTCGTCGCCGGCATCGGCATCATGAACATCATGCTCGTGAGCGTCACCGAGCGCACCAAGGAAATAGGTCTGCGCATGAGCGTCGGCGCCCGAGGCCTCGACATCAGCAACCAGTTCCTCATCGAAGCGGTGCTCATCAGCCTCACGGGCGGCGTCCTCGGCGTGCTCTTCGGCGCCCTGCTCACATGGGGCTGCAACGCCATCATCGGCTACCCGGCCATCATCCCTGCCTGGAGCGTCATCGTCAGCTTCGCGGTCTGCGTAGCCATCGGCGTCGGCTTCGGCTACTTCCCTGCTCAGAAAGCCGCCCGTCTCGATCCTATCGAGGCCATTAGGTATGAGTAAGAAGGAGTTGACAAGTTATTAATCAACATATCATACAAATGAAAAAGATTCTATTAATGATTATGATGGCCGTGCCCCTGGTGGCAATGGCGCAGAAAGACGACTCAAAGTATTTGGCAGGTGCTGTGCCTGAGCACAATGGCATCGTCACCTTCACCCAGACCTTCAGCGTCGCCGATAAGACGCAGGCTCAGATCTACCCCGTCATGCAGGCCTATGTCAAAAGTCTCGTCGAAGCCGGTCGTCAGGACCTGCGCACTCGCGTCCTCTCGGACGAGAACAACACCATCGTTGCCAACGTCGAGGAGATCATGACCTTCAAGAAACGTTTCCTCAACTGGGACCACACCTTCTTCCGCTATCTCATCAGCGCCGAATGCACACCCGATGCCAAGGTCAAGATGATCATCACCAAGATCAGCTATCTCTATGGCTTTGACCAGGAAGGCAAAGGCGGCGAGACCTTCAAGGCCGAGGAGTGGATTTCTGACAAGGAAGCCCTGAACAAGGCTAAGACCAAGTTGCAGCCCCGCAGCGGCAAGTTCCGCCGCAAAACCGTGGACCGCGTCGAAGAGATCTTTGCCAAAGCACGTGAAGCCTTTGACGAGCCCCAGCAGCCTGCGCAACCCGTAGTCACGAAGAAAGCTACGGTCGTGGAATAGTATTCCGGCGCCGGAACAGGTAACAGCCGAGGAAGGTCAGGAAGCCGTTAAGAAGGAGCAGCTCGTAGCTGAAATGGTAGCCCCAGAGCGTTGCGCTGAGCAACGACAGGAGATAGCATGCAACGGGAGCGGCCACACACACGACCGGCACGGCGCGGCCGGAAGGCTTGAAGCGCTCGGGCATAAACAGGCCGAAGGCAAACAGGCCGAGCAACGGCCCGTAGGTGAACGATGCGATGGTGTAAACGGCATCGATGACGCTAGTGCTGTTCACGGCATGGAAAGCCAGGATCACAGCCAGCACGACGAAACACATGGTGATGTGCACGCGGCGGCGCAGACGTTCATCGTCCTGACGATTGAAGAAATCCACACAGACGCTCGTGGTCAACGCCGTCAGCGCACTGTCGGCACTCGACAAAGCTGCCGCCACGATGCCCAAGGTGAAGAAGGCCAAAGCGCCCTGACCCAGGTAGCCATCGGCACAAAGCATCGGCATCAACTCGTCGCCGCCCGATGCCGGAAGCGCTATGCCATGGTGGGCGGCAAACATATACATCAGCACGCCGAGGCTGAGGAACAGCAGGTTGACGGGCACATACAGCAGACCGTTGACCATCATGTTCTTCTGGGATTCATGGAGCGTGCGGCAGGTTAGATTCTTCTGCATCATATCCTGGTCGAGACCTGTCATGACGACAACGATGAAGGCACCGCTGAGAAACTGCTTCCAGAAATACTGACGGCTGGACCAATCTTCAAACTCGAAGATACGGCTCATGCTGCTCGCACGAATCTGACCGATGGCCGAGGTGATGCTCAACCCTTCCGTACGCAACAGCGCTGAGATGATGAGCAGCAAAGCCACCAGCAGGACGATCGTCTGCAGGCAGTCGGTCCACACGATGGTGCCAATGCCCCCTCGATGGGTATATAACCAAATGAGGAGCAGGATGACAAGCGCCGTCAGCCAGAACGGACAACCGACGGCATCAAAAACGATGCGCTGAAGGATGAGGCAGACCAGGTACAGCCTGACGGCTGCCCCCAACAGCTTCGACAACAGGAAAAAAGAGGCACCCGTGCGATAGGCGGTCATGCCGAAACGGTTGTTCAGATAAGTGTAGATTGATGTCACACCCATGCGGTAATAGACAGGCAACAGCACGAAAGCCACCATCGCATAACCCGGAATGAAGCCCAAGCACATCTGCATATACGTCATGTCCGAGGTGTGAACCATTCCGGGCACGCTGACGAAGGTGACACCGCTCAACGATGCTCCCAACATGCCGAAGGCGACAGCCCACCACGGTGAGCGTCGCCTTCCGCTATAAAAGTTATCGTTGGTCGTCTGACGTCCCGTCAGCCGCGACACGCCGGCCAAGAGCAGGAAATAGACAACGATGAGTACGATGGTGAGCGTCATCGCATCACTCTAAGACCGACAGACCGGCCGTGTCGTCGTCGTCATCCTTAACGTCAGCCTCGGGAGCATAGCTAGAGTAGAACGTCTCGTCGTCCTCCGTGGGCTGAACATCGTCCTCGTCCTCCTCATCCTCGTCGTCGCGGTCGTCGAGTTCGTCGTCGTCGTCATCGTCGCGCACGACACGGTTGCCATCCTCGTCATATTCGTTCTCAAAGAGCAGTCGCAGCTTCGTGGCAGGCGCTTTCTTCTTAGCGAAGATGGCTTCGACCCACGTGCCCTTTTCCACTTCGAGCACTTCGAATCCGTCGTTCACCTTCTTCTCCAGGGAACCGCCGGGCATGTGGAGCCTCGAAGCCGGGAGTGTTGTCGTCGTCACCTCAAAACCGCTCTCGATGATGTCTTTAACCGACAGCGGTATGCTGTCCCATCCACCGCCGAAATTTCGGCTAATCAGTTCCAACAGCGTCGCCGCCGTGATATGCTTGATGTTCTCGTAGCTCAAGTCCGTCAGACGCGTGATGTTGCGCTTGCGGATAGCGACGATGCCTTTCTTGATGTCCGAACGTGGGAATGTGGCCCATTCGCCATTCGTATATTTGGCATTCTCGCGTTCGTCGCCGTTGTCGAAGTGCACGACCTCGTAAGCCAGACGAATGATGTTGAGCAATTTCTCCTCACAAGAAGAGAAATTGTCCTCCTTCATTTCATTTTCCCAAAGCGTGACAATCTCATTCTCATCGACATTCCACACATTGTTGGAATTCAAGTCCAAGATAGACTCCAGCGTCTCTTCGTGTTGTTTTGACATATTATATATATAATAGGTGAAAAAAGAGCTTGTTATTTTGCGTGCAAAAGTAGAGAGAATAATTGATATAGCCAAATGATTCAAACATTTTTTTTCAATTACGCCCCGCAAGTGTTGAAGAAAGAAGGTTTGCGATGGCACGCAGGTAATCAACGTGATTCATGCGAGAAGTAACCGTTTCCGCATGATTTCACGTTATTTAAATCGTTTTATTGGGCCGCCGCGAGACTCTCGATGAGGTTTGGAGCAATTGCGGCGATTTGCTGCAAAATAGTTTTCAGTAGCAAATGACGAATGCCATATACTTGATCTGGTCATAACCGCCTTAAGAAGATAAAAACATCCTAACAGCAGAACCTCAACGGGACCTCTGTGTGAGAGAAGCAAGAAACCCGCTGAATGTCAGCGGGTTCCTTTGTTGGATCGTGGAGCATGCGAGACTCGAACTCGCCACCTCTTGACTGCCAGTCAAACGCTCTAGCCAGATGAGCTAATGCCCCATTTGCCTCAAAAGCGCTGCAAAGATAGGTATTATTTGCGACATGGCAAATTTTTTTTCGATTTTTTTCTTCTAAGTCGAGAAAATCGTGTATCTTTGTGCTCAAATAAGCCGATAATGGCTCCAACGTCTGATTAAATTGATCATAAATCCAAATAGAATATGAGCTTGATTAAATGTCCTGAATGTGGTCACGAGGTGTCTTCCAAAGCGGAGATGTGTCCACATTGTGGTGTGAAAATTGCAGGTAACGTCAAGAGATGCCCCATCTGCCAACGAACCGTGTTGATGGAAGCAACACAATGTCCACATTGTCAGACGCATTTTGAGAGGCCCGCCGAGATCCTTCTTGAGCCTGGTGCCGAACCGTCTGACACCGCGACGACGATCGTCACCCCGACGAACGCTGTTACGAGCAACGATTCCCAGCCCCCGACACTCGCAGAAGAGAGTCAGGAGCCTTACTGCACAGTTCCTGCCGGACCGTCCGTTCCTCCCAAGAAGGGGATGCCGTGGTATCTCCTGCTGTTCATCATCGTCATCGTAGCCTTAGGCGCCTACCTCTATTGGGACAATTTCCAGCAGCGTCGCTACAGCGAGGAAAAGGCCTTCGAACTGTTACGCGAATGCAACGACCCGCTGAACTTCGAGGATTTCATTGCCCGATACCCGAACAGCAACCATCTCGACGAGGTGAGAGCCAAACTCAACGAACTGCGACAAGAAGATGTCGTGTGGTCGGCCGTTGCCAAAAGCAACAACGTAGCCGAGCTGAACGGATTCATCCAGTCCCACCCCCATTCGCCGTTCGTCAAGATTGCCTACCATAAGATAGACTCGCTCGACTGGCGCGAAGCTGAGAAGGCAGGAACCACCGCGGCTTACGACAAGTATATTGCCGCCCACGAAGCCGGAGAATATATCACCGAAGCCTTTGAGGCACGAAATGCAGCCAAAGAACGGGAGGAACGCGCTCGGCGCGACTCCATCGCTGCTGCACGTGCGCTGGCCGACAGCATCCAGGGGACGCCTGAAGCCGTAGGCATCGATGAGATTTTCGGGGCAGAATAGCAGTAAGCACTACTCCACCCGACGCTCCAGTAACACCACGTTCTCCACATGCTGCGTGTGAGGGAACATGTCAACGGGCTGAATACGCGTGACCTTGTAGTCTGTATCCAACAGCGCAAGGTCACGCGCTTGCGTAGCAGGATTACAGCTGACATAGACGATACGTTCGGGGGCTGCGTGCAGGATGACCTTTATGACATCAGCATGCATGCCGGCGCGTGGCGGATCGGTGATGATGATGTCGGGGCGTCCGTGTTCGCGGATGAAATCCTCCGTGAGGATATCTTTCATGTCACCCGCATAGAACTTAGTGTTCGTGATGCCATTCAGCTCGCTGTTGACCTTCGCGTCCTCAATAGCTTCGGGAACATACTCGATGCCTACCACCTCACGCGCCTGGCGTGCCACGAAATTGGCAATGGTGCCCGTGCCGGTGTAAAGGTCGTAGATCAGAGGAAGCCCTTCGGAGATTCCGGCGAAGTCGCGGGCCACCTTATACAACTCATACGCCTGCTGGGTGTTGGTCTGATAGAAACTCTTGGCACCAACCTTGAAACGAAGACCTTCCATCTCCAGGAAGATGTGGTCGGAACCCGAGAACACATGCACCGGCAGATCGCCGAAGGTGTCATTGAACTTCTGGTTGTTGACATAGAGCAGGGAGGAGATCTCGGGGAAGGTGTCGCGGAGATGAGCGAGCAGATCCATTGCCTGTCGCTCTTCTGCATCGGAGGAGATGCAGAACTGGAGGAGGAGCATCAGTTCGCCCGTGTTGGACAGACGGATCATCATGCCACGAAGGAGACCCGTGTGCTCACGTGCATCAAAGAACGTCAGGTCGTGCGCATAAGCATAATCACGGATGGCAAGGCGCAAACGGTCGTTCACGGGATCCATCAGGTGACATTCTTCGATAGGAAGGATCTTGTCGAACGTGCCATTGGCATGGTAGCCAACGCTCTCCTGGCGCTCAAACAACTCACCCGAACGAATCTGCTCCTTCGTCAGCCATCGCTTGTTGGCAAAGCCGAACTCCAGTTTGTTGCGATAGGCCGTTGTCTGCCTTGAACCTAAGATAGGCGAACAATCCGGCAGCGCAATCTTCCCAATGCGCGTCAGCGCATCCATCACCTGCTGCTGTTTGGCCTGCAACTGCAGTTCATAGGGCAACATTTGCCACTTACACCCTCCGCAGACGCCGAAATGGGGACAAAACGGTACGATGCGATCCTTAGACGGGGTGATCATCCTGACGACTTCGGCCTCAGCGTAGCTATGCTTCTTCTTCGTCACCTGTAGGTCAACGACATCACCGGGGATGACGAAAGGCACAAACACCACGAAATCATTCACACGCGCCAAAGCCTTGCCTTCAGCTGCAACAGCCTCTATCGTAATACCTTCCAACAAAGGCAGTGGTTTTCTCTTTCTTGACATATCTTCTATTATGTATTGATTACTATTCATTTGCCTTGGAGATGGATCACGCATCCGCCGCCGCTGGCCAGATGCAGCTTCATCGACTGCAACGCTTTCCGCTCATCGACCACGCTGACCTGATAGTCCTCCGCATTCTTCTCGGCATTTGGCCCGTCGGCATAGACAACCGCCTTCCATGCCGAAGCCCTATCCAGGCCGAGCGCCTCGACAAGGTTAAGCTCGAGGTCGCGGGCATTCCAATTGGTCTGAGCGCCAATCCACCACCCCCCTTGGCTGCGGCGGGCCACGACGATATATTCGCCGAGCTTTCCGGCAATGACACGCGTCTCATCGACCTCATTGGGAATTGATGCCAGGAAACGGGTGTAGTCAGGCTCTGCCTCGTAGCTCGTGGCAGCATCAGCGAGCATGGTGAGCGGAGAATCATGGACGACGTAATGGGCCAGCTGATGACAACGTGTGCCCATGGACATGGGGTGGTCATAAACATCCCGAAAATCCTTCAGCGAAGCATTGCGCATGGCGCCCGGCGTGAAATCAACAGGGCCGCACATGCCTCGGATGAAGGGGAAGGTGACATCATACAATGGCATATCCTTCTTATCGGCATTCCATTTCACCTCTTCCATGCCAAACACGCTCTCGAAGTTGACGACGTTGGGATAGGTGCGATTCATGCCCGTGGGTTTCCAGAAACCATGGTAATCGAGCATGAGGTGGTGGCGTGCGCAAGCCTCAGCGATGCGATAGGCCATCTCCACAGCCGTCTGGTCGTCGCGGTCGAGGAAGTCCACTTTAAACCCCTTGACGCCCATCTTGGCATATTTCTCGCACGCCTCCTCAAGATGTTCGTCCAGCACGTTGAACACCGTCCACAAGATGATACCTACGCCTTTCTGACGGCCATAGTCCACCAGTTCCTGGACATTGATGTCAGGTATGCTCTGCATGATCTCGCCCTTGTTGGAGTCGTACCATCCTTCGTCGAGAATAGCATATTGCAGACCGTACTTCGCGGCAAAATCGATGTAGTACTTATAGGTATCCATGTTGATACCCGCCTTAAAGGGAACACCCTTAAGGTTCCAGTCATGCCACCAATCCCACGCGCTCTTGCCGCCATGGATCCAGGCGGTATCACCAATGCGATTGGGGGCTGCCAGAGCATAGACGAGATTGGAGGTGGGCATCTGGCAATCGTCTGTCGTGACGCAGAGCACGCGCCAGGGGAACGTGCGTTGCCCCTGGGTCTTGGCTATGAAAGCCTCCGTCTCGGCCACATAGCTCATCCCGCGATAACGATAGTAATCCATCCGCTTGGGATAATGCGCAAAGCGGCCTTCCACACGGCCTTCCTGCGGAGAGACGAACATGCCAGGATAGGCTTCAAGGTCTGCCTCTAAAAGGGTGAGCTTAACGCCAGATTGAGCGCCGAAGTCGAAGGTGACGGGCAGGAAAGCCCATTCCGCAGGATGATGCGAAAGCGCGTCAACGGTATAGATGTTCTGGAAAGCCATCGCCTCGGGCTTCTCGGGCTTCGTGGAGTAAGCCGCATAAGTCTTAGGATCGCCAACGGGAGTTATCGCAAAGGTCTCATTGTCAACAACGAGCGGCTTCCTGTTCGTCTGAATGAAACGATAGACTAAGCCATCGTCATACACACGAAACTCCATATCCAACGCCGATGTCAAACGGTAGCGCTCCAGGTTGTAGGTCACATCAAAAGCATTCTGACGATAGGCGAACGCATCGATGTGCTCCTGCCGGGTCTCGCGACGCAACAGACGCAAAGAAGTCTTCTCCATCTTTCCGTTCACGTTCATCGCAGCAAGACCCTTTTCGACAATGCATTTGCCATCCACGCTAAGCGTATAGCACACTTGCCCGTCCTGCATCCCAATTTGTGCAACCAGACGACCGTTGGGAGAAACCAACTGGCGTGACGATGTCGTGGTGAAATGATAGGGAAACGTGAGGGTCTCGCCTCTCTTGGCCGTATGACGTTGCGAGGGTGCACCCATCACTACGAGGTAGAGTTCCCGGACATCCTTATCCTGAGGAGCCGTGAAGGAAATCTTCGCGCGCGATTCCTTATATATAGGGCTGTAACGGCAAGAGCCATCGCTCATCTGCGCCACAAAGCCATAGCGCCACCCGTCGATATCCCGTTGAATATCCCCCTTGAAATCAACCGTCAGGCGTTCACCGCGCGACGGTGTAGGCATCAGGCGTGCATCGAAGCCGCCTTCCTCTGGAGCTCCGGACGCATTCAGCTGCGGCCATTTGCCGGCATAAGGACGCGTTTGTGCGAAAGCATGTTTGAAATCAAGGAAAACGGTATGGCGGTTGGCCTCGAAGAGGTCGTCATTGAACTGATTGACATTCATCTTCGTCAGCCGCATGAAGGCATCGGCTGGATCTTCGGGGTTATGGGCTGTTTTGTAGATGTCGCCGATGATGTCGAGTCCGTGGTTCTGCGACCACCATTCGAGCACGTATGGCGAATGATAGACATTCTCCCAATGAAGGTAAGCCTTGTGCGGTGTGCGCTGGTAGGCCGTCCAATGGTATAGCTCATCGCGTACCCAATTGGGGTTAACGTGCCAGAGCATCCATTGCGAAGTCATCTCGAAGAAGCCGCCTCCGAACCATCGTCCTTCCTCTGGACGCTCGGCATCCTGCGTGTCGATGAACTGGTCATAAGCATTAGAGGCACGCCCGACTTTAGCCTTCTTGTCGCAATGAACCTGCATCTGGAAGCTATGCCCCAGCTCGTGCGCCACAGCGTTGAGTGGACGGTCCTGAAGCCGGTTGGGAGCTGCCCAGAAGGCGCCGATCACCTCGTCGTAGTCGCCTCCGTAGGCCGTGCCGTCGAGCGAGTAGTTGATCATCACCATCATACGGTAGCGGTCGGCATTAGAGCCTGCGCCGATGAAGTGCAACGTATCGCGATAGTAAGCATAGAAGCGCTCCAGCTTCTGCTTGAGGTTCTCGAGATCGACGCTCATGCGATGCCCTTCCAGCTGCGGAGGGTTCTTCAGGTCAGCACCGAAGCCGCGCTGCCAGAAGATGACGAAATTCTCCGTCAGCGCCATACGGCTGTAGCTCCATTGCGCCGTATCACTCTCAAAGTTATTATTACGAAGATCCGATGGGATATAGATTTGCTTTCCTGGAATATCTATCGCCAAGGCATTCACAATAAAAATGGCGACAAAAAGGAGTAAGAGGGAGGTTCGTTTCATGATGAATAATACGTTTAACATTGCTTTTCGGGTGCAAATATAGCATTTTATAAGCAGAAAGCACAAGCTCTTTCATGCCTTTTACACTTTTTATGTTCATTTTATTTGGCTGTATGCGAGAAAAGACGTATTTTTGTGGCAAGAAATGTAAACAATAACGTATAATCTTACAAACTCATCAACTCATAAACTTACAGATTATGAAGAAGTACAATTTCAATGCCGGTCCTTCAAAGCTTCCCCGCGAGGTGATGGAGGCCACTGCTGCTGCCTGCCTCGACTTCGAGGGCAGCGGTCTCTCGCTCATGGAAATGAGCCATCGTGCCAAGAACTTCCAGCCTGTCGTCGATGAGGCAGTAGCCCTGTTCAAGGAGTTGCTGGACATCCCCGAGGGTTACAGCGTACTGTTCCTGGGCGGCGGTGCCAGCCTGCAGTTCTGCATGGTTCCCTATAACCTCCTGGAGAAGAAAGCCGCTTACCTGAACACGGGTGTGTGGGCTACCAAGGCTGAGAAGGAAGCCAAGCTCTTCGGCGAGGTCGTTGAGGTAGCTTCCAGCAAGGACAAGAACTTCACTTACATCCCCAAGGATTTCACGATTCCCACGGATGCCGATTATTTCCACATCACCACGAACAATACCATCTACGGCACTGAGATCCTGAAGGACTTCGACAGCCCCGTGCCCATGGTGGCTGACATGAGCTCCGACATCTTCAGCCGTCCCATCGACGTGAGCAAGTACGGCCTGATCTACGGCGGTGCACAGAAGAATCTGTCGATGGCCGGCGTGACCTTCGTCATCATCAAGGAAGACCTGGTGGGCAAGGTGAGCCGTCCGATTCCCACGATGCTCAACTATCAGACGCACATCAGCAAGGGCAGCATGTTCAACACGCCTCCAACGGTGCCCATCTACTGCGCCCTGCAGAACCTCAAGTGGATCAAGGCGGCAGGCGGTGTCAAGGAGATGGAACGCCGTGCCATCGAACGCGCCGACATCGTTTATGGCGAGATCGACCGCAACAAACTCTTCGTCGGCACAGCCGAGGATGACAGCCGCTCACGCATGAACATCACTTTCGTCCTCAAACCCGAGTACCAGGAGCTGCAGGATGAGTTCATGGCCTTCGCCACCAGCAAGGGTATGGTTGGCGTGAAGGGTCACCGCGACGTAGGTGGTTTCCGCGCAAGCTGCTACAATGCAATGGATCTTGAAGGCGTAAATGCTCTCGTAGCCTGCATGAAGGAGTTCGAGGCGATGCATTAAATTGTAATTATATAAGTCAAACCATTAAATGAAAATCCCCAATAGCCGCAAGTAGAAAGACATTCTACTTTCTCCCTAAAGGGGGAGCGGGGAGGGGGTCCTCTTATGAAAGTTTTAATCGCAACAGAAAAGCCCTTCAGCGGCGTGGCCGTGAAGGGTATTAAGGAGGTTTTCGATGCCGCTGGCTATGAGACCATCCTGCTTGAGAAATACACAGAGAAGGCACAGCTTCTGGATGCCGTCAAGGACGTGGATGCCATGATCATCCGCTCGGATAAAGTGGACGCAGAAGTTCTGGACGCTGCCAAACAGCTGAAGATTGTCGTCCGTGCCGGTGCCGGATACGACAACATCGACCTCGAAGCAGCCACCGCCCACAAGGTAGTAGCCATGAACACCCCTGGTCAGAACGCCAACAGCGTAGCTGAGCTCGTGTTCGGTCTGCTGGTCTATGCCAAGCGTAATTTCTTCAACGGCACGAGCGGCACCGAGCTGAAGGCCAAGCGCCTCGGCATCCTCGCCTTCGGAGCTGTGGGTCGCAACGTGGCTCGCATCGCCAAGGGCTTCGACATGGAAGTGTCGGCCTACGATGCCTACTGCCCTGCCGAGGTCATCGAAGCTGCCGGCGTGAAGGCCGTGGGTTCCGCTGCAGAGCTGTTCGAACAGAACGACATCGTCAGCTTGCACATCCCCGCCACCGCAGAGACGAAGCAGAGTATCAACCGCGAGTTGGTCAACAAGTTGCCGAAGGGTGGCATCCTCGTGAACACCGCCCGCAAGGAGGTCATCAACGAGCCAGAGCTGCTGGCTTTGCTGGCCGAGCGCGAGGACCTGAAATATGTCACGGACATCAAGCCCGATGCTGACGCCGACTTCGCCAAGTTCGAAGGACGCTACTTCACCACGCCCAAGAAGATGGGTGCACAGACCGCCGAGGCCAACATCAACGCCGGCATCGCCGCCGCCCATCAGATCGTAGGTTTCCTCGAGGAGGGCATTACGAAGTTCCAAGTAAACAAATAGATTTAAATGTATAATTGATAATTTATTATACATTGTCAATTATACATTATACATTGAATAACAATGGCTAAGATCAAACCATTCCGTGGCTTACGCCCTCCAAAAGAGCTCGTAGAGCAGGTCGAAAGCCGACCATACGACGTCCTCGAGAGTGAGGAAGCTCGGGCGGAAGCGGGCGATAACGAAAAATCGCTCTACCATATTATTAAGCCCGAGATCAACTTCCCCGTAGGCACCAGCGAATATGATCCGCGTGTCTATGAGGAGGCTGCTCGACAGTTCCAGATGTTCCAGGACAAAGGCTGGCTGGTGCAGGACAAGGACGAACACTACTACATCTACGCCCAAACGATGAACGGCAAGACGCAGTACGGCCTTGTCATCGGCGCTTATGTCGAGGACTACATGAACGGCACGATTAAGAAGCACGAGCTGACGCGTCGCGACAAGGAAGAGGATCGCATGAAGCACGTCCGCGTGAACAACGCCAATGTGGAGCCAGTCTTCTTCGCCTACCCCGACAACGCCGTGCTCGACGCCCTGCTGAAGCGTTATGCCGCCACCGAACCCGAGTACGACTTCATCGCCCCCATCGACGGTTTCCGCCATCAGTTCTGGGTCATCAGCGATGCCGATGACATCCAGACCGTCACGGAGGAATTCCGCAAGATGCCGTCGCTCTACATCGCCGACGGTCATCATCGCTCCGCTGCCGCTGCCCTCGTAGGCGCTGAGAAGGCCAAGCAGAATCCCAACCACCGCGGCGATGAGGAGTACAACTACTTCATGGCGGTTGCTTTCCAAGCCTCACAACTCACCATCCTCGACTACAACCGCGTCCTTAAGGACTTGAACGGTTTATCGAGCGAACAGTTCTTAGACGCTGTGCGTAAGAACTTTACGGTCGAGGACAAAGGTACGAACATCTACAAGCCAGCCAAGTTGCATGAGTTCTCGCTCTACTTGGACGGCCATTGGTTCTCACTCACAGCCAAGGACGGCACCTACGACAACAATGACCCCATCGGTGTGCTCGATGTGGATATTTCCAGCCGCCTCATCCTTCAGGACATCCTGCAGCTCGGCGACCTGCGTTCCTCGCAGCGCATCGACTTCGTAGGTGGTCTGCGTGGTTTAGGCGAGTTGAAACGGCGTGTCGATAGCGGTGAGATGCGCGCTGCCTTGGCACTCTATCCCGTATCAATGCAGCAAATCATGGATATCGCTGACAGCGGCAAGATTATGCCGCCCAAGGCAACATGG
>JAEEHP010000118.1 GCA_016280855.1 Bacteroidaceae bacterium
CCAAACTGCAAACACTTGTCTGTTTTCAAAGACGCCTTGAACTATAGAGTGACCTGTATCGGATCAGAAATGACGGTCGCAATTTCTTGCTTCCTGTACTACTTTGTCTTGTTTGTCAATCTTTCAAAGACCACATGCAGAGCGAGCGTGACTTACAACCCCTGTCACACAGGGGTGTCCCTTTCTCGTTTGCGGCTGCAAAGGTACGGCGATTTTTCCGAACCGCCAAACGTTTCATGAACTTTTTTGCAAAAAATCTTTCAAGGCCTTGACACAGGTCAAATGCCTCGCGCGCGTTCCTTTAATATAATAATAATTATACGATTCCCCTTACTTCACTATATTGTACTTCTTAAGGATGACAACAACGAAGTATTGCGCCACCGCAGCCTCACGTCTCGTAGCAATGCGTACCACGGCGGGACTTCGTCATTAATATGGGTACGATTGGTGTTATAGTCTGGTGGATTTCGTGATATAAATCCTAAAAAATTGGGATATTTCTGCTATTATCTAAAGGAAAATGAGTAATTTTGTCCCCAAATTGAAGGGTTACTTATAAAGAAATGTACAACAGGAATCTTAGCAACGAATAGAAATAGTAATGATGAGGATAACAGTCCTGACAGTGTGGAACTCACTGACGGAGAGTTTCACCAACAACCTGATAGCGGAGGATCGCTACAGGATGATTCTCGACGGTCTGCAGGTGACGCTGCTCATCACGCTCTGCGCCGCAGTCTTAGGTACGCTCTTAGGCGGACTGGTATGCCTTTGCCGCATGAGCCGCCACGGATGGCTGCGGCAGGCGGCACGGGTGTATATCGACCTGATGCGCGGCACGCCCGTGCTGGTACTGCTCATGCTGATGTACTATGTGATCATGGCGCCGTTAGACGCTACGGGCATCGTGGTGGCCGTCATCACCTTCGCCATGAACACCTCGGCCTATATCAGCGAGATGCTGCGCACCGCCATCCAGGGCATCGACCGAGGACAGACGGAGGCAGGTCTGGCTCTGGGCTTCACCCAGCGGCAGATATTTTTCAGGATTGTGCTGCCGCAGGTGGTCAAGGCGGTGATGCCCGTCTATCAGGGCGAGATCATCAGCCTGTTGAAGGGCACGAGCATCGTGGGCTACATTGCCGTAGCCGACATGACACGCGCCTCCGACCTGATACGTTCGCGCACATTCGACGCCTTCTTCCCCCTCATCGTGACGGCCATCATCTATTTCCTCTTGGCATGGCTCATCGGCGTGCTGCTCCAGTCGCTGGTGCAGCGGCAGCGCACGAAAGCCATGGCTGCGGCAGTGGCGCTGGCGCTGTTCGGCTTGGCAGGCTATGTGCCCGCGATGCTGGCAGGTAGCGAGGCTGGCTCGACAACGGCCGAACTAACAGATGTGCCACCCGTCTTCAAGTCGCTTAAAGGCAAGAAAGTCGGCGTCATCATCGGCAGCATACAGGACATTGCCGTCACCGATATGGCTCCCGATGCCGACATCCTGCGCATGACCAATCAAGCCGACGTGCTGGCAGCCTTGGAGAATGGCAAGCTGGATGCGGCAGGCAGCGAGAGCCTGACGCTGGACTTCTGCAGGGAGGTGGCCGAGAAGGTGGATTCGGTGGGTGCCGGACTGCCGTCTATTCCCATAGGTGCCATCTTCAAGAAAGACAATACCGCTTTGCAGCAGGATTTCAACCGTTTCCTGGCCGACATCCGGCGTGATGGCACATACCAGCAGATATACGACCGCTGGCAGCAGTCCGAAGACCCCTCGGCCATAGCCATCCCCCAGCAACGCGGCACGGGGCGCACCCTGCGCGTGGCCACCTATCCGGCCATGCCGCCGTTCAACTTCGTCTGTTCAGGAAAGCTGTCGGGTCTGGAGCCCGCCCTGCTGACGGAGTGGGCCAACCGTCGCAACTGGCAACTGGAGTTCCTCGTGATGGACTTCGCCGCACAGATTCCCGCTGTGCAGACGGGTAAGGCCGACATGGCTATGGGTGCTATCAGCGTCACCGATGAACGCCAGAAGCAGGTGCTCTTCTCCGACGGCTATGTGGAGTCGCACATCCTATTCATCACGCGCAAAGGCGAAAGCCTCTTTCCCCAACAAGAGGCTTCCCCCCGGTCCCTCCCTGCGAGGGAGGGGAGAAGCCTCTGGCCGTGGGCCGTGGTTGGTCTGATACTCATAGCAGGTGGCGCCGCATGGCTTCTCATTCGCCGCAAACGCCACGCCGCAATGCATTCCACTCCCCTCCCTCACCGGGAAGGGTCGGAGGCGGCTCTTCATATCACCCATCTGAAGAAAAGCTACGGCGACTTCGACGTACTGCGCGACATCACGGTTGACATCCATCCCGGCGAGGTCATCTCCATCATCGGGCCGTCGGGCACGGGCAAGAGCACCTTCCTGCGCTGCCTGAACCTGCTGGAGCAACCCAGTGGCGGCAGCATCGTCGTCGATGGCGAGGACATCCTCGCCCGGGGCTATCCGATCAACAGGATGCGCCAGAAGATGGGCATGGTGTTCCAGTCGTTCAACCTCTTCGAGCATAAGACCGTGCTGGAGAACGTCACCTTCGCCCCGTGCCTGTTGCGCCATGAGCCCGAAGCGACGGCTCGCGAGGAAGGGCTGGCACTGCTGCGCAAGGTGGGACTGGCAGAGAAGGCCGATGTCTATCCGTCGAGTCTCTCCGGCGGTCAGAAACAGCGTGTGGCCATCGCCCGTGCACTGGCCATGAAACCCGAGGTCATCCTCTTCGACGAACCCACGTCGGCCCTCGACCCGACGATGGTGGGCGAGGTGCTCAGCGTCATCCGCCAGCTGGCCAAGGAGGGCATGACCATGCTCATCGTCACCCACGAGATGAAGTTCGCCCACGACGTCTCAACGCGCATCTTCTTTATGTCGGGCGGTTATATCCATGAGGACGGCTCGCCCCATCAGATCTTTGAGGCGCCCGTCCACAGTGCCACCAAGGCCTTCATCCAACGCATCCGCAAGGAGGTGTTCGAGATCAGCGGCCCCGACTTCGACTTCCTGGGCATGCACTCGGCCATCAGCGCCTTCTGCCACAAATACGGCATCAACCAGAAAGAGGATACGGCTCATCGGCTGACGGACATGATGCTCGACGGCGTGATGGCGCAGTACCGCCCCATCACCGTCCGTATCACCCACAGCGAACAGTCGCTCGTCACCGCCCTCGACTTCATGGTGGAGCAGATGACCGCCACGCCGTTGAACGACGCCTGGCGCAGCGAACTCTCCGCGCAATGCCAGCAGGTCGTGGAGGAGCCCACCAAGCGAGGCTTCCGTGTAAAACTAATTATATAAAGGTGATACACATCCTGCTTGCATGAATTGCCGGGTCGTGAATAAGAAAGACGAAGTCAATGATAACGAAAGACAGTATAGAGACAGCCTACAGCTTCTTGCATCAGAAGCAGAGGATCTATGTCCATTCGACGCTCGAATGGCAGAAGGACGACATTGAAATCGCCATTGCCTCGTATGCAGATGAAATGAGCCAGGAGCTACTTGAAGCTATTTCCGGCGGCAGAACTGACTTCCTGAGAGACCACAAAAGGTTTCAAGAGGACATCACCAAGGCTGTTGAGATACTTGGGAATATGCTTTATCAATATCGCAATTATCCACGCCAATAGCTACAACCAGCTGCGATGTGAAACGCACAAGGCAGTGTGGATTGTTCGGTCATGACCGAACGGTCTGCACGACCATTCGTGTCGGCCGCAGCGAACAGAGGCATTCGAGATAACGAAAAGAAGATACGGGAGGAAGGAATGAAGGGCATGGGCGGAAGGAATGAAGGACATGCGGGGAAGGAATGAAGGACATGGGAGGAAGGAAGGAAGGACACAGGAGGGAGGAAAGGAAGGAGGGAGGAGGCTGAAGGAAGTGTCTATCGTGCGCGCGCACACGTAAGAAGTATGAATTATCGTCACATCGTCACATATATTTATTATTAATTTGATTATCAATCATTAAAATGCGTGACTAATGATGTGACAATAGCGTGACAACGTGACGAAATAGGGAAAATGGGCATATATTTAAAGCTCTTTAACATAAAATACTTGCAAAATCGGCCAAAATGGACTAATTTTGCACTACAATTTAGAGGTTAATGATGCAACAGCTATGATTATCAACTACATATCGTTTTATCAACAAAAAATTTTACGTTTTAATGCAAAAGAGCAGTCTATTATATAACACCAATCGAAGTTTAATCAGGGAGGTATTCCCTTAAATCTAATGTCAAATGAAAGAAATAATGCAAAAGAAGAAAGGGACACGCAAGGTGTCCGCAAAGCAGGGCGCGGCACTGTTGGTGACGCGTCAGAATCTGTACAAGAACGGCAGCTCTTCGCTGGCACGCATCACGATAGATGCGCTGGCAACGTTCTTGCGCACGGGTGGCCGCCACGTGGAGCAGGTAGAGACGCTGCGCCGTGACGTGGCACACTTCCGTGGCCGGGGCATCGACTTCACCTGGGACAAGACCGTGGAGCACATCTACCCGCAGGCGCTGGTGGTACAACGCGGCGGCAACTGGATCCTGTCGGGCTACGAGGGTATCGTCATGTTGAAAATAGAGAATGTCTTCGGCACAGAAGCCGCCCAGGCCGTGAAACGCGCTGCCGCCCAGCTGCCCATGACGCTGATGGCGTTCACGGGCGCCAGCGGGATGAGTGCATATATCCTGGTGCGCGTGCGGACGACAGATGCTGCCACGTTCTCAAGAAGAGATATGGAACAGGTGCGCGCGTTCCATCAGGCGGCTTTCGCGAAAGTGGCACAGGTGTACGAGAGCGTGCTGCCGCAAGCGGTGAGCCGCCAAACGGGCGCCCACCTGACTGACGGCTTCATGCTCAGCCTCGACGCCCAGCTGCTATACAACCCCGATGCCGTAGCGATGCCCGTGGATCTGTCGGCCGAGCTGCCCGAAATGGCACGCCCCAAAGTCGATCCCTACCTGCGCGAGCTCCTGCTGCCCGTGCCCTCGGAAACGCAATATCGCCAATACTACGACAAGCGCTGGAACATGGCTGTGAAAGAGGCCGAAAAGCGTTTCAACGAGCAAGGCCGCGATCGCGGCGTGGAGGAGGGCGAAGGTTTCCTGCCTACGCTCACCGCCGTATGCTTCGAGTTGGGCATTCCCCTGCCTGAAGCCCGTGCCAGGATGCTGGCCAATATGTCCATGAATGCCTCGGAACTGACACACTACGTCAACGAATACTACGCCATGAAAGATCCCCCATCGACCCTCGACGCCAAGAGCGCCAAGGGCATGGCCGGCATGAAAGCATGGCTCAACAAGAACTACGATTTCTACCGCAACACGGTGAACAACGGTGTCTTCTACCGTCCCCGCACGACGACGGGCAAATGGTCCGGCGTGGGCAAGGAAGAGCTCTCGACGCTCTCCGTGGAGGTTCAGAGCGCCGGCTTCAGCGTCAATCGCGGCCATGTGATAGATTACGTTTACTCCAAAGAGATTCCCCATAAGGATCCCGTGGCGATATTCCTTAAACGTGTCGAACAGGTGGGCTGGGACGGGCGCGACCGCATCGAGGCGCTGGCGGCGTCGGTGCCAACGTCGTTCGAGGCCTGGCCCCGGCTGTTCCACGTGTGGTTCTGCGCCATGGTGAAGCAGATGACGGGCGGCGACGGTTTCAACGGCAATGCGCTGATGCCCCTGATCATCGGTCCGCAGGGCATCGGCAAGAGTCGCTTCTGTCGCGCGCTGCTGCCGCCCAGGCTGCGCTGGGGATGGATGGAGAAGGTGGATTTCTCCAAGGAGGAGAAGCTGATGCGCGCCATGTCGCAGTTCCTGCTCATCAACCTCGACGAGTTCAACCAGACGGCGGCCCGCGTGCAGCGCGGCACGCTGAAGAACCTGTTGCAGTTGCCCGACATACGCCTGCCGCGTCCTTATTCTGCAGCCTTCGAGGTGCTGAAACGGCGTGCCTCGTTCATCGGCACGTGCAACCCCACGGAGGTGCTCACCGACGATTCCGGCTCGCGACGTTACATCTGCGTGCAAGTGCGTCAGGGACAACGCATCGAGTTGCCCGTGGACCTGGATTACGACCAGCTGTATGCGCAGGCTGTGCACGAGTTGAACGAGCGCCGCCTCGCTCCCGAACGTTTTGCAGCAGCAGACCCTCGTGGCCGAACGTTCCCCACCCCCGACGAGGAAGCGCAGCTCATGGAGCACAACCGTCAGTTCCAGACGCTCAGCTTCGCCTCGAACGCCTTCGACAGCTGTTTCGAGCCCATGGCCGAACCTCTCAAGAGCGAGGAGCGCGGTCAAGGCACCGTGGAACTGACACGCGCCGAGATCATCGCCCATATAGAGAACGTCACGCGACAGCACTACTCCGACGAGGAGAAGCAGCGCCTGGGCAACCATCTCAATGAACTGGCCACAAGCGGACGCCTGGCCAAATACCACAACCGCAAGGGCACCGTGTACCACCTCCGTCCCTTGGGAAACCTCAAATAAGACAATGATTAAATATACTCTTCATCCCTCACCTGTTGACCGTCATACCAAACCCTATGCTGACGACACAAGATTACCTACTGCTGGCTGATGCCGCCCTCCAGGCCACCGAACAGGAGGGCTGGGCCGAAGACACTTTCCTGAATCGCGAGGCTGTAGGCGTGAACGAGGATCGCCCTGTGGAATGGCACCCGCTGATACCCTTCCTGCCGAAAACGACGCGCGTGCTGTTCCTTGGCTCCTTTCCTCCGCAGCGCAAGCGATGGTGTATGGACTTTTTCTACCCGAATTACATCAACGACCACTGGCGTCTCGAGGGCGAAGTGTTCTTCGGCGACGCACAGCGCTTTGTGGATGCCGAGCGCAAGACATTCCTGTTGAGGGAGATTGTGGCTCACCTGAAAGCGAAGGGCATCGGCTTCTTCGATACCGCCATCGCCGTCCGCCGCCTGGCCGACAACGCCTCGGACAAGTACCTGGAGGTCGTCGTTCCGACGGACATCGAGGCGATGGCAGCCCATCTGCCTCACCTCAGCGCCATCGTGACGACGGGCGAGAAAGCGACAGAGACCATAGCGAATGCGCTGGGGATCAAGGACAAACGGGGAAGGGTACAGCTGCCCTCGGTGGGCACGGCACTCCCCTCGCCTATCGACGGCATCGAGCTCTATCGCCTGCCCAGCTCATCGAGAGCCTACCCGATGGCTCTCGCGAAGAAGGCCGAGGCTTACAAGGCGATGTTCGACCGCTATGTAGGTTGAAAGATGTAAAAAATGAGTTTGGAGGTGCTAAGATAAGCAAAAAAATGCTTTTCGACTATCTATGTCCCATTTTTTATGTATCTTTGCGGCAAATTATCGAAACATTATGCAGATACGTATTCTTTCATCCATACGCGCAAGGCTCGGTTTGATACTTCTTGCCTTGGTGTCGATCGCAGGCAGTCTGCCCTGCCATGCCCAGACCTGCTCGCCGACAGCCACGTTCAGCTACACGGACTCCGAGGGCAATCCTGTTGAGGAGGATGCCGACAGCTACACGGGCTCCGCTCCATTGAAAGCGGTGTTCCATGCCAACCCACAGGACGCGGATGATTTCGAAGCACGCTACGAGTGGTTCATCTATGAGCAAAGCGATGAATCGAAGCCTATAGTGCACCGTTTTGAAGAAGACCTGGAATACACCTTCTCGCAGAGCGGCACCTATTTCATTGAGCTGAAAGCCACCTTCACCCAAGGCTCCGACACCATCGTCTATCCCGAGGAAGGTGAAGAAGGAACGCGGTTCAGCGTGTCCATCGCCGAGTCGCACCTGGAAATGCCCAACGCCTTCTCGCCTGGCGACGACGATGATTTCAACAAAATCTACAAAGCCAAGGACAACCACCAGAGTATCGTCGAGTTCAAGGCCACCATCTTCAACCGCTGGGGCCAGAAGCTGTACTCGTGGAACGACATCAATGGCGGCTGGGACGGCAAGGTGAACGGTCGCGTGGTCAAGAACGGCGTCTATTTCGTCAACGTGGTCGCCAAAGGTGCCGACGGACGCGTCTATCATATCCGCAAGGACGTGAACGTGCTGACGAGATACAATAACGAAACAGGCACTTCAGGCGGTACGGAACAATGAGCGATCAGCCCAAGATTGAGATATTAGGCGCGCGCGTCCACAACCTGAAGAACGTGGATGCGGAGATACCGCGCGGCAGCCTGACAGTCATCACCGGCCTGTCCGGCTCCGGCAAATCGTCGTTGGCCTTCGACACCATCTATGCCGAAGGTCAGCGTCGTTACATCGAGACCTTCTCGGCCTACGCCCGCAACTTCCTCGGCGGCATGGAACGTCCCGACGTGGATAAGATCTCAGGTCTCTCGCCCGTCATCAGCATCGAGCAGAAGACGACGAACAAGAACCCGCGGTCCACGGTAGGCACGACCACCGAGATCTACGATTTCCTGCGTTTGCTCTATGCCCGTGCCGGAGATGCCTTCTCGTGGCAGACGGGCGAGCCGATGGTGAAATATACCGAGGAACAGATCGTTGACCGCATCGCGAGCGACTACGCCGGCCACAAGATTCAGCTCTTAGCGCCCTTGGTGAAGAACCGCAAGGGTCACTACCGCGAGCTCTTCGACAGCACGCGCCGCAAGGGCTTCGTCTGGGTGCGCGTCGATGGCGAGATGATGGAGCTGACGCCCGGCATGAAGGTCGATCGCTACAGCAACCATAGCATCGAAGTCGTCGTGGACCGCTTGAAAATTGGACAATTGGACAATTCACAAATGGACACGACGGCGCAAGGATTTGAACAATTGTCAAATGGTCAATCGTCAAATGGTCAAATAACAAGCCGTTTGAAGAAGAGCGTGGAGCTGTGCCTGAAGATGGGCGAGGGACTGATGATGGTGCTCGACATGGACTCCGGCACCGTCAAGCACTACTCCCGCCGCCTCATGTGTCCGACAACGGGCATGAGCTACGCCGATCCAGCGCCCCACAACTTCTCGTTCAACTCGCCGCAGGGCTGGTGTCCGCGTTGCAAAGGTCTGGGTTATGTCAACCTCATCGATGTGAACAAAGTCATCCCCGACCGCTCGCTGTCCGTCCGCGAGGGCGGCATCGCTCCGTTGGGCAAAGCCAAGAACCAGATGATCTTCTGGCAGATGCAGGCTATCCTGGAGCGCTACGACGTCACCCTCGACACGCCGCTGACGGCTGTTCCCGAGGAGGCTATTGACGAGATACTCAACGGTTGCCCAGAGCGACTGCGCATCCCCGCTGCCACGGCTCACACGCAAAACGATTACTATATCTCCTACGACGGCCTCGTCAAATATATCGAGATGATGCAGGACAGCGATGCCAGCGCCACGGCGCAGAAATGGGCGGAGCAGTTCTCCAAGACCGCCACCTGTCCCGACTGCCACGGCGCGCGTCTCAACCGCGAAGCCCTGCATTTCCGCATTGCGGGCAAGAACATCGCCGAACTCACCGACATGGATATCAAGGACCTGCATCAGTGGATCGATGATTTAGGACTGATGATTGAAGAATATAACGCAAACCCCGATGGCACACATCATCCATCCATCATCAACCGTCAATTCTATCAGATCGCTCCCGAGATCCTCAAGGAGATCCGTTCGCGCCTGCAGTTCCTGGTCGATGTGGGTCTTGACTACCTCAGCCTCTCCCGCACCAGCATGAGCCTCAGCGGCGGCGAGAGCCAGCGCATACGCCTCGCCACACAGATCGGCTCGAAGCTGGTCAACGTGCTATATATCCTCGACGAGCCGAGCATCGGCCTGCATCAACGCGACAACCGCCGCCTTATCCATTCCCTCAAGGAACTGCGCGACACGGGCAACACCGTCATCGTCGTCGAGCACGACGAGGAGATGATGCGCGAGGCCGACTACATCATCGATATGGGACCCGCAGCCGGACGCAAAGGAGGCGAAGTGGTGTTCCAGGGGACGTATGAAGAGTTAATAGACCCACCCCCCGCCCTCCCTGTGAGGGAGGGAGCAGAATGTAATGAGCAGGCGTCCGCTTTGCAAGACATGGATTCCAGTTCCTCTGAGTCACAGGTGACCGCCCCCTCCCTCACAGGGAGGGCGGGGGGTGGGTCTTTAACCCGCCAGTATTTGATTGGCCAGCGTTCCATTGAGATTCCAGTTACGCGGCGCGAGGGCAATGGCAAGGCTTTGGTGCTCAAGGGAGC
>JAEEHP010000119.1 GCA_016280855.1 Bacteroidaceae bacterium
AACTTTACACCCGGGAAACTATATGTGGGGCTCACTTAATCGCAACCTTCCTGCCGTCACGGATGTAGATGCCTTTCCGAACGGACGAAACACGGCGGCCACTGAGGTCATAAATGCCTGTTTCCTCCACGCTGCAATCACTTTGGGAGAGTGACTCTATTCCAGTCGGCTCCTCCCATTCCTTCACATAGACGGGTGCGCCTGCAAGTCCCTCGCGAAGGTCCACAACAGCGGTCCAGAGGCTTCCGGGCTCAAGGTGGCGATTGTTCTGCCGTTTGTAGATATGGCCGTCAGCATGCCCCGAATAGCCTTTCCCAAGGCCGAAGAGAATGGAGCCCAGCGTCTGGTCGTAAACGAGGTGATGCTCGGCCGTAGTCTTGCCCGAGAAAGGGGTGGACAGGTCGCTGGAAAGGAAGAATCCGAAGTCGACAGCAGCATCGTTGAGTTGTTCGCCTGCAACGAGGGTGCGCTGGAAGAGTCCTGGCTCCATCTGTGCCATAGCGATGGCATTCTGCGGAAGGGTGGCGCTGCCGGGATAGAAGAAAGGACAGCCCACACTGTTGGCAGGGCCGCAGATAAAGACAGAGAGTCCCTCCTCGGCAGGAACAGGCGAGCAGAGCAGGGTTCGCGCCACTCTGTCCACCTCCACCTCGTAGGAACCGTCGATGGGGAGGAAGATGAGCGAAGAGTCAGTATCGTCCCACCAAAAGAAATCCGGAGCGATATGCCATTGCTCCGGATTGTCGATGAAGTTCTGCGAAAGGCTCTCCAACTGCTGCGTGGCGATGGTCCCGCGATAGGTTCCCGACTGCTCTGTCGGCGGAATGACGTTGGCGCCTAGCCTGACGTCTTTCTCCTCCTCTCCGCCCAGCACAACAGTAACGATGCTTTTGGCGGGCACGGTGAAACGCGCATAAGCGGCTGACGAAGCTCCCATAGACATCTGCACGCTGCTGCCACCCTGATTGAAGACGAGGGCGCCATAGCTGCCGTCGGGGTTCTGGAAGGCAACACAGCTGACATCGGAGGGGGCGTTCGAGACGCTGAACCCGATGCGACGGGCTCCAGGCATTGCAGCCAAACTGGCGTGAGCCATCACGTAGTAGTGCGAGTTGTAGGTGAGCGTGTGGTAGTCGTTCTGGTCGATATCGACAGCTCCGTAGCAGGTCTGGCAGCCTCCGTCCAGATTAGGCCCGCGATTGAGGTCGAGCATGAAGTTCCATACCATCACGGCTTTGCTCTTGCGTGTGACGGTATTGTAGACCAGATTCTTCATGTCCGTCAGCAGACGCGAAGAGAGATTGCGTCCGTCGTTCCAAGTGCCGATACTCGTTTCGGTGAAGATGACCTCCTTGTCGGGTGCTTTCTGATTGATGTCGTCAAGTTCCGTCACACTCCCGCCGTAGTCGTGCCAAGCACTACCGACAACGAGTTCGCGTCCGTCCATATCGGGGTCGAGCGCATTGTAGAACTGGATGGGATAGTCCTGCTGCGAAGAGATGTTATCGTAGTTGTAGTTGTGGTCGAAGCAATATATCTTGGTTGTGATGCCTGCATGCGCGAATGCAGGTGCAAGTTTGTTGACGAAGGCCGCTTCCTCCGCCCAAGGCATGTAGAGACTCGCACAGTTCCCCTTGTTGAGGGGCTCGTTCTGAGGTGTGACAGCATAGATGGGGATTCCCTCGGCTGCAAAAGCCTGGACGAAGCGTACGAAATAGTCGGCATAGGTCTGATAGTGGTTGGGATTGAGCGAACCGCTCGTCCACGAATCGTAGCCCACCCGCTCGGAAAGGCTCTTCACCTTCATCCACTTCGGGCAAGTCCATGGTGCCGCCATAATCTTCAGGTCGGGATTGATGGCGAGTATCTCCTTCAGGATGGGAATGACGTACTGCGTCTCGTCCGAATGAAGGCGGAAATTCTCCAATCCGGGTGTATCGCAAAGAGAGTATTCCGTGCTCGAGAAGTCGGAACAACCGATACTGATGCGAACATAGCTGACACCGTAACCCGCTGTGCGCGAGAAGGTTCGCGTAAGGAAAGTGCGTCGGTCAGCCTCAGCCATCTTCAGCAAATTGTAGGCGGCACTATAGGTGATGGCATAGCCGAAACCGTCCATCTCCTGATAGGTGGTGGTGGGCTGCAGCGTGATGTGTCGGGACAACTTGGAGCGGGAACTCTTCTGGGCGCTGAATTCCATCCTCTTCGTTCCGTCAGTCGTAGTCGTGTAGATACGCACCTGCTCGGCCACGCAGGAAAGGGAAAAGAGGGTAAGGAAAACAGGTAAAAGGATGCGATGTGACATAGTGTTATGGTTTCTTAGGTGATGCTCCCGTCACGCCGTCGAGCTTGATGATAGCGGTGGGATTGGGCTTATAAACAGCATTCTCGGCTTCAGTATCATAGATACATTCGTGGAGCGCTTTCTGCGAGATGCGGACTGCGTCACGACTCATCTCGGGCACATTGTAGCTCTTCAGCAAAAGCACGTTCCACTCGGGGTCTTCCTGCGGAATGAGGAAGGGCTTGCGCGCGCGT
>JAEEHP010000120.1 GCA_016280855.1 Bacteroidaceae bacterium
CAATCACCTCGGGCATTTAGCATTATTAACTAAAACAGATTGTATAATTGACACTTAAAGCGCCTTCAGCACGGCGATCCAGTGGTCGCCGAGGGCGGACTTACGGTCGATGTGTTCGAGCGTGGCTGTGACGAAGGGATTGCTCTCGAAATCGCCGCGCACCTGTTCGAAGTCACGTTCTACGGTTCGCTGGCTGGCTCCGTCGAAGCCGAATCCGGTGTGAGCGGACAGCGAGAACTCCTTCTTGGCATCGGCGTAGAGCATGCGGTCGAGTGATACGACGCTTTCCTTCCACTGCTGGATGATGCGTATGAGGTCTTCGATGGTGATGCGGTCGGCGTAGAGGTTGTAGTACTCGAGCATTTTCTCGTAAGCCCACGTCCATTCGTAGCGGTAGTAGTTCTGGTGCAGTTGTCGCAGGGCGTCGTTGAAGTCCTCGGCGCTGTTGATCTTGCCTGCCTCGACGTCGTCGAGCAGGGCATTGACTAATTCCTTGGGTGCGATGAGTCCGGCGAGGTCAACCCATGTGCCACGTCCTCCGGTGAGCTTGGGCTTGAGGGCTTCGAGCAGGCTCTCGGCGTTGGAGCAGTCGGTGCGTTCGAGGTGCGAGATGAGTGAGTTGCCGAGGAATTTCTGTATGGCGATGCGGTAGAGCTGCTGCCCGCGGTGGAGTGAGCTGTTGGAGATCTTGGCGCTCTGGTAGGCATAGACGTCGCTTGTGGGGCCGCTGAGTTGTTCGAGTTGCTCGAGGACGTGCAGGCCGCGCATCATCTTGTCGATGGTGTATGGCGAGAGCAGGTTGAAGTTGATCTGATCGATGCGTCCGTCCTTGTGGCGTTTGTCGCGCTTAGGCCATTTCTGTGCATCGCGAACGGTGCCTACGGAACGCAGGTTGACGGCGGGTGCGAGATAGGTCTCGCCGTTCTTCTCGATGAGGTATGAGAAGGGGAGGTCGCTGGTGTCGGCGTGGCTGCTGTGGCGCCCCATGACGAGGGAGAAGGCTCCGATGCGTGCAGGCCACAGGATGTAGGAGTCGGACGAGGTCTTGGCGCCGCGTTCCATGGCGCCCTGGTGGATGGGCCCGAGTTTGTACATGTGGTTGCTCTGGTTGGAACCCGAGCCGGCATTCATGAACGAGAAAAGTCCGGCGATGAGGAGTGTGGATTTGTGGTGCGTGACGGTGAAGGGTCCTGCGAAGATGGCGCATGCCTCGCCGTTCTCCTCTTGGCAGTTGCAGAAGAAGAGCGAGTCGCTGGCGGAGTAGCCGTGTCCGAGCGAACAGGCCTGACCGACATAGACGCGCGTCAGCGTGGTGCAGTCCTCGACGGTGCTGCCGTCCTGGATGATGAAGTCGTCGCAAATGACGCCATAGCCCACGTGGATGGGAGCCTCCTCACGGCTGTTGAGTGTACCGTTCTTCAGGCGTCCGGCACCTTCGATCTTCGCGTACGAACCTATATATATATTCTTGATGTAGCCTGTGTCGACGATCGTGACGTGCTCGCCGATGGTACCTCGGTCGCTGGTGCGTTGCTCCACTCTTTTAGCGGCGAAGCGCTTGAGGGCGGCGATGAGATCGGGGCGATGGCGGTAGAAGGCTTCGAGGTACGCTTCGTGCGCCGTCAAGCCGTCGTGAATGGTCACCTCGCGGCCGCCCGTTTCGTTGAGCACAGCCACCTCGACGCCGTTGCCGAAGCTGGAGGGGCCGTCGCAGAGGATGATGTCCACGTTCTCGATGAAGCAGTCGTTGGCGATGTCGTAGTTGGCGATGTAGTTCTTGATGTTCTCGATGCAGCAGTCGTCGCCTATGGTGACGTTGTGCAGGGTGGCGTTGAAGATGCCGGTGTGTTTGTGTATGCCGCCCGGCATCTCGAAGCTCTTCTGGAAAGAGCCGATGGTGATCTCGCCCGAGAAACGGGAGTGGCGAATGTATTTGAGGCTTTGCTCATCGGCGATGCGTATGAGCGACCAGTCCTCGGCTGTGCAGCCTTGCGCTTCGAGACGCGTGATCTCAGCTTCTGTGAGTGCTCTCATAAAAAGTTGAAAGTTGAAAGTTGAAAAATGAAAGTTGAAAGTTGAAAGTTGACGAGTTGACAAGTTGACGAGTTGAAAGTTCTTCGAAGTATCGAAGCGACCAGAGGTCGAGCGCTCCAAGTGTCAAGCGACCAAGGTCGAGCGGAACGTTTTCCGCTTGCAAAAGTACAGAAAAACGCATATTTTTATGGCTATTTGCTATTTTTTTTATATTTTTGCGCACAATTTTAAGATTTATGTCAATAAAATGCGCCTGATACGTCGTCCTTGGATATGGTTTGCACGCTTCCGCCAGCGCCGCGGCTACGGTGTTCATTCGCCGTTCGCCTACAACTTCCTTCGCGGCGTAATTCTGGAGCGCACCCCGTACTATCCCTACGTCAGTCTCTCGCGTCTGCATCCGTGGTGGGTACGCTGGTCGCGGAGTTATCCTATCACGTGCCGCCGTATGCTGTTTCGCCTGGCCAACTATGTCCATCCTCGCACGATAGCGGTCATCGGCGACCGTCCTATCGAGCAGGCCTATCTGCAGGCCGCCGTGCCCTCGGCGCAGCTGAAGCGTGAGGAGGGCGATTTCGTCTTCGTGGCGCACGAAGCACTGTCAGGTTTCACGCTGCCTCAGATGCCGCCATCGGGCATGGTCGTGGCCGAGGGCATTCACCACGATGCCCCGTCGCGAAGGGCCTGGAAGCAGATCCAGGAGGATCCGCAGACGGGAGTCACCTTCGACCTCTACGACTACGGCATCGCCTTCTTCAACCACGATATACATAAACAACACTATAAGGTAAACTTTTAACGAAAACGAAGACAATTCATAATTCATAATTCACAATTCATAATTCACAATTTATAAGACGAAGACGTAAGCAGTAACTTTTATTTTTCACTTTTCACTCTATCACTTTTCACTTTTCACTCTATCACTTTTCACTTAAAAATGAAACTCTATACTCGCACAGGTGACAGCGGTATGACCAGCCTCGTAGGCGGTCAACGCGTTGCGAAAACCCACGTCCGGCTCAATGCCTACGGTACCGTCGATGAACTCAACTCGCACATCGGCCTGCTGATTGCCGAGCTGGGCGACAGCACTGACATCGCACAGTTGCTCGACATTCAGAACCTTCTCTTCACCATCGGCTCCATGCTGGCCACCGACACCAGCGCCCGCGACTATCGTCCTGGCCGCTACGTTACCGCCGCTGACGTCGCCGCCCTTGAGTGCGCCATCGATGCTGCTGAGGGGGGCCTCCCCGGCTGGCGGGGCTTCATCCTGCCCGGAGGCACTAAGGCTGCCGCGCAGGCTCACGTCTGCCGCACCGTCTGCCGCCGTGCCGAGCGTTGCATCTACGTTCTTGCCGAAGAAGCCGACGTCGATGCCCAGCTGCTGGCCTACATGAACCGATTAAGCGACTATTTCTTCGCTTTGGCCAAGAAAATAAATCATTCAGTGGGTCAGGAAGAGAATATTTGGGCTAAACGTGAAAAATAATCCTCTTTTGGCAATCGTATTTCATAAATAATATGTATCTTCGCGCCCGATTTCGACAACGGGGCGTTAAACCTTATGCTAAACAGGGCCTCTAACGGTTAACAACACGTTGACGAAACCTATAACTTTAAACTTTAAACTTTCAACTTCATAAATATGTACTGGACACTGGAACTTGCATCAAAACTCGAAGACGCTCCCTGGCCAGCTACCAAGGAGGAACTGATTGACTACGCCGTTCGCAGCGGCGCTCCTCTCGAGGTCATCGAAAATCTTCAGGAGATAGAAGACGAGGGGGACATCTACGAGAACATCGAAGACGTGTGGCCCGACTACCCCACGAAAGAGGACTTCCTCTTCAACGAGGATGAGTATTAGGCGCTATTGCCGCTTCGCTCGTCGAAGAGCTGAATAGCGGCTCCATTCTTGCTTGGGCAACCAGGTGGCCCATCGGTTATTATCGCATTTTATTCGTAGGCATATACTAGCCCGTACTTCTCATGCAGCTTCCGAAGAGAGCCGTCGGACTTCATCTGACGGATGATGTTGTTCACCATCTGCAAGAGATCCTCCTGCCCTTTCTGCATGAGGACACCAATTTCACCATGAGTAAATGGAGCGTTCAATAGTGGGGCTGCAAGTCGTGTATCGGTCTTCACATAATAAGGAGCTTCGGTAATTTCCGTTATCATCACGTCGGCAGCACCTTCGGCTACAAGTGTCGGTATCTCCTCGTTCTTTTGGTGAACGACTATATTTGCGTGAGTGAGGTTCTCGTTGTCAAACTTCTCGTTGAGTCCTCCGGGATTCACCATTACGGTCACTTCGGGCTTGTCTATGTCGGCCAGCGACTTGTAGCGTTCTGCCTCCGAAGCCCTGCACAGGATTGTCTTGCCGTTCGCCAGATAGCCGTCGCTCATGAGCATCGTTTCCCGTCTGGTTTCTGTGATGGTAATGCCGCCAATGGCAAGGTCGAATATCTGAGGCTCTGTCAGTACGTCGGCTGTCAATGTGGGCCATGAGGTCTTCTTGAATGCTATATCTACTCCTAACCTTCTTGCTATCTCTTTTGCGACCTCAATGCCAAAGCCCCAATATGTTCCATCGGGTTGGCTTACAGCCGACCTCTGACGCGACTCGGCAGAGTCCAAGCAAGCTTGGCTCTGCTCTCGCTGCTCCTTTGGTTCACAGAAAGATAACGGTCTGTAGTCGCCGGTAGTACCAAAGAGGATCGTGCCTCGATCCAGTATCTCTGCTACTTTGCCATTGATGGGAATATCTGTATAGTTTGACAGGATGAAAACGGAGTGTTGGCCGTTCTCCTTTCCGAACTGTAGGGCACCTTTCAGGTCATTCTCCGGGAAAAGCTTTGTACTGTCGAAATAGTAAAGTCCATCTTCGCTGTTGTACCAACCTCCAACATATCCTTCATGCTGCAAGGCATGGCTAATCACCTTGTCGAGTTGATTACGCGCGCTCGAGCTCAGCTCGCTTGTTACCCGCTCGGCTCTGCCGCTTATTCGAGCGTCAGCGAGTCTTAAGAACGGGAGGCAAGAATGGCTGTTCTGTGTTGCTGCATAACTGACTGCTATACCTTCAGTCGGTTCAGTCATCGTGCGGATGTTAATCGTGAATCCGTCTGGATGGGTCTGGCTGAAAGCCCAAACCTTATCAGCAGTCGTTGTTATGTTGCTCTGCTCTGTAGCGTGGTCCTTAGTTGAGGAGCATGAGGCAAGACTGGCCGTTACGTAAATGGTCAGAACTGCTATCAGAAACCAAGCCTTTAATCTTTCCAATCTTATCATTGTTTCTGTACTGTCTTTTAAATCGGCCACAAAATTACTCAATTTTCATCAGAAGAAAACGGTGAGCACCAGTTTTCTTGCCAAAATAACACATCTTCACTACTGAATAGAATGTTTTTCCCTATTTTTTGTGTAATAATGTAGCCAAAACGCATCTTGAGCTTGGCTCATTGGAAATCGAAAAGGTGTGAAAACCCGTAAATGGCTTTCACACCTTTTTTTGTAGGCTTCGAAACGATAGGCGTGCGGCCGCCTCTTCATGAACGAAGGTTTGCCTGCAGGGAAACATCCATTTGACGCGTGTGGTCCAGACGCGTCGTATCGTAAGAGTAACCGCTGTTGGGTAAAGCTGAAAGCAGGAAACACAAACACAGGGTCAAGCGTAGATTCATAGTCATTGTCATCAAAAAGGACGCGCAAAGATACACTTTATTTCTGATATAACAATGAAAATTTATGAATCATTAACGTAAAAGGTACAAATATGGCGTCTTTGAATGATACTAAAAATGTACAAACAAGACGTTTGAAGCGGTGGGCGATCTGCGGAGAAATCAGAACAATAATCGACGCCTTACAGCGTCCTCAGTACCTCGGCTATCTGCTTTTCACCCCAGATGGCGGGGACGGGGTATGTGGGGTTGGCTTCCTTCAGGGCTCTGCGCGTCAGCTCAGGGATGTCCACTTTCTTGATGACGTCGAGGCGCTCGGGCAGGTTCATCTGTTCGTTGAAGAAACGCAAGGCGTGGATGAATCGTTTCATCTTTTCGTGGTCGTTGCTGCCGCCCAGGTGTATGGCGTCCGCCAGCTCTCCGATTTCCCTGGCGCATGATGCGCCGTAGTGTTCCAGTACGTTGGGCAGTATCACGGCATTAGCCACGCCGTGTGTGACGCCATACAAGCCGCCTACGGCATGAGCGATGGCGTGGACGTATCCGACGTAGGCATTGGTGATGGCTATGCCGGCATAGTAGGAACCGAGTAGAAGGTGCTCTCGAGCCTCGATGTTCTGCCCGTCCTCGTAGGCGGTGGTCACATTCTGGATGATCAGGCGTACGGCTTCTTTTGCGCACTGCTTTGCTTTCTTGGGTGCGAAGCGGTTGATGTAAGCCTCGACGGCGTGCGTGAGTGCATCCATGGCTGTTGCTGCGGTGATGTCCTTGGGCAGCGTCAGTGTCAGGGAGGGGTCGAGGATGGCATATTGCGGTACGAGGCAGAGATCGACGACGGTATGCTTGTAGTGATTCGTTTCGTCGGTGATGACAGCTCCTGCCGTCACCTCGGAGCCCGTGCCCGCCGTTGTGGGTACGGCGATGATTGTCGGCAGTTGGGCGCGCACCTTGAGCATCCCCGTCATCTGGTGCACAGACTTCTCAGGACGTGCCACGCGTGCGCCCACCACTTTGGCGCAGTCGATGACGGACCCACCGCCGATGGCGAGGATGGCTTGGCACGCCTTCTGGTGGTATTCATCGAGGGCCTCCTCGATACAACCGATGGTCGGATCGGGCTTGACGCGCGAATAGACGGTGTATTGTATGCCGGCGTGGTGTAGCCTATCGAACAGGGTCTGCAGGGTTCCTCGCTTGATGAACCCGGGTGAGGTGACCACGAGCAGGCGCTGGGTGCCCTGTTTCTGCAACAGCTCCGGAATCTGCAGCAGCGTTCCGTTGCCCCGTATCAACTGCGGTTC
Organism: Bacteroidaceae bacterium; assembly: GCA_016280855.1. GTDB lineage: Bacteria > Bacteroidota > Bacteroidia > Bacteroidales > Bacteroidaceae > Physcousia. The sequence goes on from JAEEHP010000120.1 coordinate 7,028, forward strand.
GCGCGTAGGTATGAGTGTCAGCGCTTTGCTGAAGACGTATTGTCTCGTTCGTGCATAGAACTTATACATGATGAATGATGAATGATGATGGATGATGTATGATGGATGAGGATTGGTTTGACGCTGCAAAGATACGGCAAATGTTCGATAATTCGTATTCTGAAGAGGCACAAAATCCCGTGATTTGCATAATTATTGCGTTCAATGCGATAATTTGCGCAAAAGAGGACGTTTCTTCGATTATTTTCGTACCTTTGCCACGGAATTGCAGTAAAATCACTATAAACACCTACGAACATGGAGAATCCTCGTTCATTAAACAGGAAGCGGAATGGTCGCGGACGAACCGCGACCCACAGGACCCACAGGGGGCGGATATCGGGATAAAGGCGCGGAGTATGGCATGGGAGAAGGCGTCCTGGATCCTCCCGTACCCGGAACGTACTACAACGGGCTGTTAGGGGTCTGCATCATACCCTATAAGGCGACGACGGACGTGTACGACGCCATAGAGGACGTACTGTCCACCGACCACCAACCCTCCTCATCGTCAACGGTCATCTACAACTTGCAAGGACAGCGCCTTGCTACCCCGCACCACGGCGTGAACATCGTCGGCACAACGAAAATCATCGTCAAGTAAAGAATTTATGCTTTTTACACAGTATTGCCAGCGAACTAATCTTCGTTTCCGTTATCATGAGACATGAATTCTCATCATTCGCATAATTATTACGTTGATTTCGATAAATCGTGTTGATAATTCATCGTTTTTCCGATTAATGTTGTACCTTTGCGGTGTGTTTAAAAGTAATATTGAGATGAAGACTTACGTTATCAAGAAGAAAAAGGGTTTATTGGTTGTGGCGCTGGCTTTGTTCACGTGTACGCTGTCGGCGCAGGACCATGTTACCGCGCCCGAGTTGGAAGTGACTACGGTAGCTGATTCCATGAGCAAGCGTATCCTGGAGGAGCTGATGAGCATCAAGGCTTTCCAGGAGACGTCGCGCGCGGAGCGTCAGGAGGCTTGGCGACGTCATGAGGCGCAGAAGGCAGATGAGGCGAAGGACAGCCTGTCCTCGGAGTATTCCGCGATGCTGAAGATTGCAGACAACACGCAGCAGGATCCTATCAAGGACGATTGGAACCTGTATGGCTGGGTGGCTTTTGTCATCGCGCTGATTTCGCTGTTCGTGGCGGGTGTGACGCTGTGGGCGCAGTGGCAGACGGAGCGTCATACGACGAACGCTCCGGTTGAGGTTCAGCTGTGGAAGCTGAGTGACTTGCCGCGTCATTTTTACCGTAACCTGGTTTGTACGTGCGCGATCATATTTAAATATAGGTCCGAGGGCATGGAGAAGCGACGGAAGCGTTACCCCTCGGAGAGCAACTTGATGAAACTGCAGACGCTGCCCGACGATATCGTACTGCCGATCGACGTCAACAAGAGCAGGGCCTACAAGTATATGCACGAACTGAAGCTGCTGTTGAGGAACTACAACGTGGAGGTGGAGGTGGCCGCCGAACACCTGTCGCGCAAGAAGATCACGGATGCCTCCTTGGTGCAGGACTTCGACAACCTGCTGTTCAAGCCTTTGTTCCTGACGCAAAGCAAGTTCGATTTCGAACGCTCGCTGTCCAAGGACACGAAGGTGGCGCTTGAGGATCAGACCATCTATGCCATCTTGAACGAGCACTTCCGCAAGCTGAAGGAGCCGTCGAATTTCAAAGTCCTTTATGAAAAGGAGGAAGCGCAGCAATGTCTGCAGCTGCTCGCTCAAATGGAGCCGGCATCGCAGAGGAACGAGTTCGTGGAGGTCATCGACACGGAGAAGAGTCTCGACCGCTCGATCAACAAGCTCATAAGCTACCTGTTCAAGAAGGAAGAGGTGGACGAAGGGGGGACGTGGTTCTGGAAGAGGAACGATGCGACATCACGAGTGCCGGAGGTGATCCATGGCGACGGCATCGAATACCGAAAGGAGGGGAGTGTGGTGACCATCGACGGCGTCAGGGCGGTAGCGCGTCTGACGGAGGTGCTAAAGGAGGAGGATGGGAAGTTCGGTGCCTTCCTGGCGGCGCTCATCGCCATCGAGGATGCGAAGGCGTTCGAGGCATTCTGCAGTACTTATTATTCCGAAGCTGATGCTTCGGACACGGTGGCGGATTTGTACGGGCTTCTGGAACCCTATCTCCGCTTGCTGAGGCGTGGAACATGGGATTTCCGTTCGCTCCTAAAGCATATCCTCATCGTCGATGCTGCTATCGAGACGAGCCGCATCGGCATGGTTAACTTCGAATGACGGGATTCCGTAGGTAGATAATCGATGGCGGGGCTGTGTCATGCGTGTGACACAGCCCCGCCACGGATTTGTGGATGAGTCGTAGTGTGGGTGGTATTAGCGGAGCATCACCTTGGAGACGGTGCCGTCGGCATGGCGCACGATGTTGAGGCCGCGTCGGGGTGCGGGTGTGGAGATGCCGAGGGCGTTGAAGTACTGCTGGGAGGTTTGGGTGTTGCGGACCGTGGGCAGCGCGATGGCGTCTTCGTTGCCGGCCTTGAATTTGTCCATGAGTACTTTCATCCAGAAGCCACCGATGACGGAGCGTGCGCGGAAGCCGCGGCAGTAGCGGCTGTCGGTCCAGTACCAGTCGGAGAGAGGTACGCGGTCGGTGGTCTCGTTGACCCAGTTCCATACGGGGTCGGAGAATCGTAGGAAGGTATTGGTGTCGTCGGCCATGGCAGCGGTCCACATGACCCAGTCGTTCTTGGAGTATTTCTCGCGGCTGTCGAGGGGGAGTCCGTAGGTGTTCTGCTTGGTGAGGTAGTACTTGATCTCGGTCGGCATGACCTGCTCGGGGAAGACGTGGCTGTTCCATAGCTTGTCCCAAACGAGGTTGTACTTCTGGCTCCATGTGTTCTCGCGGTCATAGGCGAGCTTGTAGTGGTTTCCTTCGCGTGCGTCCTCTTCCCATTTTGCAGCCATGGACGTGGCGACTTCGTGGTACTGCTGGTAGGCATTGTCCTGTCCCTTCATCTTAGCGATGAGTGCGTAAGCCTCGACGCCCATGATGGCTTTGATGGCGAGGTTGGCGTTGTGTGCCCAGTGTCCGGCGAAGTCGTCGGTGCAGAGCTGCGTGTCTGGGTCCTGTCCGTTGCTGCGGAGGTAGCTTGCCCAGATGCGGCAGATGCTCCAGTAGCTGTCCACCCATTCTGTGTTGCCGTCGATCATGGAGATCATGGCAGCGAGTGTGAGCATGTTTCCGGACTCCTCGAGGGGCATGTCGCCGCCATAGACCTGTCCGTTGGCGTGTGGATAGGTGCCGAGGTCGTGTGCGGCCCATGACTTGGTCCATTTGCGTGTGCGGCTGTACTCGAAGATGGAGGTCATCATGCCTTTCTGGAGGTCGGTGTTGTAGCAGAGGAAGAGTGGTGCGGAGGGGTAGGTGAGGTCCACGGTGTTGACGCATCCGTTGGAGTTGTTCTCCTTGGAGAAGTAGAGGAGTCGTCCTCCGTCGTCCTGGAAGAGCTTATGGGCAGCGAGCACCTGGCGGTAGGAGCCGGAGAGGAGCTCGGCGTATTTCTGGTTGCCGGCAGCGAGGGCGTCGTCGTAGATGATTTTGTCCTGCTCTTTGGCTTTCTCCATGAGTTCGTCGTAGCGGCTGTGGTATTCGTCGAAGGCCTGGAAGATGGTCTTGCCGTCGCGTGCCCAGTAGCCGGGGTAGTCCTTGTTGAAGTAGCGGATGTCCTTGACCTCGTCGTAGCCAATCATCATGTATGAGGCTGCGGCGTCCACGGTGCCGAAGTTATGGCAGTAGGCGAGGGTAGAGAGGTTGGCGGGCGACTGTCCCTCGACCTTGCCCTGGTACTCGGGCAGGGCGCCGGTGGCGACGAAGGTGCTCTCGGTGGTGGCCGTGGGGGCGACGGTAATGTCGCCGTTGACATTGGGGATGTAGAGATAGCCCCAGTCGATGGTGATCATGTCGCCGGCGCGTCGTAGTACGGGCTGAGCGGTGGAGCCGGCCTTGATATAGCGCGTGCCGTTCTCCTCGACGATCTCGGTGGTCACGGCCTGTGCCGGTTCGTTGATGGTGAGCATGGGGGTCGTGGCAAAGTAGAACTGCACATCGTGGGGCTGTCCGTCGTTGGAGCGCACCTGATAGGAGACGAAGTTGATGGGTGTGGAGATAAGGTCGAGGTCGGTGATGATCATGGGTGCGGTGAACACGAGGTCGAGGTCCACGGGTCCGCAGCGGAAGGTGTAGTAGGTGCTGGTTGCCATGACATCGACGCTGCGCTGCGCTGCGTTCTGCACGCCGGAGGGTGCTACGTAGGTGTTCTCGAAGAGTCCGAAGTCGATGTATGCGCCGCCGGAGGTGTTGTGGCAGTGGGCGGCAATGACGTTCTCGCCGACGCGGAAGTATCGTTTCTCATTGTAGGAGAGCTGTCGCGTCTCGCCCTGCAGCCATGTCTCGCCTGTGCCGATGAGCTTGCGCCCGTTGATGTATAGTTCGAAGACGTCGTCGTGGGAGAACTGAATCCAGAGTTCCTTGGCGAGGTCCTCGCGTGTGAGGGTGACGCTTCGGCGGACGTAGATGTCGGAATTGCCGGCCGTCCAGGGGTTGCTGACGTTAGGGTACTCGCCCGGCGTACCCCATGCCGCTTTCTGTGTCTCCCATGTGCTGTCGTCGAAGGTGTCTCGTGTCCAGTCGGTGCCCGACTGCTTCTCGTAGCTGACCTTGGCTTCCCACGCCACTTCGCCTGTCATGCCGCAGCCTGCGACGGATGTGAGGAGGCTGTTGGCCTTGCTCCCCATGAAACGATAGGCCGTGCCATCGACTCGGAGGAGTCCGTTCATGGGCTTCTCTGTGTCGGTCCAGTGGCGTGTCGTGCCGTCGTAGAGCTTGTCGTGGGGTGACCATAGCGAGAAATAGGGGTCGTTCAGCAAGAGTGGATAGGAGGGCAGACGCAGGTCGGACTGCTGGTAGGGGATGAACATGTCGGGAGTCTGTGCCTGTGTGTGGGTGGCCGTCAGGAGGGCGACGGCAAGGAGAATGGTGTTTTTGAGTTTCATGTTTTATGTAATGAATTTGGTGATAGCGGGAGGAGTGGTCGCGGGAATGGTCGCGGACGAACCGCGACCCACAGGACGCACGGAGGCTGGTGTGGCACGTGCTGTGTAATTTTCACAGGACGCTTGGAGGCCGGTGTGGCGCGTGCGGCGTAATTTTTATGGTGCAAAAGTACCGCTTTATGGAGGAATGACCAAAAACTATTGTGTTAAATACGCGCAAAGGTTCGTCAAGCGAGCGGATTGAAAAGATTTTTGCCGTTGTTTGAACAGATTTTACGCGTCGATATGTTGCTCCATACGCGAAAAATGCGTATCTTTGCGGCGAAAATAAACATGATTAGTACTCACGATAACCGTTTTACCTACGATGAAGAAGATTTTATTTCTGGCGCTATGTCTGTTCGCCACGTATGCAGCTCACGCAGCTGACCCCCATTTCCGTATTAAGCTGAAACAGCCCGGCAACGGTTCTGTTGACTATGCCCTCCGTGCTCAGGGTGACCGTCTCGTGTCGGATCTCGCGCTGCCTATGGACATCACGTTCAAGAGCGAGGATCTGGGGCAGGGCTGCCGTCGTCTGACGGTGACGCTCACGGGTCGCTCGCGTTGCTACTATCATTTCTCGGCGTTGCTGCCTACGCCTTTTGCCACCGACGACTGTGAGTTCTATCTGCCGGGCTTCTGGTATCACAAGAACTTGCGTTCGCCCCGCGAAGCACCTTCGTTCCACACCTCCAAGAGCTGGACGTTCCGCGAGGATCGTCTGTCATCGCCCATGACCAGTCTGTTTGATGTGCGCTCAGGGGCATCAATCAGCGTGCTGCGCGAGATCGATGAGCCGGCAGAGGCATTGACCACGCACATCGAGGGCGAGGTCATCCTCTCGGGGAAGACCAGCCTCGGATATGTCGGATTCAACGGTGAGGAGGGCCATGCCAGCCTGGCCTTCGGCTATCCTTACCAGGAGACGCCGCGAAGATACATCCGTAAATTGCAGCTGATCAGCCCCATCTTCGCTTTCGCACGTCTTGATGCCGGCGAGGTGAAAACCATCAGCTGGATCATTTGGGAGACCACGGCGCAGGACTTCGGCGAGCACGTGAAACTGTCGTGGCAGCATTGCGTTGACTGCCTGCGCCCCGAGCCGCTCACGCCGCTTTACACGCCGACACAGATGAAGGCACAACTGGCCAACTATTTCCGCGAGGGGTATATCGACAAGTATCCTATCAAGTACCAGTCGGGTCACACGTTGCGCTGCGACGACTGCCTGCCCTTCCCCGCCGCACAGCTGGGCTTCTGCGGCCGCACGATTCTCAACGGTTTCAACTCCCTCGAATACGGCGAGCAGACCGGCGAGACGCGTCTGGCAGAGATGGGACAAGCGATCCTCAATAGCTATCTCGAAAACGGCTTCACCGAGGGCGGCTATTTCAAGGATGAAGTGCGCTATCACGAACCGATACCTGCTGACCGCGATGTCATCCATAGCATACGCCAGCAGAGCGAGGGCGTCTATGCCGTGTTCCACTACCTGCGCTACGAGAAGCTGCACGGACGCAAGCACCCCGAGTGGGAAAAGCGACTGCGCACGCTCCTTGACCGCATGCTGGAACTCCAGAAACCCGACGGCAGCTTCCCGCGCAAATACCGCGACGACCACAGCGACGTCGATGCCTCCGGAGGCAGCACACCTAGCGCCACCAGCACACTGGTCATGGCCTACAAATACTTCAAGGACAAGCGCTACTTGGCAGCCGCCAAGCGCACCGTGGACTACCTGGAGCAGCAGATCATCTCGAAGAGCGACTATTTCTCGAGCACACTTGATGCCAACTGCGAGGATAAGGAAGCGGCCATCAGCGCCGTCACAGCCACCTATTATATGGCGATGGTGTCCAAGGGCAAGGAGCGTCAGCACTACATCGACCTGTGCCGGCAGGCCACTTACTTCGCCCTCTCGTGGTACTACCTTTGGGACGTTCCCTTTGCGCAGGGACAGATGCTCGGCGACCTCGATTTCCACAGCCGCGGATGGGGTAATGTCAGCGTGGAGAACAACCACATCGACGTCTTCATCTTCGAGTTGGCTCACATCGCCCGCTGGCTTTCCACACAAGTCGATGAGCCGCGCTTTGCGTTGCTTCCCGACATCATCGAGTCGAGCATGAATCAGCTGCTGCCTACTCCCGAGCGCCTCTGCGGCATTGCCAAACCCGGCTTCAACCCGGAGGTCGTGCAGCATACGACATGGGATTACGGCCGCAATGGCAAAGGTTTCTACAACGATATTTTCGCACCTGGATGGACGGTAGCGTCGCTGTGGGAACTCTATTCGCCCACGCGAACCTCTGATTTCCTCACGAAATAACCCTGACGGCATGGACGCACTACGCCTTTCCACCGCCTATCTTGCACCCGTTTCGTGGTATGCGGCAGCAGCTCGCGCCGGACGCGTTGTCGTGGAGCAGCATGAGCACTACGTCAAGCAGACCTGTCGCAACCGCTGCCGCATCGCCATGCCCGACGGCGCTGTGGATCTTGTCGTGCCCGTGGAAGCCGCCTCGTCGCATGCCGCCATCGCCGATATCCGAATCAGCGAACACGGCAACTGGCGCCACCACCATTGGAGCGCGCTGCGCACGGCCTACGGCAAGAGTCCCTTCTTCGAATACTATGCCGATGATTTCGAACCGTTGTATGCCCGTCGCCAGACGTTCCTGGTCGATTTCAACGAGGCGCTGCAGCAGATCGTGTGCCGCCTCATGGATCTTGACGTCGCTTTCGTCCGCAGCGAATCCTATGCGCCGCCCGTCGCCTTCGAGGACCTGCCTGCGATGCAGAAGCCTTACTATCAGGTGTTCAGCCAGCGCAACGGTTTCCTGCCCGATCTGAGCATCGTGGACTTGCTGTTCAATCTCGGCCCTGAGAGCCTGCTCTACCTGACGCGCGAAGGGTGAAAAGCGTTAAACGACGTTAAATATCCATGTGCTAATTCATTTTTCACTTTTCACTTTATTACTTTTCACTATTAATTGCGTACCTTTGCGGCCGCAAATCCCGAAACACGGGTGCATTCGAGGGTGGGAGTACGACGATTGATGACGACGGCCCACCACCTGAAGGATGTAATTATCAAATCTTTATCATCAAACAAATTATGTACTTAGATTCCGCTAAGAAGGCTGAACTCTTCGAACAGTTCGGCGGCGGCGCCACCAACACGGGAAGCGCCGAGAGCCAGATTGCGCTCTTCACCTATCGTATCGCTCACCTCACTGAGCACATGAAGCAGAACCGCAAGGATCACAGCACCGAGCGTGCCCTCACAGGCCTCGTCGGTAAGCGTCGTGCCCTGCTCAACTACCTGAAGAAGCGCGACATCATGCGCTATCGTGCCATCGTCAAGGCTCTGGGTCTGCGTAAGTAAGGCGCAGCCTCTTCACCGCAAATCAAGACAAGCTGCGCTGCCTTTCGGTAGCGCAGCTTTTTCAGCTTTAAACCATCAAGTTATGAAGTATCTGAAATCTCTTCTTCCCGATGTCCTCGCCATCGTATTCTTCGCGGCGCTTTCCTTCGCCTACTTCATCCATCCCGTCAGCGAGGGTCTTGTCCTGACCGGTCACGACCACAGCGGCGGTGCCGGCGCCTCGTCGGAGATGGAAGCCTACCGCAAGAGTCACAACGGCGAGCGCACGCGCTGGACGAACACCCTCTTCTCGGGTATGCCCACCTACCAGATGGCGCCCTCCTATCCCTCGACCGAGAAACTCACGAAGGTTGAGAACGTCTATAAACTGTGGCTGCCTGACTATGTTGTCCTGGTGTTCGTCATGCTCCTGGGCTTCTACATTCTGCTGCGTGCCTTCGATTTCAAGGCTTGGATGGCCGCCCTCGGTGCCGTGCTCTGGGCTTTCTCCAGCTATTATTTCATCATCATCGGCGCCGGTCACATCTGGAAGTTCTACACACTGGCTTACATCCCGCCTACCATCGCCGGCATGGTGCTCTGCTATCGTGGCCGCTACGGCTGGGGACTGTTGGTGACGGCGCTGTTCATGTCGCTGCAGATCCTGTCCAATCATGTGCAAATGACCTATTACTTCGCTTTCGTCATTGCCCTAATGGCGCTGGCGTTCCTATTTGGAGATACGAATGACGAAATACGAATGACGAATAAAAGCAACCTTTCTGACTCCTCGGATAGTAAAGTATATTCGTCATCCGTCATTTCTCATCCGTCATTCATAAAGTGGTTGAAGGGCACTTTGACCTTCGCCCTCGGCTGTCTCATAGGTATTGCCATCAACGCCTCAAACCTTTACCACACGTGGGAGTATTCCAAGGAGTCGATGCGCGGCAAGAGCGAGCTCACGCAGCAGACTAAGGATCCTGCAGACCAAACGTCCAGCGGACTCGAACGCAGCTATATCACCGCCTGGAGCTACGGTATCGGCGAGACGTGGTCGCTACTCGTGCCCAATGTTAAGGGCGGTTCGTCGCAACCCTTGACACAGAGCAAGACCGCAATGGCCAAGGCGGATCCCACTTACACACCCGTCTATCAAAGCCTCGGACAGTATTGGGGCGAACAGCCTGGCACGAGCGGTCCCGTCTATGTCGGTGCCTTCGTACTGTTCCTCTTCATTCTCGGCTTGTTCATCGTCAAAGGGCCGATGAAATGGGCGCTTCTTATTGCTACGCTACTGTCCATCACCCTCGCCTGGGGTAAGAACTTCATGCCATGGACAGACTTCTTCCTTGACTACGTCCCGATGTATGACAAGTTCCGCACCGTGGCCTCGATTCTCGTCATCGCTGAGTTCACTATACCATTGCTCGCGATGATGGCCTTGAAAGAAATAGTCAATGTAGTGAGAAGCGGAAGCGGACAAATCGTAAAATATAAGGTGCCGTTCTTTATGGCACTCGCGTTGACTGCCGGTCCCTGCCTCCTCTTCTGGTTGATGCCCGATGTGTTCTTCGGTACATACATCAGCTCGTCGGAGTCGCAGATGCTCACCGGTGCCGTGCAGCAAGGCTACATTCCTCAGGAGATGCTGGCACCGATCCTGACCAATCTCAATGAGATGCGTCGTGCAGTTTTCACCGCCGATGCCGGTCGTTCGCTCATCATCATCCTTGTAGGCTGCGCCGTACTCTTCGTCTATTTCTGGAAAAACAAGAAAATTGGTGACGATGCGAACAGGAGCCGCTTCTCGATTGCCAACCCGGCTGTCATGGTTGTCTGCCTCATCGTGCTCTGCACAGCCGATCTGTGGGACGTGAACAAGCGCTACCTCAACGATGCTATGTTCTCCGCTCCGCAACCCGCCCAGCAGTTCTTCCAGAAGACGCCGACCGACGAGGCGATCCTTCAGGACAGCGACACGTACTACCGCGTCGTCAACCTCGCCGTGTCCACCTTCAACGACAACACGACGTCCTATTGGCACAAGAGCATCGGCGGCTATCACGCTGCCAAGCTGCGCCGCTATCAGGAACTCATCGAGGCTTACATCCAGCCCGAGCTGATGGAGCTGTTCCAGGCCGTCAGCACTTCCGGCGGACAGCTCGACAGCATCCGTGGCGATTCCCTCTTCCCCGTGCTCAATATGTTGAACACGAAGTACGCCATAATGCCGTTGCAGGGTGGCCAGACGGCTCCTGTCCAGAATCCTTGGGCGATGGGCAATGCGTGGTTCGTCAGCGATGTGCTGCTTGCTGCCAATGCTGATGAGGAACTGGCCGCCCTCGGTTCTATAGATCCCCGCACCACCGCAATCGTTGATCGCCGCTTTGCGGAGTCCATCCCCGCCAAGCTCGTCAGCGCCGGTGGCGTGGCCACTCAAGCGCAGTCCGCAACCCAGTGCGACGGGGAAGATCAGCGGCTGAATCTCGTCGCCTACGAAGCCAATGCGCTGACCTTCGAGGCAGAGACCGATGCCGAACGCCTCGCCGTATTCTCAGACATCTGGTATCCGGGATGGCAATGCACCATCGACGGTCAACCCGCTGAAGTCCTGCGGGCCGACTACGTCCTGCGTGCCGTGGTTATTCCTGCGGGCAAGCACACCATAGCGTTCCGCTTCGACCCGCAGAGCTTGCACGCCACCGAGGCTGTCGCCAATGGCGCCCTCATCCTCCTCGCTGTCCTCCTCGTGGCGCTCATCGCCTTCGCTTTCTATCGTCGTCGCCATTAAGGACGCAGCATCTTCTTGCCGCGGGTGATGACGATACCTTTCGACGAAGCGGAAGTACGACGTCCACTCAGATCATACACAGCGTCTGTATTCCTTCTATCATTGCTCATCTCTTCGATTGCATCGGGGATTTGAGCAATGATTTTTACGTTGTCCCAACCGATGATCTTCTCGGAACCTGCACTGGTGTGGGTGGCCACAAGCTGAATCGTCGTCGATGCCTCGCCGTCGCTCTCGAAATCGAGGCTCAGCGCCTGCCATTCGGTTCTGTTCTCCAAGGTGGCCGACTTGACTGCTGCACCGCCTTCCGTCTGAATGTTAACAAAGGCGTCGCCGCCGAGGCCGCTCTTCCACAGGTCGCAGGTCAGGGTGTACTTACCGGCTGGCAGGCGCAGCTCCTGGGAGAGCGTCAACGTGGGTGTTCCCCAGTTCTGACGGATCCAATAGGTTTGTGCACCGTTGCTCTCAGGCTTAGCCAATGCGCTGAAGAAGTTGGAGAAATAAAGGTCGCCGGCTTTCAGTGCCGTGAGGTCATTCGCGTCGCCATTGGCGCGGTCCACAGTCCAACCTTCGGGAACGTAGATAGCGCGGTCGTTGCTGACGCCACTGCCGGCCTGTGGGGAATATGTTCCCTCGAAGTCGCCGTTCTGGAGCGCCGTTGGCAGCTCCTTCTGCTCAAAAGGGATATCCTGCAGTTCGCAAATCTCCTTCTGGGTGAGGCAGACGTCGTAGAGGCGAAGGCCGTCGATAGTGCCGCAGAAGTCCTGATTGTCGGCGGCATACTGGCCGTCCCACCATTGTGTGCGGCCTATGTAATTACGGGTGTCGGCAGCCAGTTCCTCGAGTTGGTATGCCTCCACCTGATTAGCCGTACCGCTGACGTCTTCCACACCGTCAATATAAATGGTAGTCTTGCGGGTAGCGGCGTCGTAGCTTACGGCAAGCTTGTAGTCGGTGCCAACCTTCAACTTAGTGGAACTGTTAACCATGGTCGTGGTGCCGCCATTGTATTTCACGCCAGCCGAGAGCGCGTCGGCACGCAGGAAGAGACTGTTGCCCGAACCCGAACCGAAGTCGTAGAGGCGCGGCTGCTTCAGCATCTTCTTGGCGTTGGCAGTGAGGATGACGGTGTAAGAACGCAAGCCTTTGAGCAAGCCTTGGGGAGCAAGGCCGTATTTATTTGTAGAGAAGCCGGTGGCTGTGTTAGTGGTCTGGTCAAGAGCCTCGGGCAGCTCGTAGCGCAGGTTCTTGGTGATATCGCGTGCCAAGGCATTAACCTCAAAGGTACGGCTTTCACCAGCAATAGTGGCAGTGAGCGTGACAGGTGTATCCTCGGTAAGCGGGAAGAGAACACCGTTGGACGAGATAGCCTGCTCATTTGAAGAGCTCCAGGCGATGTCGAGGCCGAGTTTGGAGGCAGGCAGAACGAGGTCAGTGCGCGTCTCGGCGGGGAGGTCGAGCATCATGAGAGCGTTCTTGGCCTTCTCGGCGTCGAGATTCTGCTGGATAGCAGCTACCAACGACTGCACGGTGATGGGCGAAGCGCAGGCATAGTAGTCTGACTGATACATCAAAGTGTGTTTGTATTCATCGCCGTAAGCCTCGGCAGTCCCGCCTTGCAGATTCTCCACCTCAACAACCTGGTCAACGAGGCCGTTGCGATAGGTGGTAAGCACTTGTCCGTCGTAGGTCATGGTAAGAACCCATGTGGACAATTTTGTGGGATGATTGTCACCGCTGGTGCCGCTTGAGCCTGTCGCCCAATTGTCGGAAGTAAGCAAGCGGTTCTGACTCTTGAATGTTTTGTCACCAATGGTAACGACGGGGTAATAGTTGGCATCGAGGCTGTACGACATATTCCCCAAGGTAAAGAGCAAGCCACCATAATTGTTCTCGTCCATGGCAAACGCTAAGCTAAGCGTTTTGTTTTTGCCAAGACACCAGCAGTCGGTACGCGGATTCACTTCTTCCACCGGCGTCAGCTCTTCCTCCCACTCGCAATCCACACGGATGTCCGTCGGGTAGCCCTTGGGGTAAGCCTTCTGCACCATCCAATAATAGTAGTCGCCGTTCATCCAGGCCAGGCGCATAGGCGAGTTCTTGGAACCGGGAATAATGAAGGGTCGGACGTTATTCTTCGCGGAGTTCTTGGTGATCTGCTCGCTGCTGGCAACCTTGCCTGCGTCGTCGATGGTGTATTTCCAAATCTCGTAAACGCCATTCTTGTTGTACTGCCCGTCGGTCGTCGGGATGCTGAGGTAGAGATCGTTGACATGGTCGGGGTCTATGGCCATGCCACCGCTGTAGCAACGCTCGGTGGAGTTCCAGTTCAGGTGGAAAGCGTGACCGCCATACTGTACCCAAGTGCGGCGCCATTCCGAGCCCGTCCAGCGGGCATACCAATAGACATGAGTTGTCTTGGCATCGTCGATGTGAGGATAGGCGATGACGGGGTTTTCATTCTCGTCCAACGTAATCTGCCATACCCAGTTACGGATGTTGGCGGTATTGTCCACGATGGCTGCAGGATGAGCACTGGCGTAGCTGCTCTGCTTGTTGACGTTGTGTACACCATTGGCGATGACCGAGAGCTGGTTGCCCTTGATGTCGCGGAGGATAGGACCGTTGCCGTGGTTGATGTCGATGACGTTGAAGTAGAGCCAGTCGGGCATCTCATTGTCGGGGTGGCCGGTGGTATAAGA
>JAEEHP010000121.1 GCA_016280855.1 Bacteroidaceae bacterium
CCACAGTTTCAACTCGTGGATGGCACGTTTCGAAATGGGAACGAGCCGTTCCTTGCGACCTTTGCCGAAGACACGCAGGTAGCCCTCTTCGAGATAGAGGTCCGAAAGATGCAGGTTGACCAGTTCACTGACGCGCAGCCCACACGAGAAAAGCACCTCCACGATGGCTTTGTTGCGCTGTCCTTCGGGTTTCGACAAGTCGATGCTCGCCTCAATACGGTCCACCTCATCGGTCGTGAGCACCTCGGGCAGATGTTGGCCGATGGCTGGCGACTCCAGCAGCTCCGTGGGATCGCTGTCGATGTAGCCGTCGGCAAGCAGGAAACGATAGAAGGAGCGCACTCCGCTGAGGATGCGCGCCTGCGACGTGGGCCCTATGCCGCACTCGTGCAATGTTGCCGCGAAGTGCTGCAGGTCCTGTAGCGAAAGTTCCGCCACAGTCTTCTCCTCACGACGGCAGTAGTCCAGCAGATGCCGAAGATCGTTCTGGTAGGCCCAAAGGGTGTTCTCGGTGTAGTTGCGCGCGAGTTTCAAATACCTGACGTACGATTTTACAACATCTTCGGTCGATTTCTTGTCCTTTTTCATAAAAATGTGTATCTTTGCAGCGGCAAAGATATGAATAAGCCAGCGAAAAACCAAAAAATCACTGGAGTTTTTCCGAGCGAAAACGTGTCCGACGATGCCACAGTTACAAAACCTATCTGAAACGACGATGAAGAAAATCATGATTATCAACGGGCCAAACCTGAATCTGCTGGGGAGGCGCGAACCCGACATCTACGGCCGGCAGACCATGGAACAGTGCATGGACAGCCTGCGCACCCAGTTCGAGGGCGTGGCCGAGATCGGCTATTTCCAAAGCAACCACGAAGGCGCACTCATCGACAAGCTGCAAGAGGTGGGATTCGACGTCGATGGCATTGTGCTGAATGCCGGTGCCTACACCCACACGAGCATTGCGCTGGCCGACTGCATCAGGTCCGTCGATGCGCCCGTGGTCGAGGTCCACATCTCGAACGTCCACCAACGCGAGGAGTTCCGCCATGTGTCCATGCTGTCGGCAGCCTGCGTGGGCGTCATCTGTGGCTTTGGCATGGATTCCTATCGCCTGGCCGTCGAGGCTCTTCTCAACCCCTCATAACCCTTCATAACCCCTCATAACCCCTCATAACCCTTCATAACCCCTCAAAACCCTTCATAACCCCTCATAACCATTCATCATCACCCACCACCCAATATGCAAGAAACAAGACAAAACAAGATTGCCCGCCTGTTGCAAAAGGAACTGGCACAGATTTTTCAGGAGCAGACGCGCGCCATGCACGGCGTCATGGTCAGCGTTACGCGCGCCAAGGTATCGCCCGACCTGAGCATCTGCACCGCCTACCTGAGCGTGTTCCCCAGCGAACGTGGCGAGGAAATCATCCAGAACGTCAACACGAACATGAAGACCATCCGCTACGAGCTGGGCACGCGCATCCGCAATCAGGTGCGCATCATCCCCGAACTGCGCTTCTTCATCGACGACTCCCTCGACTACATCGACCATATTGACGAACTCCTGAAGAAGTAGATGTCCTTTCCCTTCTATATAGCCCGCCGCTACCTCTTCTCGAAGAAGTCCACCAACGCCATCAACATCATCTCCGTGATCTCGATGGTGGGCATTGCCGTGGCCACCATGGCACTGGTCATTGTGCTCAGCGTGTTCAACGGTTTCCACGACATGGTGGCATCGTTCTTCACGCAGTTCGACCCACAGCTGAAGGTGGTGCCCGTCGAGGGAAAGACAGTCGCCAGCGATGACCCTGTGCTGACCGAGCTGCGGCAGTTGCCCGAGGTCGACGTTGCCACCGAGTCGGTCGAGGACATGGCATTGGCCGTCTATGCGGGCCATCAGGCCATGGTAACCGTGAAAGGAGTCGACGATAACTTCTCCTCCCTCACCCATATCAACGAAATTGTCTATGGCGACGGCGAGTTCCAACTGCACGCCGCCGACCTCGAGTACGGCACCATGGGCATCCGCCTGGCACAGGAGCTGGGTACGGGCGTGCGCTTCGGACAGTACATCCACATCTATGCACCCCGACGCGACGGTCAGCTCGACCTCTCCAACCCGCAGGAGGGCTTCGAGGTCGACTCGCTCATCATGCCAGGCGTGGTCTTCGCAACGCGACAAGGCAAGTACGACCGTGACTACATCGTGGCTCCCATCGGCTTTGCACGTCGCATCTTCGACCAGCAGGGCATGCTCTCGTCGCTGGAGCTGCGCCTGAAGGACGGCTCCGACCTCACCAGCGTGAAGAGGCAGATGCGGCGCATCGCTGGCGACCGCTTCCGTGTGCTCGACCGCTACGAGCAGCAGGCCGACACGTTCCGCATCATGCAGATTGAGAAGCTCCTCGCCTACATCTTCCTGACCTTCATCCTCATCGTGGCCAGCTTCAACATCATCGGCTCGCTGTCCATGCTCATTATCGACAAGAAGGACGACGTCGCCACCCTGCGCAACCTTGGGGCCGACGACCGGCAGATCCGACAGATATTCCTCCTCGAAGGCCGTATGATAGCCGCCCTCGGTGCCATCGTAGGCATCGCCCTGGGACTGTTGCTCTGCTGGCTGCAGCAGACGTTTGGACTCGTCGGCATGGGCGCAGAGAGCGGCATGTTCGTCGTCAACGCCTACCCCGTCAGCGTCCACTACAGCGACGTCCTCATCGTGTTCCTCACCGTCATCGCAGTAAGCTGGCTCGCCGTGTGGTACCCCGTCCGCTACATCTCGCGCAAAATCCTGTAAACGCTCGTTCATACATGTCATAAAACTAAAAACCATTCACTAATAACAACAACCAACATGAAAAGAACACTTACCGCTACGTTGACCGTCCTCCTGTCGATCGTCTTCGCCATGGCTGCACAAGCTGCCAACCCTGTCAAGCCAACACGCACTCCCACCATGGGCTGGAGCTCGTGGAACACGTTTGCACTGAACATCAACGAACAACTCATCCGCCAGCAGGCCGATGCCATGCACAACACAGGTCTGCAGGAGGCTGGATTCAAGTACGTCAACATCGACGATGGCTACTGGGACGGCCGTGGTCAGGACGGTCACCTGCGGCTGAACACGAAGCTCTTTCCCTCGGGCATGCGAGCCTTGGTCGACTACATCCACTCCCTCGGCTTGAAGGCTGGCATCTACAGCGATGCCGGCGATAACACCTGCGGCTCGGGCAACCGCCACGCATGGGGCATCGGCGTGGGCTTCGCAGGACATGAGGACCAGGACTGCCAGCTCTACTTCCGCGACTGGGACTTCGACTTCATCAAGGTCGACTACTGCGGTGGCAACCACATGGGACTCGACGAGCGCCAACAGTACACGAAGATTTCGAATGCCATCCGCAACTGTGGCAAGGAGGACGTCGTGTTCAACATCTGCCGCTGGGCCTATCCCGGTACATGGGTATCCGATGTTGCCGACTCGTGGCGCACCACGGGCGACATCTACGATGCCTGGCGCTCGGTGAAGGGCATCCTCGCCGAGAATCTCTACCTCTCTGCCTATTGCCACGACGGCCACTATAACGACATGGACATGTTGGAGGTGGGACGCTCGATGTCGAAGATTGAGGACGAGAC
>JAEEHP010000122.1 GCA_016280855.1 Bacteroidaceae bacterium
ATGCTCGCCCTCGGCGAAAAATACCATTGGAAAGTCTTCATTCCGCGCCTCTCCTATTCCACTGACAATGCCGCCATGGTTGCCGTGGCAGGGTATTTCAAGTTCCTAAAAGGGGAATTTGCAAGCCAGGATTTGGTGCCTTATGCGCGGCAGAGTTTGAACCAATAAAGTAAGCCATGAACTGGACCGACCTCCTCTCCAACAAACGCTATGCGCAGCCGCACAAGAGCGCCGACATCCGTAGCTCGTTCCAACGCGACTACGACCGCATCATCTTCAGTAGCACCTTCCGCAGGCTGCAAAACAAGACCCAGGTGTTCCCCTTGCCCGGCGCACAAATGGTCCACAACCGCCTCACCCACAGCCTCGAAGTGGCCAGCGTGGGACGCTCCATCGCCTGCCGCACCGTCGAAAAACTCGCAGAGAAACACCCCGAGATGAAGGAACGCCAGTCCGACATCGAGACCATCGTGGCCACGGCATGCCTGGCCCACGACCTCGGCAACCCGCCCTTCGGCCACTCAGGCGAAGACACCATCAGCAGCTTCTTCAAAGACGGCGCTGGCAAGACACTCAAAGACCGAGTGCTGCCCGAGCAATGGAGCGACCTCATCGCCTTCGAAGGCAACGCCAACGCCTTCCGCCAGCTGACGCACCAGTTCACGGGCCGACGCGCCGGCGGATTCTCCCTCACCACCGCGACCCTGGCCACCCTGCTGAAATACCCCTACCCTTCGTTCGACAAAGGCAACCGCAAGAAATACAATGTCTTTTACTCCGAGATCGACGCCTTCAAGGAGGTCGTCGAAGAATGTGGCATGCCAAGGATCGATGACGGACATCTCGTATACGCCCGCCATCCCCTTTCCTATATGATGGAAGCCGCCGACGACATCTGTTACCTCATCCTCGACATGGAAGACGCCCACAAACGCGGCATCGTCAGCACCGAAGCCATCGAGAGTTGCTTCACCGCTTTCTTCAACGAAAAAAAGGACAAAGGGTTCTTCAACCATAAAGACGAGGTCTACCATAGCGTGACGGATGTCAACGAGCGGATGGCCTTCCTGCGTGCCATGCTCATCAACAAGTTGGTGAACCTCTCCAGCGACATCTTCCTCAAGAACTACGACGCCATCATGAAAGGCCGTTTTGAGAAGAGCCTCATCGCGCATCTGCCTGAATATGAGAAGAACGCCCTCGAATTCTGTCGCAACGAATCCGTGAAACACATCTACCGCCACCCCTCGGTGGTGAAGATCGAACTGACGGGTTTCAATGTCATCGGGACACTGATGGAGGAGTTTACCGACGCCGTCCTCAACCCCGACACACCTTATAACAAGAAGTTGCTCTCGCTCGTTCCCGAACAGTTCAAGGTGGAGACCGACGACACCTACACCAAGCTGCAGTCGGTCATCGACTTCATCTCCAATATGACCGACCTTTATGCCGTTAAACTTTACAAAGACTTAAGAGGAATCGACTGATGAAAAAACTGTTTGCCACCCTCATCTTGCTCTGGAGCGCCTTATTCGCCCAAGCCCAATATATTGAAGACATCAGGAGCGTCTACACCTATCCTTTCCACACGCGTAACTTCTCGATCGGCATCGACGAGCTTGGCACGGTGCGTTATGTCACCATCTGCGGCGAGAAGGTCCTCGCTGGCGAAGGCTGTCCCGTTGCCATAGCCTTCAAAGACGGCAAGGCGTACCTCCCCTCCTACTTCAATTGCAATTTCGATGTAGCGACCATCGGTTTCAAAAGCGGAGTGGGCATCATCAGCCTGATATTTGACATAGACTATGACGGGAGTAGCATTACCGCCACCGTCGACTATGCCGATTGGGAGAAAGACCCCGATGCTGTGCTCCTGTTCCCAATATGCCTCAACCTCACCGAAAGCGTGGGCGAAGTCATCGGTGTGGCGCAAGGGCGAGGCTTGGCCTTTGGCATGCAGGCGCTTAACACGAAAATCAACGCAGGCTTTCCTGCAAACTGTGCCCAACAAGTCAGTCAAATGCTGCATTACGATGCCGACCCAGAAGTGGCAGCCATGGCTACCTCCGAAGGAACTCACATGCAGTTTTCAGCCTATGACCGTTTCCTGCCACACATCCGCGACACCTATGGTCATGAGGACGCCCTCGCCTATAACCTTAATTACCCTCAAGGTTCCATAAACGGCGCCTCTTTGATGCTTTTCGCTTGTCGACAGCAAGATATCATGGCCAAAATTGCAGAGACAGAGGCCAAGGAAGGGCTGGCACATCCCGTCAACAACGGCATTTGGAACAAAGTGGACCCACTTTCGACCAAGTCGTACCTCTGCAACGAATACAGCGCCAAAGACACCGCCTTCGTGGCCCAGAAATGCCATCAAGCCGGTTTGGACCTCAGCCTCGAAGTGTGGGCCAACCGCATCCCTGCCAACACTTCAGTAAATGCGGACAACCTCTTGAAACAAGGCGAACTCGAGTTGCAGCTTCCCATCGATGCCACACAGACCGAGTTTGCCGTCTACCACTCCGGACTCTTCGGCAAGCCTGCCCACCTCAATGTGCTTCTTATCGACGACGAGCTGATCACCTATCGCAGCACCGAGGCCATCGGCAACATCCATGTGTTCTACTGCTGCACACGCGGCGCCTTCGGCACCAAGAAATCCGCCCACAAAAAAGACGCCTCTACCTTCAAACTGTGGGACAACACCGACTTCACCTTCGTCCCCACCCCATGGATACAGGACAAGATGATCCTCAAAGAAGCCCAAAAAGTCGCTAAAGACAACGCTCCACTACTAGTCTTCAAAGACTTGAAGAGCTATGCCTACAATGGTTTAGGCGACCGGGCCATCACGCAACTCCTCGACACCATGCAACGGTACAATCCCGGGAAACACCTCCAAGCCGACCAACTCACGCATGGCTCGTGGCACTACCTGACGAGAGTCAACGACAACACGCTTTGGAACGCCTCGATGCGCAACACCATTGCCGAAAAACTCCAGAAAAAACAAGCCTTCTATCGCAGTAACATGATGCCGTGGATGTTGGGTAATTTCAAGATCCACCTCGCCGACAAAAACCGCAAAGCCACCACGATGGAAGAGCTGGAGTGGTTCCTCTCCAACGCCGCTGCCTTCGACGCGGGCTTCGGCCTCGACTTCGAAGCCAACACCATGCGCAAACACGGTCTCACCGACGCCATATTGAACGCCATCAGCATTTGGGAATCGCTACGACTCTCGGGGGCCTTCAGCGAGGCGCAGAAAGAAGCCTTCAAAGACCCCTACAGCAGCTGGCATATCGAGAAAGGCGAAGACTCGACCTATCTGCTTTATCCACAATACATCTCAAGAGGCTTTCTATGCAACCTGAAGGACGACGCTTGGCAGTGGAACAGCCCCTACAAAAGCCGTTTCGCCCTCCGCATCGAGGTGGAAGGCAAAGGCAGCATCAGCGAGCTGAACCTCCGCACACCTAACGGCATCCTTTATCTGCCCTGCACTCTCAAGGCCGGACAATATCTCGTCTACGACTTCGATGGAAACGCCTACATCACCGATGCGAACTATAACCAAGTCAAAGAAGTCGAGGCGCAAGGTGTCTCCTACCTTGACGAAGGGATGTCGGAAGTGTCGTTCCGCTGCGAGACCAAAAGCGAGGACAAAAAAACGCCCCAAGTGACCGTCAGGTTCTTCACTCGGGGCGATGCAGAGGAGATTAGAATACCTTAAATATTTGGAGATTCCCTTCGGGAAATCGAAGATTCAACGGAGTTAATGGAGTTATACATTATGCTATCTGTGCGGCGGCCAGTAGGGTTTATATAGACATACCACTTGACTTACCGCCGCGAGTATGAACAACCCACATAACTCCATTCCCGCTGACGCGGGAATCTCCCTAATAATAAGGACTCATTTTAAAAAAAAGTATCATAAATGAGGATAAAAAGGTAAGGATTGTCTTTGTATTTTTGCAGCATCAAACAGAAGCATCCAATGACAACCCTCGATAAACTCGAAATAGGACAATCCGCACGCATCAAGGCCGTGGGAGGCGAAGGCCAACGCCGACAGCACTTCCTCGACATGGGCCTTATCCCCGATGCGTTCATCAAGATCGTGAAATACGCGCCCCTTGGCGACCCGATGGAGGTGATGATCCATGGCTATGCCCTCACCCTTCGCAAAGCTGATGCCGCCCTCATCGAAGTGGAGGCATGCGACGACAGTCAAAGCGAAGAAAAAGATAGCAACCTCGACCAACTGTATATCACCTCCCTCCCCGACCATAACGCCCACCCGGGCTTGGGTGAGGCAGGCATTTACCACGACAAGACCCACGAGACCCCGCTGCCCAAAGGCACCAAGCTCACCTTCGCCCTCGCCGGACAGCAGAACTGCGGCAAGACCACACTCTTCAACCAGCTGACGGGCGCCAACCAACATGTGGGTAACTTCCCCGGCGTCACCGTCGACCGCAAAGACGGCGTCATCAAAGGACATCCCGAGACCTCTGTCACCGACCTACCGGGCATCTACTCGCTGTCGCCTTACACCTCCGAGGAGATCGTATCACGCGAGTTTATCATGAAAGAGAAGCCCAAGGGCATCATCAACATCGTGGATGCCAACAACATCGAGCGCAACCTTTACCTCACCATGCAACTCATGGAGCTGGGAACGCCCATGGTGCTGGCCCTCAACATGATGGACGAGGTGCGCAACAACGGCGGCAGCATCCTGGTGAACGAGATGGAACAGATCCTCGGACTGCCTGTGGTGCCCATCTCAGCTGCCAAAAACGAAGGTATCAACGAACTTGTCGATCACGCCATCCACATCGCGAAGTATCAGGAGGCTCCTGTGCGACAGGACTTCTGC